>JAWOCM010000108.1:0-58973 GCA_046483795.1 Desulfuromonadales bacterium | reverse complement strand
GCAGTCAACCTGGCGGCGGTCAATTACCATTTCGGTTCGAAGGATACACTGATCGAGGCGGTTTTCGAGCGCCGGCTGACACCACTGAACCGGTTACGCCTGCAGCGCCTCGATGAGGTCAAGAAACGCGCTGAACGAAGCGGTGGGAAACCGGAGACCCGGGACGTTCTGGCCGCCTTTATCGAACCGACATTGCAGTTTCGAAACGCCTTCAGCGGCGCAGAAGAGTTCGTCGTGCTGGTCGGGCGCTCGCTGCACGAACCGGATGCCGCCCTGCGCAACACTTTCCTGCAATTAATGCGGCCCGTCTTTCTCTGCCTGTTCGAAACCCTAAGCCAGAGCATGCCCGGGTTGAGTCCCAATATTCTGTTCTGGCGACTCCAGTTCGCCCTGGGAGCCATGGGGCATACACTCTGCTGGGAAGGTCAGATGCAATCTCTGACCGGCCTGCCCGATAATGTCGATCCGGCTCCGAAGACGGAAACCCTGAGCGATATGTTGCTCTCATTTATCTGCGCCGGCATGGAGGCCCCATGATACGTCTGGTGGTCGCCGTGACAGGCGCAGTCCTGATTTTACTCGGGGCGGGGTGCAGTCTGCACCAGCCGCAACCGATCCCCGTGCCGGTCGATATCCCCGCTGAATTCGCTTCGTCGGTGGCACCGGCTCCTTCCCTGGCCGAGCGCTGGTGGACACTGCTCGAAGATCAACGCCTCGATGCATTGATGAACGAAGCGTTCAGGGCCAATCTCGACCTCGATCAGGCGGTCGCCCGCCTGCGGCAACTCGAAGCGACCAGCCGCAGCGTCGGTGCCGCCCGTCAGCCCAGCCTCGACCTGCAGGGGCAGGCGAGCCGTGAATCGACACCGAGCTTCTTCGGCGACAACGAAGGGGACAGCTACCGCCTTTCGCTGGCAGCCGCCTTCGAGGTCGATCTCTGGAACAAGCTCAAGTCGCGACGCGACGCATCCCGGCTCGAGGCAGAAGCCTCCCGCTCCGAGGTCCTCTCTCTCTACCTGCGTCTTTCCGCCCAGGTGGCCGACCTGTATTATCTCGCCGCCGAGCAGCGCCATCAGCTGCAGCTGACCCGCCAGACCATCGCGGCCCATTCCGAAACCCTCGAGCGAGTGGACCGGCGTTACCGCCAGGGTCTGGTGCCGGCTCTCGACGTCTACCAGGCGCGGCAGAACCTGGCCGCCGCAAAGACCAGAGAGCCTGAATTCGAAGCCGGCCTGGCGCAGGCCGAGCACGCCCTGTCCGTGCTTCTGGGTCGCTATCCGAAGCGGCTCGATTCCGCCGAAGTGGTCTCCCTGCAAAGCATCCCCGATGTTTTCCCTGCAGGACTTCCGTCCGAGCTTCTCGCCCGCCGGCCGGACGTCAGGGCCGCCTTCCTGCAGGTCGAGGCGAGCGACGAACGCATCGCAGAAACCATAGCCGACCGTTTCCCCTCCTTCAATCTCGCCGCCAGTTATGGTGAGATGAATACCGCCTTTTCCACCGGCGATATCACCGGCACCTTCTGGGATTTCTCCGCCAGCCTGCTCCAGCCGCTCATCGATGGCGGGCGACGGCGGGCCGAAGTCGACCGGAGTCGGGCCGAATTTGCCGAGCGACTGGCCGCCTACCAGAAAACCGCCCTGACCGCCTTCCAGGAAGTGGAGGACGCCCTGGTTGCCAACCGGGGCACGCAGCGGCGTATAATCATGCTCGAGGATCAGGCCCGGGCCAGTCGGGCCAGTCTGCGCCTTGCCACCGACCGCTACCTGCAGGGCCTTTCCGACTATCTTCCCGTGCTGACCGCCCAAACCCGTCTGTTCGATGCGCAAAGCCAGCTTCTTTCCGCCCGGCGCCAGTTGATCGTCGATCGCATCGATCTCGCCAGGGTTCTTGGCGGAACCTGGATGGAAACGGAACTCTCCGACCGAATGTCGCAACGACCAACACAAGGATTGAACCGATGAGCGCCCGAGATAAAGTTCTGAAAATTGCCCTTCCCCTCTTGATTCTGGCCCTCGGTATCGGCGGAGCGGTCCTGATGAGCAAGTCGCGCCGGGCTCCGGAAAAGCTGAAGACGGAGACGCCCGGCGCCCTGGTCCGAGTCCAGACGGTCGAGGCAGTCGACCATCAGGTGGAGATTTCCGCGACCGGTACCGTCCAGCCCCGGCAGAAAGCCGAGATCGTGCCGCAGGTCAGCGGAGTGGTCACCGATATATCCCCCGAGCTCATAGCCGGCGGATTCTTCCGGCGCGGCGATCCTCTTTTCACCATCGAGAAAGTCGATTACCGGCTTGCCGTCGATCAGGCCGCAGCCAGCCTGGCCAAGTCCGAATTGAATCTGGCGACGGTTAAAAGCCGCGGCCGGGTGGCCCGTCAGGAGTGGGAAGAACTGCGCGACAACAGCAAAGAACAGCCCAACCCCCTGGTGGTCTACGAGCCGCAACTCAAGGAGGCCGAGGCCAATGTCCTCTCGGCCCGGGCCGCCCTCGAACAGGCGCGCATCAACCTGGAACGCACGCAGGTTCGAGCTCCTTTCGACGGCCGGATCGCTTCCGAGCGCATCGATCTCGGCCAGTACGTACGGGCAGGAGAGAGCGCAGCGGTACTCACCGGCACCGCCACCGCAGAGATCGTGGTCCCGCTGACACTGGAGGATCTGTCGTACCTGAGCATTCCGGATGAGGGTGTCCCGGAACAGGGATCAAGGGCCACCGTCAGCATCGAGATCAACGGCAACACTGTCGAATGGCACGGCCGCGTCGTTCGCACCCTGGGTGAGATGGATCCCCGCGGCCGCATGGCGCGCGTCGTGGTAGCGGTCGACGATCCCTACCAGATCGAGGCCCGAAGAGAGCGGGGGCCTGACCTGGCCATGGGGCTCTTTGTCGACCTCGCCCTGCACGGATCGACCATCAGCGATATCTTCCGCATTCCGCGCAGGGCCCTGCGGGAGAATTCCACTGTCTGGGTCGTCGGCTCCAGGAACGAACTGGAGATCCGCCCCGTAGATGTCCTTCGCCGGGAGAAAGAGAACCTTATCATCAGGGACGGACTCGAGAGCGGAGACCGCATTGTTCTGACAAACCTCTCGGGAGCGGCGAACGGTATGAAGCTGCGCCTTGCCGGAGAAAAGGCCCGGGAACAATGAACGGCGCTGTCAGGTGGATGACCAAAAATCACGTGGCCGCAAACCTTCTTATGCTGGTCCTGATTATCGGCGGGATCATCAACGCACCCAAGATCAAGCAGGAGATTTTCCCCGAGGTCTCCCTCGATCGCGTTCAGGTGCAGGTCGCCTATCCCGGTGCCGGACCGGAAGAGGTCGAGGAAGGGATTCTGCTCAAGATCGAGGAGAATCTCACCGGCGTCGACGGCATCAAGCAGATCAAATCGGTGGCGGCGGAAGGCTTCGGATCGGTCACGGCCGAGATCTATCCCGAAGCCAACGTCGACCGGGCCCTGCAGGATATCACCAGCGAGGTCGACCGCATCACCACGTTCCCCGAAGACGCCGAGGAGCCCCAGGTCGCCAAGATGCTCAACCGCCGGGAGGTCATTTCGGTGGTGATAAGCGGCGAAGCCTCCGAGCGGACCCTGCGGGAGCAGGCCGAGGACATCCGCGACGAGCTGCTTTTCCAGCCCGGCATCACGCAGGTCGATCTCGGCGGGGTTCGGCCCTTCGAGATATCGATCGAAGTCTCCGAGACGGATCTGCGACGCTACGACCTGACCCTGGAGAAGGTGGCGGACAAGGTACGCCAGGCCTCCCTCGACCTGCCCGGAGGTACGATAAAAACCGAAGGCGGCCAGATCCTTTTGCGCACCAAAGAGCGGCGCTATTGGGGCCCGCAGTATGAGGACATTATCGTCATCGCGGCGGCGGACGGTACCGTGGTGCGACTCTCGGATATCGCCCAAGTTCGCGACACCTTTCGGGACACCGATGAATTCGCCCGCTTCGACGGCATGCCGGCGGCGATGATCAAGGTCTTCCGGGTCGGTGATCAGAAGCCGATCCAGATCTCGGAGGCGGTGCGCGACTACGTGCAGAACAAGCGCCTGAGCCTGCCCTCCTCCCTGAATCTGGCGACCTGGAACGACACATCGGAGGTTTTCGAGAGCCGCATGAACCTGCTCCAGAAGAATGCTTTTCTCGGCCTCTTTCTGGTGATCATCATTCTGGGGCTCTTTCTCGAGATCCGCCTGGCGCTTTGGGTCATGCTCGGCATCCCGATCTCATTCTTCGGCACCCTGCTGCTGATGCCGGCGCTGGGAGTGTCGATCAACATGATCTCCCTTTTCGCCTTCATCCTTGCCCTGGGGATTCTGGTCGACGATGCCATCGTCGTCGGGGAGAACATCTACGAACACCGCCAGACCGGCAAGCCTTTTCTAAAAGCGGCCACGGACGGAGCCCTCGAGGTGGCCGTACCGGTGACCTTCTCTATCCTGACCACGGTCGCCGCGTTCACCCCTCTGATCTTCGTCACGGGGATGATGGGCAAATTCATCAAAGTCATCCCCATCATCGTTATTCTTCTTCTCCTGGTCTCCCTTGTCGAAGTTTTGTTCGTGCTGCCGGCGCACCTCGCCATGGGACGAGCGCGACAGGCTCCCGGAGGCATCCTCGGAGTCATCGACGCCAACCGGCGGCGTTTCGGGTCCTGGCTCGACCGGTTCATCGAAGGGCCCTACCGGCGGACTCTCGACCTGGCGCTACGCTACCGATACGCCACTCTCGCAACCGGCATCGCTGCCTTCATACTGGCGATCGGCGTCGTCAAGGGAGGAATACTCCAGTTCCAGTTCATGCCATCGGTCGACGGCGATGTCATCATCACGTCTCTACAGATGCCCGAAGGAACACCTGTGGAGGAGACCGGGGACGTTACGCGATATCTGGTGGACAGAGCCCGGGAGACGGTGGCCGAATTCGATAACCGGATGCCTGACGGGCAATCGGTGCTGCGCAACATCTATGAGGTCACCGGCGGGACCCTGGCTGGCGGCGGACCCGTGGGCTCCAGTGGCGATTCGGGAGGAAATCTGGCCGAAATCGCCCTGCTCCTCACCAAGAGCGAAAAACGCGACATACCGACAACGGAGATCTCCCGCCGATGGCGGGAAAAAGCGGGCGAGATCCCCGGGGTCGAATCGCTGACATTCAAGTCCAACCTGATGCGCATGGGAGCCAACATCGACATCCAGATGTCCCATGACGACTTCGAAGTGCTCGACCGGGCCTCGGGGCGCATTCGCAGCGAACTCTCCGAGTTCCCTGGGGTGAGCGACATCCAGGACTCCTACAGCAAGGGCAAGCAGGAGATCAAGTTGCGGCTGAAACCGGAAGCCCGCACCCTCGGCATCAGCGAAACCGACCTTGGCCGCCAGGTGCGAGCGGCGTTCTACGGCACGGAAGCCGTGCGCCTGCAGCGGGGACGCAACGAGGTACGGGTGATGGTTCGGTATCCCGAGCAGGACCGCCAGCACCTGCACGACTTCGAAAAGATGCGCATTCGGACCTCAGACGGAGGCGAAATACCCATCGAGCGGGCAGCGTATCTGGAAAGGGGGCGGGGCTTTGCCGAAATCAACCGCACCGACCGCAAGCGCGTCATCAACGTCACCGCCAGCGTCGACAGCAAGGAGGCCAACGCCCAGGAGATTCTCACCGAACTGCAGGGCGGCCTTCTTCAGGATCTGGCCAGCGACTTTCCAGGCCTGACCTTCGACATGGAGGGCGAGGAGAAGGAACGTCGCGAATCGATAGCGAGCATGCTCGACGGCTTCAAGTTGGCAATGGTGGCCATATTCGCGCTGCTCGCCATCGCCTTCAGAAGCTACAGCCAGCCCCTGCTGATCATGGCGGCGATCCCCTTCGGCATGATCGGCGCCGTACTCGGCCATCTGATCATGGGCTTCAACCTGAGTCTGCTCTCTCTGTTCGGCCTTGTGGCCCTCTCCGGGGTGGTGGTCAACGATTCGCTGCTGCTTATCGATCGCACCAATAAAAACCGCCGGGAAGGGGGCCCTCTTCTCGATGCATTGATGGCAGCCGGGCAGAGACGCTTTCGCCCCATTCTGCTGACTTCGCTGACAACTTTTTTCGGCCTGATGCCCATGATCCTGGAGACCAGCGTCCAGGCGCAGTTCCTGATCCCCATGGCGATCAGTCTCGGCTTCGGCATCCTCTTCGCTACAGGGATCACACTGCTGCTGGTGCCTTCCCTTTACCTGATCCTCGAGGATCTGCGTCACCTTGTCGGACTGCGTTCCAGTCATGCCGATCGCTCCGGGGATGCCGAACAGGACTGAAAACATCGTCATCCACAAAATGGGACTCATCCCTTGAACGTTCGGAGAAAATGTCGTGTCATTGACCGAAACCAGGCTCTATCACAGCATCAAACGCAACGTGGGCAAAGCCATAGGCGACTTCAACCTCATCGATGAAGGCGACCGGATCGCCGTCGGCGTCTCCGGCGGAAAGGACTCTTACACTCTGCTGCATATTCTCGAGGCGTTGCGGCGCCGATCTCCGGTCAATTATGAACTGATAGCGGTCAACGTCGACTCGGGTTTTCCCGGCTACCAGCGGGACGTGCTCCAAATGCATCTGGAAGAGTACGGATTCACTCACCGCATGGAAACAACCAACGCCTACCAGATCATCGAAGAGAAGCGCCGGCCCGGTTCGTCGTACTGCGCTTTCTGCGCCCGTTTGAGACGCGGTGCCCTTTACTCCATCGCCGACGAACTGGGGTGCAACAAGATCGCACTCGGACACCATCTCGACGATTTTATCGAGACCCTGCTTCTCAACCAGTTTTACAGCGGAACCCTGGCCGCCATGAGCCCGAAACTCGAGGCCGACAACGGCAGGCATACTGTGATCCGTCCCCTGGTCTATGTCGAGGAACCGGATGTGGTCAATTTCACGAGCGAGCAGGATTTTCCGATAATCTGCTGTGCCTGCCCGGTCTGCGGCATGATCGATCAGAAGCGCAAGCGGATGAAAACCCTGATCGCCGAACTCGCCAGGGAGAATCCCTCCATCAAAAGGAGCATGATCGGTGCGCTGGGCAATGTGCAACCGCGGCGCCTGATGGATGGGAAACTGCAGAGAAGCCCGTGAGGAGCCGGCTGTGGCGGCAGGCTGAGGCTGGTCAGGAGTAATTTTTCGGCTAAACTAAGAGAAATGAATTTCCCCGGGGGACGGTATGAGCAAAAACACCGCACATCCCAGTGCAGTCGGCCTGGCCGGCAAAGTGCAGCAGCTACTCTTTCCCAAGAGCTCGCCGGTCTGCAGCTGGTGCTGCATGGGCGTTAAAAACGAGATGGCCGAGGAACTGGGTGGCGATTATTTCGACTTCATCGAGATGCCCGACGAGTGCCAGTTGATTTTTCTCGGCGACGTCACCGGTCATGGAGTGCACGCCTCCATCATCATGTCGCTGTTGTACGGATTTATCCACCACAACGCATCCCGAGACCACGCTCCGCTCGAACTGGCTGCAGAGGTCAATGACTTTCTGCGCTTCTTCGCCCAGCGTTCAAGGGTTTTCGACCATTTCTTCTCTTCAACCCTTTTCTACAGTATCGTCGACCCTGATTCCCTGGTCATGCATTACGTCAATGCCGGCCATGTCCCGCCGATGGTCCGAAGGGGCGACTGCGTAACCTATCTCTTGACGACCGGCCACCCCCTGGGTTTTTTCGAAAAACCTGAGCTCGAAATGAACTCCTTCCAGCTGGAGAAAGGGGACCGGGTCCTGTTCTATACTGACGGGATAACAGAAACGTTCGACCCGCAGGGGGAAGCATTCAGCCGGGACCGTCTCGAAAAAATGCTTCTCGAACATTCCGGCGACCATCTTGAATTTCTCGAGAGCATCTTCACCGACCTCGACACCTTTCGCGGAAGCAGGAAGTCCCGGGATGACTGCACAGCAATCACCCTCGACATCCACGGATCCTGACCTTATGCTCGAAAATCTTCCACACGACCGGTGGGACCGATCTTTGCCAATCTCCGGTCTGCCGGATAACGTTCTGCCCTTTTTCCACTGTCTGGTCGGCGAATGGGGATATGACGTTCAGCGCCATAGAGACAGGCTTGTTCTTGTCAAGACCGGACACGACCGGATCCCGAAAACGCCGTCCCAGGATCCTCTGAATCTTGGCGCCTCCGCCGACGTGGCGACTCTCTGGAGCATGATCGAAAGCCGGTTCCATGCCGCCGCGCGACGGCATATCCGACTGAAACGCGATATCCCCGCCGAACTGATTTTTTACGACACAGCGACACAGAGCCGTTTTGTCAGCATTTCCGATGCGGGCGGCCGACTGATCTTTCCTCATGAACTGGTGCGCGGCGAACGCGGCCACGTCCGTTTTTGCATGGGAAAGCAGCCTTTTGAAACCCGCTGCGAAGTCATCTATGTTCTGCCGAAAAGGGAGTGGGAGGAAAGGTCGGGAATCGACGTGGGCGTCGTTTTCCGGTGGCCGGATCGCCAGCAACCCCTGCAGGCAAGGCAGTGCATCACCCGGCATTATCTGGACCGCGTGGCCTCGATGATCAGCGAAGAAGACTACTGTTCAGGATTGGAATATTTCCAGACACAGGATCTGCCCGGCCGATAACTACTCGCCCGGCAACAGGTATCGTTCGAAAATCTGCCGCACCCGGTCGGTGATACGCCTGTAGTCATCGAGAAACGCTTCCTCCGGCCGTCGGGGCTTGTCCTGATATCCGAGGGTTCTGGCCAGTTTGTTCAAATATCCCCGGTCGGCGGAAAGCTCGCTTATCGAATGGTCGTGCAGAAGCCGCAGTTTGTTCTCCAGGCGCCGCAGGAATTTGTACCCGTCCGCCAGAGCGGAGGCGTCTTCGACCGCCAGCAGCCCCTCCTTCTCCAGCCCCTCGAGAACCTGAAGGGTGTTGGCCAGCTGCAGGGCTGGCCGCCCCTTGCCATGCAGCAGTTGCAGATACTGAACAATGAATTCGACATCAACCAGACCTCCCCGCCCGGTCTTGATATTATAGGACGATTCGCCCTCTCTGGCGATTTCGGCTTCCATTCGACGGCGCAACCGGAAGATCTCAGACTGCAGTCCCTCGGGCAGGGGACGCTCGAAAACGAGTTGACGGCGCAGTTTCTCGATCGCCGCGCCGAATTCCTCCGGCGCAGTCACCACCCGCGCCTTGGTCAAAGCCTGACGCTCCCAGGACTGAGCTGAGGTGAGATGGTATTTTTCAAAGGCGGAAAAACTCGTCACCAGTGGGCCCTGATTTCCGGAAGGACGCAGGCGGGTATCGATTTCGTACACCTTGCCCTCGCGAGTCAGAAGGGACAGGATTGAAATAATCCGTTGCGC
The DNA here is from genome assembly GCA_046483795.1 of Desulfuromonadales bacterium. Taxonomy (GTDB): domain Bacteria; phylum Desulfobacterota; class Desulfuromonadia; order Desulfuromonadales; family JAWOCM01; genus JAWOCM01. The sequence goes on along the minus strand of JAWOCM010000108.1, from coordinate 49,601 downwards.
CAGGCGGGCGAAGTACTCCTGGTTCGACTGCCTCTTGAAGCGCGCCTGTTCGGTTCCTTCCACCGGATAGTTATGGCCGTTATCTTCATAGATGAAGATGATGTCCAGGTCCGAATGGTAATTCAGTTCCTGGCCCCCCAGCTTGCCCAGACCCACAATGGCAAATCCCGTTTCTCGTTCCTTGCCCTCAGAGTCCATGCTGAAGGGCAAGCCGAAGCGGGGGATCAATTCCTCGCGGGCCATTTCGACGGCCTTCTGCAGGCATACGTCAGCCAGGTAGCTGAGCTGGAGAGTGCTCTCTCCCTGCTGCAACACCCCGCTGATATCGTTGAGCGCCAGACGAAGGAATTCCTCGCTCCGGAAGCGGCGCAGCATGTCGAGCCGGGCCTCGTAATCGGTTGCAGACAGGAAAAGGCTTTCCAGATCCTGCCTCATCTGCTCCTTGTTCTTGAAAACGGCAGCATAGGAGCGGGCAACCAGGGAATCCAGGATTTCGGGATGTTGAATGAAATTTCTTGAAAGAAACTGGCTGCTGCCAAACAGGTTGACCAGAACCTTGATGATCTCTCGATTTTCCGCCAGCAGCGCATAGAATGTACCGCGGGCCCGCAATCGATCGAGAAACTTCCCGAGGTTGAGCAGGGCCATGTTCGGATCGGGGGAATCGAGAACCGCCTGAACCAGCAAGGGCGTAATACGCTTCAGCTGTCGAAGGGCCTGTTCCGTCAGATGGGAGTGCGGCGGTCCGTCGCGAAGGGACTGCAGTGTATCGTAGGCCTCTGCGGGATTTTTGAAGCCGGCGGCCTCCAGTATGTCGAGGACCAGGTCGACGTCGGCTTTCGGATCGAGCAGATAGCGGACTTCCTTGCTGACATCCTCCTGGAATTCTTCTTCGGTCGTATAGAAGAGATCCCGGTAAATCGCATGCACCGCCTGGCGGTGGTTTTCCAGCTGCTCCAGAAAGGGTTCGACCTCGGAGAAGCCGCAGCGACGGGCCAGGGTCAAATGTTCTTCCTCCTTTTTCGGAAGGCTCTGGGTCTGTCTCTCCTGCACCATCTGGATGCGATGCTCCACGTCGCGCAGGAAAATATAGGCGGAACGCAACTGATGGTGGGACTGCTCCTCGATCAACTCTTCGTCGAGAAGCAGATCGAGCGCCCGGAGGGAGTTGCGCTCACGCAGAAGGGGATTCTTCCCGGCATAAATGAGCTGAAGGGTCTGGATGAAAAACTCGATCTCCCGGATCCCGCCCTGACCCAGCTTGAGATTGAACTCCCTGCCGCGCTGCATGGCCAGGCTGTGATCGATTCTCTGCTTCATCCCCTTGATATCTTCTATCATGCCGTAGTCGAGATAACGACGGAAAATAAAGGGTTCGAGGACTTCGAGAACCTGCCGTCCCAGTTCCAGATCCCCGGCGACGGGACGCGCCTTGATGAGGGCCGCTCGCTCCCAGCTGCGTCCCCAGCTTTCGTAGTACAGTTCGGCCGCGCGCAATGAATTGGTCATCTCTCCGGCCCTGCCCTCTGGCCTCAGATCCAGGTCGACGCGAAAAACGAAACCGTCCTCCGTCACCTCTCCGATAGCCCGGGTCACCATTTCGGAGAGCTTGACGAAATAGTTGTGAAGGGAAATGTCATTGGACCGTCCGCCACGGCCGTCTTCGATCCCGGAGGTTCGGCCCCGATCGGCACTGTAGATGTAGATCAGGTCGACATCCGAGGAAAAATTCAATTCGCCCCCGCCCAGCTTTCCCATACCGAGAACGGTGAAAGTCGCTTCACGCTCCGGCCGGCCCTCCCCGTCATGCTCATACGGAATGCCGACCTCGGCCTGCAGCTGAATTCCACAGAGCTCACAGGCCATCTGGAGACAGGCTGAAGCCAGATCGGACAACTGGACCATCACTCCGACGACATCATCGATACGGTTCAGATCCCGCGCTCCGATACGGAGGATCTCCTGGCGTTTATAATGTCGCAGCCCCTGCTGCAGACCAGCGAAATCCGCATCCTCCGGAATGGCTTTTCGAAGATCGGAGAGCATCGCCTCGCGTTCCTTGAAACGGTCGATCTCTCCACGGGGAAGAAGGCCTTCAAAGTAATCGGCGCTTCGGCACAGGATGCCGGTGAGGAACTGGGACGCGCCGAATACGGTTAGAAGTTGTCTGCGCCTGTGCGTTTCGGTCAGAAGAGGGGGAACCTGCCCGTAACATCCGGCATCGAGGAAGCGTTCCAGACTGTTGAGGGCCATGTCGGGATCGGCCGTTTCCAGAGCGTCGCAAAGAATTTCGGCGAGCAGAGGCAAATTGTCGAGCGCCTCGTGGAGGTCCTCAATATTGGCGGCGGTCTTGCCGGTTTCGGTAAAACCGAGTTCGGCGGCCAGCGCCTCCAGTGCCTCGCGGTCGGAGAGGGACCTTTCGAGCCGTACTGTCAGTTGCGACTGCTCCATCTGGATCTAGTCTCCCATTTCGAAAAGGGACTTCAGCCCCTCTTCATAATCTCCCTGGACGACACCTCGTTCGGTGATGATAGCCGTCACCAGCCGTGCAGGGGTAAGATCGAATGCGGGATTGCGTACCGCGATCCCTTCCGGAGCCAGTTGCCTCTCGCCGCTGTGGGTGATCTCCCGAATATCCCGCTCTTCTATGGGGATATGGCTGCCGTCGGGAAGGGACCGGTCGATTGTCGAGAGGGGCGCCGCCACGTAAAAGGGCAGACCATGCTCCCGCGCAAGCACCGCCACCGTATATGTGCCGATCTTGTTGGCCACGTCGCCGTTGGCGGCGATGCGGTCCGCCCCGACGATCACGCAGTCGATATCGCCCCTGCTCATCAGGTAGCCGGCCATGTTGTCGCAGATCAGAGTCACGGGGATATTGTCGCGCTGCAGTTCCCATGCGGTCAGTCTCGATCCCTGCAGAAAGGGTCGGGTCTCGTCTGCCAGAACCGCCACTTTCTTCCCCGACTCAACCGCAGCACGGATCACCCCGAGGGCCGTTCCGTAGCCGGCTGTGGCCAGAGCGCCGGCGTTGCAGTGGGTGAGGATCCGCGAGCCGTCTGCGATCAGATCCTGACCAAGGCGGCCCATGGTCCGATTGAGCCGTTCATCCTCCCGGGCGATTTCCTGGGCCTCGTCAAGCAATCTCGCCTTGAGCTCGTCAATCGGCAGCCCGGCTTGTGTCTTGGCGTACTGCCGCATCCTTTCCAGAGCCCAGAACAGGTTCACCGCAGTCGGCCGGGTGCCGGCGAGCACCTCGCAGACCTTTTCAAATTCCTGGAAAAACGAGGGAAAATGTTCGGTCTCAATGGTTCGGGCACCGAAAGCGGCGCCGAAAGCGGCCGCCACTCCGATAGCCGGCGCCCCGCGCACGACCATGGAGCGGATCGCTTCAGCCACTTCCTGATAGTCGCTGTATTCGAGCCAGACCTCTTCCACCGGCAGCAGCCGCTGGTCGATCATGTGGAGTTTCCCGCCTTTGAATACGATGGGCTTTATGGACATGGAATTTCTCCGAAATTCAGGCTGAAGGTTCAAGGCTAAAGGCAAAAGAAAAAGCGTAGATATATTTCCTTTAACCTTTAACCTTTTGCCTTTACCCTTGCAGTTTTGCCTTCAGAAGTTCGTTGACCATGCCCGGGTTGGCCTTCCCCTGGGTCGCCTTCATGACCTGACCGACGAAAAACCCGAGCAGCTTCTCCTTGCCTCCGCGATATTCCTCGGCCTGTGCCGGATTCGCGGCGATCACCTCGTCAACGACCTTCTCGATGGCGCCGGTATCGGTCACCTGCTTCAGACCCTTCTCCTCGATGATGTCGTCGGCCTGCCGGCCGCTGTTCCACATCTCGTCGAAAACGGTCTTGGCGATCTTCCCGGAGACGGTGTTGTCGTCGATGCGCTTGAGGAGACCGACAAGCAGTTCCGGGGAAACGGTCGCCCGGTCGATGGTGATATCCTCGTCGTTGAGCCGGCGCTGGACTTCGCCCATCACCCAATTGGCGCAGGCCTTGGCGTTGCCATGCAGTCTCACGCATTCGTCGTAATACTCCGCAATGGTCCGCTCGGAGCAAAGGACTTCCGCGTCGCTGCGAGACAGGCCGTAATCGGAGACGAAACGCTCGATCTTGGCAGTGGGCAGCTCCGGCAGGTCGCCGCGCACTTTTTCAATCCACGCCTCGTCGATCACCAGAGGCACGAGGTCGGGATCGGGGAAATAGCGGTAATCGTGGGCTTCCTCCTTGCCCCTCATGGAACGGGTGATCCCGGCGTCGGCGTCGAAGAGGCGCGTCTCCTGGACCACCCTGCCCCCCTCCTCGACCAGCTCGGTCTGTCGCTCCACCTCGTACTCGATCGCATGCTTGATAAAGCGAAAGGAGTTGATGTTTTTTAATTCGGCTCGGGTGCCGAACTCCGGATGTCCCCAGGGACGCACCGAGACGTTTGCGTCGCAGCGGAAGGAGCCCTGTTCCATGCTGCCGTCGCACACTCCGAGATAGACCACGATCTGGTGAAGCTTCTTCAGATAAGCGATCGCCTCGTCGGAGGAGCGCATGTCCGGCTCGGAGACGATCTCCAGCAGCGGCGTGCAGGCGCGGTTGAGATCGACGAACGAACTGCCGGCGGTTTCGGGCGTCTCGCCGTGCAGCAGCTTGCCCGCATCCTCTTCCATGTGGATACGGGTCAGGCCGATTTTCTTCGTCGCGCCCTCCCCGGCTTCGATCTCCAGATAGCCGTGCTCACAGATCGGCAGCTCGTACTGGGATATCTGATAGCCTTTCGGCAGATCGGGATAGAAGTAGTTCTTGCGGGCGAAGATCGACCGGGGTGCGATCCGGCAATTGGTGGCGAGGCCCGTCCTGATGGCATATTCGACCACCTTTTTGTTGAGCACGGGCAGGGCTCCGGGCAGACCGAGGCAGACCGGACAGGTCTGGGAATTCGGTTCGTTGCCGAAGGCGGTGGAGCAGCCGCAGAAGATCTTGGTGGCTGTCGTCAACTGGACATGAACTTCCAGTCCGATGACAACTTCGTATTTGGAATTCATAACAACACCTTTCATGCCTTCAACGCAAAGCCGCAAAGGGTAAAAATCAAGCCGCCAAGAGATAGAAAAACAAAAAATTGATCTATTTGGATTCCTTTGCGTTCTTTGCGGCTTTGCGTTGAGATGCCTTTTGCCTTAGATGTCCGCTTTCTTCTTATGCCAATCGGTCGCCTGCTCGAAGGCATGGCCGGCGCGCAGGATCGTGGCCTCGTCAAAGGGCTTGCCGATCAGCTGCATGCCGATCGGCAGGCCGCCGGCGGAGATCCCGCAGGGCAGGCTCAGACCGCAGGTCCCGGCGAGATTGACCGGAATGGTGAAAATATCGGAGAGATACATCTTGAGCGGATCGTGCATCTTTTCATCGATCCGGAAGGCCGGCGTCGGCGCCACCGGAGTCAGAACGACATCCACCTGCTCGAAGGCGTCCAGGAAATCCTGACGGATGAGGGTTCTCACCTTCTGCGCCTTCAGGTAATAGGCATCGTAGTATCCGGACGACAAAGCGTAGGTGCCGAGCATGATGCGCCTCTTGACCTCGCTGCCGAAGCCGGTCGCACGGCTCTTCATGTACATATCGAGCAGTCCTTGGCCGTCGTCGACTCGCACGCCGTATCGGACTCCGTCATAGCGTGCCAGATTGCTCGAGGCCTCGGCGGTGGCCACCAGATAGTAACAGGCGACGGCGTAGTCGGTATGGGGCAGACTGACCTCCACAAATTCGGCGCCCAGTTCCTTGTAGACCGCAATAGCGTCCTCCAGGGAGCGCTTGACATCGGGATCGAGACCCTCGATGAAATACTCGCTGGGCAGACCGATCTTCAGCCCATGGACACCGTCGCGCAGCCCGGACCGATAGTCGGGAACGGGAAGATCGACGGAGGTCGAGTCACGACTGTCGTGTCCGGCGATCGACTGCAGCATCACGGCGCAGTCCTCGACGTCGCGCGTCACCGGGCCGACCTGGTCGAGCGAGGACGCGAAGGCGATCACCCCGTAGCGGCTGACCCGGCCGTAGGTCGGCTTGAGCCCGACGACTCCGCAGTGCGAGGCCGGCTGACGGATCGACCCGCCGGTATCGGTCCCCAGGGCGGCTGCAGCCTGTCGGGCGGCAACGCTGGCGGCACTGCCGCCGGAAGAGCCTCCCGGGACGGTCTTCAGATCCCAGGGATTTTTCACCGCTCCGTACGCACTGTTCTCGCTGGAGCTGCCCATGGCGAATTCGTCCATGTTCAGCTTTCCCACGATCACCGCACCTTGATCCCTGAGACGACCGACAACCGTGCCGTCGTAGGGAGGCACGAAATTGTCGAGGATTTTTGAAGCGCAGGTTGTGCGGATGCCCTCCGTGCAGAAGATATCCTTAAGCGCCAGGGGGATTCCGGTCAGCGGGTCGACTTCCCCGGCGGCCCGCCTCTTGTCCGCGGCCTCCGCAGCGGCCAGAGCCTCGTCCTCGCAGACTGTGATGAAGGCGTTGACCTGCTCGTCTGTAGCCCCGATACGGTCCAGGCAGGCCCGGGTCAGTTCGACCGAGGTGATTTCGCCGGTGTCGAGCTTTTCCTGCATTTCGTGGATGGTCAGTTCGGTCAGTTCCATTGCTGTTCTCTTTCTTGAGCAGACAGGGGAAGCCGGAAAGCCGGGCCTTTCTCCCGTCACTCGTCACTTGTCACGATTTCTTACTCGATGATCGGCGGCACCCGGAAACAACCGCCTTCAGCCATCGGGGCATTCTTCAGAGCCTTCTCGCTTCCGAGGGACGGGGCCACCTCGTCCTCGCGAAAGGCGTTTTCCACCGGCACGGCATGTGCGGTCGGGACGATATCGTCCGTATCGAGGGCATTGAGTTTCTCGACATAATCGAGAATGGCGTCCATCTCTCCGGTCAGCGCCTCCAACTCCTCTTCCGAGAGGGCCAGGCGGGCCAGGGTGGCGACATGATCGACCTGTTCACGGGTTATTTTCATCTCCAGCAGCTCCTTGCTCATCGCTTTTTCATCGTAATCCGGAAATTTAGCACGGACAGGGGGGCGTTTCAAGAAGGAAGGCGGACAACGACATTGCCAGGTTCGGCTTCGCGCGATATAATTGACGGAACACGACCTCAACAGAAAACAAAGGAGATTTACCATGCGACAGACCGCTGTCATTCTCAGTATCGCCGCAATTGTCCTGGCAGGCTGTACGCAGCCCATGTCCCGCACCCAGAAGGGCGCCGGCTACGGTGCCGGAGCCGGCGCGGCAGCCGGAGCCGCGGTAGGCCAGGCGACCGGGGGCGATACCGAATCCACACTGCTCGGTGCCGGCATCGGCGCTGCCCTGGGAGCCGGAACCGGAGCCGCCATAGGGAACTACATGGACAAGCAGGAGCAGGCGATGCGCAACGCCCTGGGTTCGGTGGAAGGGGTTAAAATCACTCGCGACGGCAATATCCTGTACGTCACCTTCCGCTCCGACAATCAGTTCGACATCGGTTCCTTCGCTCTTCAGCCGTCGGCTCAGCAGGATATCGCACGCATGGCCGAAATTCTCAAAAAATACGACAAGACGACAGTTCTCGTCGCCGGCCACACCGACAGCAGCGGCAGCGAGGAGTTCAATCAGACCCTTTCCGAACGTCGCGCCAACGCCGTGAAGAACATCCTGGTCGCCCGGGGAATGGAATCGGGACGAATCAGCACCATCGGTTTCGGCGAGAGCCAGCCGATCGCCGACAACAGCACCGAATACGGCCGCCAGCGCAACCGGCGGGTGGAGATCAAGATCACACCGAAGTGATGCGATCTCCTGTGCTTCAATATCGGGAGGCCGGAGGGGTCGCCCCCGCCGGCCTTCCACACCGACATGCGTACGGATCCGTACACGGCGGTTCACAAATCGGGCAGAAAACGAATACAATTTGCAACGGCGGTTTTTCTCCGCGGCATGTTCAGCAGCTCTTCCCAGGAACTCCCACGATGGCGGAAACGATGCGCGTATGGATGGGTTGGGATGAAGGGATTGCCGAAAAAGCCTCGTGAATCCGGTCCGACGGGATCGGATGGCTCTTGAGGTCCTTGCGGATATCCCGCAAGCGCAGCGGCTTGAATCGCCGTCTTTGGGTCAGCGTCGCGTGCCAGGTATCACGGATCAGATCGAGCCACGCCTCCGCGACGGCATCGAGGTCCGGACGCTCCTCTTCGTGAGCCGGAACATCCTGCAAACCGAGAGCGGCCTTTAGGACCTGCTTTCTGTCGTGATCGCCCTCCTGCTGAGCCTGCTTGAGGTAGTGGCCAAGGACGTGTCTCATCTCTTCCAGCGCCCGCTGCTTTTTCCTGGGTAGCAAAGAGACTTCGGCCTCCAGCACGTGGTTGATGAACTGTGCGATCAACTCCGAGGCCTGCTTGTCCATCGACCGATCTTCCGGATCGTCCTTCAACAGGTCACGTAGCTTCAGGGAGACATCTTCCAGGTGGGTCACCAGGCGGCCCTGCAGCCGCTCCATCAGAACCCATTTGGGAGCCCCGTGCTCGGCCCCGGCGATCGCCATGAAGGCCCAGGGGCGCCTGGATCGAACCAGGCTCACGGTCGAGACCACGCGGGCCTCGGAATGGCGTACATCCGCATAGACCTCCAAGGGGACCAGACCGGTTTCCGGGTCGACCAGCTCCCGGACAGGCTGGAAGGCATCGCGCAGGCCGTCCCAGGTCTGTCCCCTTTTCTCCAACTCGCCCAGCTGTTGAATCATCTCCTCAACCGTTGACGGCGCATCGGCCTGCATCTCCTCGGGGATCAGGTTCTCTGGCAGGGGGAGATTCGAGCCGAGGATCTCCTTGACCTCCTGGTATCGCTGGAAAAATTTGCGGTCGGCTTTGAGGGAAAAGGATTCGCTGTCCAAGGGCCACCAGACCTCGATCTGCTTGTGGGGGCTGTTCATGCGGTCGACCCGGCCGACCCGCTGCTCGGCGATCCGGATCACGCTGGGCATGTCGAGGAGCAGCACGGCGGAGGCCTGCTGCAGGTTGAGTCCTTCGGACATGGCGTCGGAGCAGAGCGCGCCCACCCCACGGGCCTCTGAACCAAGCGCGAAGAGCTTGTTGACCTTCTTCTTCTGATTTTCCTTGGAGCCGGTCGCGACAATAACGTCGCTCTGGGGTCTTTCCCTTTCGGTCAGCTGCTTGATGATCTCCAAAGTAATGAGGCAGCTGTCGAAGGCGATGACCAGATGGTGCTTCTCCAGAAGTTTCTGCAGACGTTTCGCCTTGGAGTGCTCACGGCTGTCCGACATCTGTTCGGCAAGCAGGAGAATGTCGCTGTAGATCCTGACCTCCTCCTCGACCGCCCGTCGGTGCTCCTCCCTGTCGATCAGCCAAGCCGGCAGTTTGTCTCTGAGGGAGGTGGCATGCACCTTCCCTGCGCTCTGCCGCAAGCGCCCCAGGACATTGCCCGTCTCCTCGGGCTTGATGGCGTCGGTGATGCCGAACTGCCGGGAGGCCGCTTCCGTGCCGAGAAGATGCTCGATCAACGCCGCCCGCGATGAGCGCAGTCGCGACATCAGGTGATACAGGGCCAGCCCCTTGGCGCCCTGAAGCCGGCCGCGGATATAGACATCCTCGTCGACCACTCCTCGCAACGATTCCGGAAGTTCGAGCCCGGAGCGCAGATTGGCCAGCCCCCGAATCTGCCCGGCCAGCTCGCGGATTCTTGACGCGATCCGCTTGTCGTTCTCCGTCTCCTCGGTCTCGTAGGTCCGGGAGCGGTGTTCGGGGTAACGGCACTTTTTGCCCCACTCGTCCCGGTAGGCGTCCGGGTGCTGGTCGACCATGGCGTTGAGCATGACCTTGGTGCGGCGAAGGGTGAAACGCTGCACCTCCCTCTGCATCGCCAGGCGCTCCTCGTGGGTGGTCACGAACCTCCCGCTCTGGGCCCCCAGGCGCCTGGCCAGCCGGTCAAAAAGGGCGAGGGCGGAGTCCTCCAGGTTGTCCGCTCCGAGCAGGTCCACGATCATCAGCAGGTCGCGAACGCCCCGGTTGATCGGCGTGGCCGTGAACATGACGACCACGTCGGCCATGTTGCCGTGCAGGCCGCGGGTCCGGGAGGACCTGGGATTCAGGAAGTTGTGGGCCTCATCGATGGCCAGCGACTGGGCCCGGTGGATGCTCTGCAGGACATCCGCGTGCCGGTCGGACCTGCGGTGGCTCAACACGCCATGGGAGAGGGCCACCAGGGGTAGGCCGCAGGATATCGATTCGCGCCTCCACGATTCCTCGACCATCCCGGGAGGGCAGACCAGCGCAGTGATATCTTTGCGGGTGCGCCCGGTGCTCCAGATGCGGTCCATGATGGCGCGCAGCAGGTGCGCCCCCATTCGGGTCTTCCCCGAGCCTGTCGCGTCGGCCACCAGGACGCTGCCGACGTTTTCCACCATCCAGAGCGCCTGGGCGATCCCGACCTTCTGGGAGGGCCACAGCTCCCTACCATCGGCTGCCAGATGGCTCCTGATGTATTTCTGCGCCCAGTCCCCCTCGAGCAGTTCGCCGCATGCCCGTCCCAGCGCCTCCTGCCAGGTAACGACCTTGAGCAGCTGCTCCAGCAGATCGAGCAGATGTCCGTCGTAATCGTCGCCGAGTTCCCAATAGTTCTCCGCCAAATGCCTGGCCTCGCGATAGCGCTTGGGTTCCTTTTGGTGATGAAACCGGGCGTTGGCCTCCAGCTGCTTCCTCATGCCGGTAAAGCTGAAGTTGCTGGATCCGAGGGTCACCGCTTCATCCCCGACGTAAATCTTGCTGTGCAGCTTGCGATGCTCGTCGGCCACGTAGCGGCTCCGCAGGCGTCCGGACTTGAGCATGTCCATGACCAGGACGATCTTGTAGCAGAGGCGCAGGGAGATGCCGGTATTCAGCCAGTAGTCGATCACTTCCTGGGGAAGGGTCTTCTTGCTGATGCTGTACTGGGAACGGCGAGAGAGGGTCGGCTCGCTGCCGATCAGGAGGCGAAGGGTTTCGGGGCGGTCGTCAGGGAGGTCAGCCAGGAAGTCGATGACGTAATCGAGAGAGGTGAAGCCGGTAATGATGAGGGGGAAGGCACTGGTGGCCAAGTCGTTCAGGACGACGGACTCGACCTTCGCTTTGTTGAAATTATGCGGGAAGCGATCAGGGTCCGGCCATTCGGAGACATCTCGGATACCGGCCTGGACGTCTACCTGGTCATCGAAAAAGCTGTACTGCTTTTCGCTCAAAAGCCTCTCCATAATTTGTCGTTCACGGATTCACAAGAGGGGCATCTTGTCGATCACATGGGTCAGCTTCGCATACCAGGTATCACAAATCAGATCGAGCCACGCCTCCGGGACGGCATCGAGCTCCGGGGTTTGAAAATAAAGCCGTCCCGATTTTTCACTGGCCAGGCAGGGTTATGCCTTCGATCACTGCCGTTTTTCCATCAGCGGGTAGACTTCCTTGCGATGACATATCCCGAGGATGAGGATCTCTTCGTCGTCGACGCTGAACACGATCCGGTAATCCCCCACTCGGAGTTTCCAATACCCCTTGAGGGTCTTGCGCAAGGGTTCGCCGTACTCATGAGGAGCGACCATGAGACGGGTTTCGATCGCCTTCCGGATTCGGTCCCTGATATCGGCGTTGAGCTTGGGAATGTCCCGCCCCTTGACATCGGGATGGTAGATCACCGAAAAGGGCACGCTACCCCCAGACCTCTTCATGTTTCAATGCCTTGCGACGGTCGAAGCCCTTTTCCCGTTCTGCCGCAAAATCAGCCAGCGCCCGGTCCTCCCGGAGCTCCAGGGCTTCCTTTACCAGGTCGCGCATCAGCATGGACATGGAGATGCCTTCGTCTTCGGCAAGGTCGTGGAGGGCATTGTAAAGGGGCTTTTCAAGAACGATGTTAATTCGTGGATTTTTTGCGGGCATGGCAATTCTCCTTCTTATAAGTGTGCCACTTGTGCTCCACTTTGTCAATTCGATCTTCATGGGGATAAAATTAAGAGAAAAGGCTGAGAACAAGGAGTTTATATGGTTTAAGGATGTCCCGAAAGCGCCTATGTGTTTGAGGCAAGAGGGTGAATTAAAATTGGAGGGGAAATCCTTTCACGCCGGCTCCAGCCCTGCGAATTTGAGCAGCAGCTTCTTCGGGCCGAAGCGGTTGAAGTAGATCGTCACCTTCTGGTTGTCGCCGCTGCCGTCGATGCGCCGGATGGTTCCGACGCCGAACTTGACGTGGCGCACCCGCATACCGATGCGCACCCCCTCCTCGGCTTCGGGTACGTAACGCGGCTCCTCCTCGAAGGGCTCTTCGTCGAACTCCGGCTCAGTGTCGTCATCCTGTTCAGCAGGTGCGGCGTCGAACACCGAAGCCAGGTTGTGTTCGCTCGTCTGATGCATGGCGGCCGGCGCCCGGGCTTCAAAATAGTGATCGGGAATTTCACCCAGAAAGCGGCTCGGGGGGTTGAACTGGTAGGAGCCGAACACCCGGCGGCGCCGGGCATGGGTTAGGTAGAGCTTCTCCATCGCCCGGGTCATGCCGACGTAGCACAGGCGTCGCTCCTCCTCGAGATCCTCTCCGCCGTCCGTGGCGCGCGAATGGGGGAAGAGGCCTTCCTCCATTCCGGTCATGAAGACCACGGGGAACTCGAGACCCTTGGCGGCGTGAAGGGTCATCAGCGTCACCCGGTCGAGGGAGGTGTCGTAGGAGTCGAGGTCGGTCACCAGGGCGACCTGTTCGAGGTAGTCCTGAAGGCTCCCCTCGGTGCCGCGATGCTCCTCCATCCCCTTGAGCAGTTCTTCAAGGTTCTGCATCCGTTCGGTAGACTCCCGGGTCCCATCCTCCCGAAGGGCCGGCCCGTAGCCGGTCTCCTCGATAATCTCCGAGGTCAGCTGCGGATAGGGCAGTCTCTCCAGACGCTTTTCGAAAGAGCGCATCAGGTCGACGAAATTGTGCACCTTCTTTTCTGCCGTACCCTTGAGGGCCCCTGTTTCCAGGGCCTTGGAACACGCCGGATAAAAGCCTCCGGCTTCCTCTTCGAAGGCGGCGATCCTGCCGATGGTGGTGGCGCCGATGCCTCGGGCGGGGACGTTGACGATGCGCCGCGCCGAAACGGTATCGGCCGGGTTCACCAGGGTGCGAAGGTAGGCGAGGATATCCTTGATTTCCATCCGCGAGAAGAACTTGACCCCCCCGACCATGACGTAGGGGATACGCTCACGCACCAGCGCTTCCTCGAATGATCTGGACTGGGCGTTGGTGCGGTAGAAAACAGCGATGTCCCGCAAATGACGGCCTTCGTCCCGAAGTCGGGCAACTTCACCGACCACGTACCGGGCCTCTTCCAGATCGTCGGGCAGCGCCTCGAGGACGATCTTGTCGCCCGCCGGTTTCTCCGTCCACAATTCCTTGCCTTTGCGGCCGACGTTCTGTGCCACCAGCTCACCGGCGGCGGACAGGATGGTCTGCGTCGAGCGATAGTTCTGCTCCAGGCGGATGACACGGGCGCCGGCAAAGTCGCGCTCGAAATTGAGGATATTCCCGATTTCGGCGCCGCGCCAGGCGTAGATCGACTGGTCGTCGTCGCCGACGACGCACAAGCCGCGGCCGTCGGCGGCAAGCATCTGCACCAGGCGGTACTGCACGGAGTTGGTGTCCTGAAACTCGTCGACCATGAGATAGCGGAACTGATCGCGATAACGGGCCAGAATGTCGGGATGCTGCTCGAAAAGGTGCACGGCGTAAAGGAGCAGATCGCCGAAATCAAGGGCATTGGCAGCCCTGAGGCGCTTCTGGTAGAGGGCGTAGACGGCAATCGCCGTCTCGTTCTGGAAATTATCCTCGACATCGTCGGGGAACTGGCCGCGATTCTTGGCGGAATCGATGAAGGAGGCGGCCGCTCGGGGCTTGATGCTCTTTTCCGGCAGGCCGAGTTCCTTGATGACGTCGCGCAGCAGGCGCTCCTGATCGTTGGCGTCGTAGATGGTGAAGGCACCGGTGAATCCCAACCGTTCCGCCTCCCGGCGCAGAATGCGAACGCAGGTCGCATGGAAGGTGCTTATCCACAAGCCCCGGACATCGCCGAGCAGTTGCTCGAGGCGCTGGCGCATCTCGGAGGCGGCCTTGTTGGTGAAGGTCACCGCCAGGATCTGCCATGGTGCCACGCCGCGCTCGTTGATGAGCCAGGCGACGCGCTGGGTGAGGGTGCGGGTCTTGCCGGAACCGGCGCCTGCCAGAAGAAGCAGAGGTTCGTCGCCGTGGCGGACAGCCTCCTGCTGCTGCGGATTGAGTTGACTTATCTGTTCTTTCATTCGGTCTCCTCGGCCAGGGTCCGGGTCATCAGCGCCCTGTTATAGGCAGAGATCATGTCGCGGCGGGAGATCAGTCCCACCAGGCGGCGGCCGCATTCCTTGTCCACCACCGGCAGCTGGTCGATGTTGCGATAGCCGATCTTCTTCATCTCAACGTCGAGGTCGTCGTCTTCATGCACCGTGATCACCCGCGCCGTGGCCAGCTCCTTGATGACGACCAGATCCATCAGGTCGCGCTCGAAGACGACGCCCAGAAAATCCTGCACCGATATGATGCCGGTCAATTCACCAAGGCGGTTGACCAGCGGAAAGTTGGTGTGACGGGTACTGGCGATGAACTCGGTGAACTGGCGCAGCGTCATGCTCTCCGGAATCGACTCCGGCTCTCGCACCATGACCTCTCCGACCTGAAGCGACTTCATGATGTTGCGCTCTTTTCCGGCCTCGAGCGAAATGCCGGCACGGGAAAGCTCCACCGTGTCGAGACTGTCTTTCTTGAGGTGCCGGCTGATGGCCGTACCGATGACGCACCAGAGCATGATCGGGATAATGACCTGGTAGGAGGCGCTCATCTCGAAATGCAGAAAAATGGCGAAGGCCTGCATCCCCTGCTCGAGGACGGCCCAGTGGATAAAATCGATCGTCTGGCGAAAGATATAGTTACCAAGGCCGGCCAACAGGCCGATGACCACCGCCAGGACGGCCATGAAGGTGTTCTCGCTGACGCGAAACCGGCTGAGGAGCGCCGTCAGGTTCTGACGCAGTCCTCCGAATTTTTTGACCAGGGAATCCAAGGTCCGTCTCCCGGGCTTGGTTCAACAGTGAGGTCCGAAGACACAAACGGGAAGATTACACCTCAGCAAAAGTCCTGTAAACCGGAAAAGCCCGTCTCCGGGCCATTCCTTCGGTATCTATGCGGGTAGTTCTTGCATTTTTCCCGATGGCATGATTGATTAGGTGGATTCATTAATCCTGCCTGCGGGCAGGAAACGATTGTTCCTCTGACTTTTCAGGGCAGATTCTTCATGCGTTTTCTCAAGAGACTGCTGGAAGGGTTCCGCACTAACGACATCCGCTCCATGGGCCGCCCTTTGGTCCTGAGCGCGTCCGTCGGCCTGGTGGCCGGACTCGGCGCCCTGGCCTTCTATTTCGCCGCCAACGCCGTAGAGCAACTTTTCCTTGGCGAACTGGCCGGTTTCCATCCCCCGCCGGAAGGCGTCTCTCTGGCCGCGATGGGCACCCACGTCATCGACTCGCTGCACATGAATCACCGCTGGTTTCTTTTTCTCATACCGGTCATCGGCGGTCTGGTCTCAGGCATTCTCGTATACAAATATGCCCCCGAAGCCGAAGGGCACGGAACCGACGCTGCCATCGACGCCTTTCACAACAAAGGCGGCCACATCCGCGCCCGCGTCCCGATCATCAAGGGCATCGCTTCGATCGCTACCGTCGGCACAGGCGGAAGCGCCGGCCGCGAGGGCCCCATCGCCCAGATCGGCGCCGGCTTCGGCTCCTTCCTGGCCACCCGCCTGGGCCTCGACGCAAGCGACCGGCGGCTGCTCCTGCTGGCCGGCATGGCAGGCGGCATTGGAGCAACCTTCCACGCTCCCCTGGGGGGCGCCCTCTTTGCCGTGGAGGTTCTCTACCGGGATCCGGAATTCGAACACGAGGGCCTGATTCCCTGCATCATCTCCTCGATCGTCGCCTACTCCATGTTCGGAGCCGTCACCGGCTGGAAACCGCTTCTGACCACTCCGGATTTTACCTTCGAGCACCCTCCCGAATTGATCCTCTACCTGCTTCTCGGCGTGACCTGCGCCAGCATCGGAAGGCTTTACGTCAAATCGTTCTACGGCATGCGCGACCGCTTCGTGAAGCTTCCGATCCCGCCGATGCTCAAGCCGGCACTGGGCGGACTGCTGCTCGGCCTGCTGGCGATGGTTGTTCCCCAAGTGCTCGGATCGGGCTACGGCATGGTCCAGGCCGCTCTTTACGGCAAGGTCGCGCTCTGGGTCATGCTGATCGTCGCTCTGGCGAAAATTGTCGCGACCGGCCTGACCATTTCCTCCGGCGGTTCAGGCGGCGTCTTCGCTCCGAGTCTGGTCATCGGCGCCATGCTGGGCGGAGCTTTCGGAGCCACAGCCGAGATCCTCGTGCCGGCGCTTGTACAGGACCCCAGGACCTACGTGCTGATCGGCATGGCCGGCTTTTTCGCCGGCGTCTCCAACACTCCCATCGCCACCCTGATCATGGTTTCAGAGCTGACCGGAAACTACGCACTGCTCGCTCCGCTGATGCTGGTCTGCGTGGTCGCGATGATCGTCTTTCGACGTAACTCCATTTACGAAAAACAGGTCGCCGGTCGGATCGATTCTCCGGCTCATCTCGGCGATTTCGTCATCGACGTTCTGGAGGGCGTCACCGTCGCCGACCTCGAAGGCCACGGCCACCGACCGACCCTGATTCCGGAACACCTCTCTCTTCCCGAGATCCTGGAGAGGATATCCTCCGCCGAGGGCGCCTACTACCCTGTGGTCGACGAGAAGCGCAAACTGACCGGGATCTTCTCTGTCAACGACATCCGGCGCATCCTGGCCGAAGAGATCCCGCCCAGCCTCGTGCTCGCCCGGGACATTGCCGTCTCCGACGTGATCACCATCAGCCGGGACGAGGTGCTGACCGAGGTGCTGCGCAAGCTCACCAGCAAGGGGCTCGAAGAGATCCCCGTGGTCGATGTTTCCGATCCCCGCGAAGTGCTTTTCATGCTGTCGCGCCGCTCAGTGCTGGCCCGCTACACCACCGAGCTGGAAAAACAGAAAGGGCTGTTCGAGGAATCGAAAGGGCAAAGCACCCCCTGATCACCGCGAATCGACCCGCCCCGCCAGCACGTGCAAAGGCCACACGACCCTTCGCCGGCGCCCTGGTCCCCACTGCCTGTCCAGTTCCCCTTCAAGTTCCCTCACCGGATCGCGCCCCGTTTTTGACCGGCAGCGCTGTACCGCCGACCAGGTACGCAGATAGCCGCACAGTTCTTCGGGGGACCATTCCCGTTCGACATGAAAAGAGGGAAGGGAAACAGGGTCAAAAGGGAAAGAAATCGTGCGGTAAGCCTGCTCAATGTAGCGGCGCTGCGGCGGCCAGCAGCCGGCGAGCGTTTCGTGGTAGAAGACGTCCAGCAGGCGATCTATCGAGGGCGAGATCCTGAGTCGCCCGTAGCACCAGGCGGCCACTACCCCCTGCGGTCTGGCGACGCGGCGAACTTCATCGTAAAAACCGCCAAAGTCGAACCAGTGCAGAGCCTGACCGACAGTGACCAGGTCAACCGATGCGGAGGCCAGTCCGGAATTTGCCGCAAGGCTGCGCACGTAAAAAATGCGGGGATGGCGTACGGCATGATTCAGTTGTGCGGCGCTGGCGTCTGTTGCCACCACCTGCCCGAACGCTTTTACCAGGGCGGCGGCAACCTGGCCGTTCCCGGTGGCGCAGTCCCAGGCCCTCCGTGTATCAGGAGAGGCCGCTCTAAGGGCGGCAATCAGTTCCAACGGATAATCGGGACGATAGCGGGCATAAGCCTCAGCCGTAGCACTGAAATGATCGCTGAATTCAACCATTTCAATCTCCAGGAAACCGATCCGGCGCAAGCAGTTTCCTGATGGCGCGCTGACGATAGGCAAAGATGCGGGCCAACTGCCATTTCACCAGCGGGCTGACGATTCGACCGAAGGGAGGCAGGGGCAGAAGGTATTCGACCCGGTCGTTGATGATCGTTTCATCCCCTTCAGCGACAAAGGTATGGGTATGTATCCATCGGCGGTAGGGGCCCCGAACCTGGCGGTCGACGAAGCACAGCGGCGGATCCCACCGATCGATGCATGTCTGCCAGGAAAAAGAGACCCCCAGCAGTCGCAGACGGTAATCGATCAGAGTCCCTTCGGCAATTCGGAGCGGCTGCTCTGTCAGAACCCGGAAATGCAGCTCCGGCGGCGTAATGCGCTGAAGATTACCGGCATCGGCAAAAAAATCGAACACCTCCTCCCGAGGACGGGGCAGACGCATGGATGTCTCGAAAATTTGAGGCATGACTCGATCTCCCTTATAGCTTGACGGACGCTTGGGCAAAACATCCAATCTACTATAACATACCGAAGCGACACCCATTGTCTGTTGACATCGCCCCGGTCAGCGGCTAACGTGAAAATAGTGAAACGTTTGCCTTCGAGGAGGTTGATTCGTGAACGCCAAACTTGCCCAGCACATGACTCTGCTGGGGCTCTGTGTCATGGTCTTTTACGGCCTGATGCTCGGGACCGGCAATATGACCCTGGAAGTGATGCCCCAATTCGTCATCTCTGCGGTCATTTTCCTGACATCCGGGCGCCTCATGAAAAAAGGGGCCACCGGTCGCCAAAGCGACGCCTCCGACTCGGAAAAGGCCAAACGGGACAGGGAAGAGCCGGATTGGGCATGGCTGACCCTGCTTCTCAACTGGCTGGCCGCCCTCACGGTCATCGGCCTGATGGCCATAATGCTGATGAAGCCGATCGGCGTTTCTCTCGTCGATGCCTTGACAGAAAACATGAAAGAGGACCACTTTTTCGCCGACTCGGTCCCCTAATGGAGCGATGTCCCAACAGGTCAAGACAAAGCCCCCGGTTGCCGCGCAACCGGGGGCTTTGCTTTTCGGTTCTGCAAAAACCACTAAAACGTCTTCAACGCAAAGAAAAGAGCGAATGCCCTTTCTTGCCTTTCTTTGCGCCATGATCTCAATCTTTGCGACTTTGCGTTGTAAGGACCTTCTTTTTTGGTTATAGGTCCGTTAAAAAAGGCCCCGCAGAAGCGGGGCCCGGGGGGAGGGGAAGTGGAGGCACCAGACTTCCCGCAACGTGTTTTGGATTGATTAAATCTTTCGGTGAATCCGATTTCCGGATGTCACCCTAGGACTTGACGTCCTGAGCAACCAGGTCTTCCTCATCATACCCCTGGAGTGCAAACGCCTCTTCGGGAACCTTGACGGGTGTCGGCTTGCGCAGCGACAGACTCATCATCGCGCCGACAAGCAGCATGACCCCGGCCACCGCAAACGAGGTGGTGAAGCTGCCGGTCTTGACCTGCAGCGTCTGGGAGATACGCACCAGAACGGCGGCGCCGATACCCCAGGCAGAGAAGAGGATGCCGTAGTTCATGCCGAAATGCTTCATGCCCCAGTAGTCCTTGGCGAAGGCGGGGAAAAGGGCGAGATTGGTGCCGTAGTTGAACACCATGAAGGTGACCAGCAGGATCACGATCGCAGAGCTGCTTTCGCTGTTGAGACCGGGGATGGCGGCGAACATCAGGCCAGCCTGAAAAAGGAGCATGATCAACAGCGTGTTGGCGCGTCCGATCTTGTCGGAGACGACTCCGGCAACCAGCCGACCGGCGGCGTTGCCGACAGACATGACGACAACGACGAGAAAAGCCATCTCGCCCATGCTCGCCTTGGCCAGGCCCTTGGCACTGCCGATCACCATGAGGCCGGCGCCTGCGCCGATAAAGTAGCACAACCACAGGATATAAAACTTGCCGTTGGTGAAAAGCTGGGAAGGACTCAGGTTGACGATGGTTTCGGTCTTTTTGGTCGAACCGGCCGGCGTGCCGTCGTCGGGGACAAAGCCGGCGGGAGGATTGCTGATCAGCAGGCCCAGCGCGCTGACCACGACGGCGAAGGCGATTCCGAAAAAGAGCATCGACTGCTGAAGTCCGTAAGTGCCAAGCAGATACTTGGCCAGCGGCGCAATATAGACCGAGGCCAGTCCAAAGCCTGAGACGACAATGCCCGCGATCAAGCCGGTCTTGGCCGGCGGGAACCACTTGAGCGCCGGCGGGGTGGCCGCCGAGTAGCCGAAGCCGATCCCCATGCCCGCCATCACGCCGAACCCAACGATCCAGGCCGCGTAGCTGGTCGTCTGGGAGATCAAGGCGAAACCGGCACCGACCAGCAGACCGCCGAGGATACAGGTAATCCTCGGACCGAAACGGTCCTGAAGCTTTCCTGCCAGAATCATGGAAAAGGCAAACGCCAGGCAGGCCACGGCGTAGGGATCGTTAACCGAAGCCATATCCCATTTGAAAGCGCCGCCGGCCTCGATCGACTCGGCGATCTCTCCCTTGAAGATACTCCAGGTGTAGAGAATTCCCAGCGCCAGGTTGATGCCGGTCCCGGCAAGGGCCACCGTCCAACCTCTGTTTTTCACTTTCTCTTGACTCATAACCTCATCCTCCTTATTGGAATTGTAGGGCTCGTGATAATGGGCAGTCAGGTAACGGGTCTGAAAGTCCAGCGGCCACCGCGCCCGGAAGGGCTTGACCTCCGGACTGCCTTTGCGGCCGGAGATCTTTCGCGCTCTGGTCGGCAGCGGTGCCGGACGGGGAGAGGGAGGGGGCGGCACGCTCGGCGCCCGAACCAGCAGTTCCTGATACTTCAGGCAGTCTTCGAAGCGGTTGTTGCAGCGGGCCACGATGACACGGACATCATCGCTGGAAATGTATCCGCAACCCACATCGCACAGATCCTCGTTTTTTCGAAAATATGGACAAACATTTTTTTGTCCCATAGCGTCCTCATCCTCTCAAAGCAGAAGAATTTCCTCTTTGTATACGGATTAGGAGCAACAGCTATACCAATGTTTTAAGAACTGTTTCAAAAATTCAAAAAATTAATAAAAACAGCTATTTACGACTTCAGGACTTCCCCATTGTTGCCGACGGAAACTCCCTTTTTTTGCAAAAACGCAAAAGCCAAGCCCGGGCTTCAAACCCCTTTCGTGTTTGTTGCGGAAGAGGAAAAGCCGACATGCCGCCAGCTGCGGCTTTTTAAACCAGCAGTGCAGGAATGCAAAAAACCGTTTCGCATTCCTGCGAAAAATCAATTGCCTGCCAAAAAGCCCTTATCGGTCCACCAAAACGACAAGACCCCACCACCGGGTACCGGTGGCGGGGTCTTGTCGTTGAGGGAAAAACTCCAGGATCAGTTATTCTACGGTCACGCTTTTGGCCAGATTACGTGGCTGATCGACATCGGTTCCCTTGAGCACGGCGATGTGATAGGCCAGCAGTTGCAGAGGAACGGAGGTCAGTACGGGCATCAGGTCATCGTCGATTTCAGGCAGGCTGATCAGGGCGTCCGCCTTTCCTGCCAGAGCAGCATGGCCGGCACCGGTCGTGATAACGATGACCTTGCCTCCGCGCGCATGCACTTCCTCGGTATTGGCAGCGACCTTCTCGAAGGTCTCGTTGGCGGGAGCCACAACTACGACAGGCATTTCCTCGTCGATCAGGGCGATCGGTCCGTGTTTCATTTCGCCGGCGGGATATCCTTCGGCATGGATATAGGAGATCTCCTTGAGTTTCAATGCCCCTTCAAGGGCGATCGGATACTGGTTGCCGCGTCCAAGATAAAGGAAGTCCCGGGCGCCCATAAAGTTGCGGGCGATTTTTTCGATCTGCTCGTCGAGCTTGAGCGCCTCCTCGATCTTGCGCGGCAGTGCTGTCAGATCATCGATTCGTCCCCGAAGCTGCCCGGCGTCGATCACTTTGCGGGCGCGGCCCAGATACAGGGCAAAAAGGTAAAGGGCCACGATCTGGGTGGTAAATGCCTTGGTGGAGGCAACCCCGATTTCCGGTCCGGCATGGGTATAGATGACGCCGTCACTTTCGCGGGCGATTGAGGATTCGACCACGTTGCAGATCGCCACCGCCTTTCCCCCCTTGCCTCGGGCTTCGCGAAGGGCCGCAAGGGTGTCCGCAGTTTCTCCGCTCTGGCTGATCAGAACAGTGAGGGTCCGCTCGTCGACGATCGGATTGCGGTAGCGGAACTCGCTGGCAATGTCGACTTCCACCGGCAGGCGGACAAGCTTTTCGATCATGAATTTGCCGATCAGTCCAGCGTGCCATGAGGTGCCGCAGGCAACGATATTCACCCGGCTCAGTCCCTGCAGCGATTCGTCGGTCAGCAGCAGGTCGTCGAGGTAGATCTCGCCAGATTCCTCCATGATCCTTCCGGCGACGGTATCGGCGATCGCCCGCGGCTGTTCGTAAATCTCCTTGAGCATGAAGTGCTTGTATCCGCCCTTTTCCGCCATGAGCGGGCTCCAGGTAATCGTTTTGGGCGTCTTTCGACGTTCATTGCCGGTCAGATCGGTCACCTGCAGGTGGCCGTCACGGATAACGGCCATTTCTCCGTCGTCGAGAAAAATCATCTCCCGGGTATGGGAGAGCATCGCGGGAATGTCGCTGGCTACGAAAAACTCACCTTCTCCCTGCCCGAGCACCAGGGGCGAGTTCTGCTTGGCAGCGACCAGCGTTCCGGGCTCGTCTTCACACAGCATGGCGACCGCATAGGCGCCGCGCACTTCGGCCAGGGCGCTGCGCACAGCGCTGACGAAATCCGGAGCATGCTTGTGGTGCTCCTCCACCAGATGGGCGATGATCTCAGTGTCCGTTTCGGATCGGAAGGTATGGCCGAGACCGCGCAACCGTTCCTTGAGGGAGAGATAGTTCTCGATGATCCCATTGTGGACGACGACGATCTCGCCGGCCTGATGGGGGTGGGCATTGGTCTCGGAAGGACGGCCGTGGGTCGCCCAACGGGTGTGGCCGATACCGCTTTTTCCCTCCAGAGGCTGTTCTTTCAGCCGGACATCGAGGTTGACCAGCTTGCCTTCGGCGCGGCGGATATCCACTTTGCCGCCGTCGATGGTCGCGATACCCGCCGAGTCGTAGCCGCGGTATTCAAGCCGCCGCAGGCCGTCTATGAGAATGGGGACCGCGTCCTGCGATCCGACATATCCAACAATTCCGCACATCTTTTCAATCCCTTCAGGATGTCAATTTTTCTTTTGTTTCTTCCGTTTTTTCGCAACCCAGCCCTCGATCACCTTCTGCTCGGCACGCGAGAGCGCCAGAGCCTCTGGCGGTACGTCCCGGGTAATGGTGGACCCGGCTCCGATCAGCGCTCCCTTTCCGATCCGAACCGGGGCCACGAACTGGGTGTCGGAACCGACGAAGACCTCATCCTCGATTACGGTTCGGTGCTTGTTGACGCCGTCGTAATTGCAGGTGATGGTGCCGCAGCCGATGTTGACGCCGGAACCCACTTCAGCATCGCCGATATAGGTCAGATGGGATGCCTTGCTTCCGCGACCGAAAGTCGCCTTTTTAGTCTCGACGAAATTGCCGATCTTGTTCTCTCCGTCCAGAACCGTTCCCGGTCGCAGGTGAGCCATCGGTCCGATGTCGGTTCCGTCTCCCACCTTCGCCCCGTTGAGGACCGATCCCGTCTTCAGATGCACCCGATCTCCGATGGAGCAGTCGGTTACCACAACGCCCGGTTCGATCCGCCCCCCCTGTCCGATTGAGGTGGAACCGCGCAAATGGACCCCCGGCTCAATGATCGTATCGGGATCGAGCGTCACATTGGCCTCGATATAGGTGGTTTCGGGATCGACGAGGGTCACCCCCCGGCGCATCCATTCGGCGTTGATCCTCTCCCGCATGATGGCGGTCGCCTCGGCCAGCTGCACCCGGTCGTTGATGCCCATGACCTCCCGGGGATCCTCAACCGTGACCGCCCGTACCGGACGATGCTGTTTGCGCGCCATTTCGATCGTATCGGTCAGGTAGTATTCGCCCTGGGCATTGTCGCAGCCGATATCGCGAAGGGCATCGAAAACGAAGGGAGCTTCGAACACATAGATGCCCGTGTTGATCTCCGTAATTTTTTTCTCCGCTTCGCCGGCATCCTTCTCCTCCACGATCCGGTTGACCTCGTCGCCGTCCCGGACGATGCGTCCGTAGCCGTGCGGGTCATCAAGTCGTGCCGTCAGCACGGTCACCGCCGCCTTCTCCCGGCGGTGGCACTCGAGAAGATCGCTCAGGGTCTGCGGCCGGATCAGGGGGACATCGCCGCACAGCAGCAGGACAGATCCCCGGAAATCCCGGAGAGCCGACTCGGCGCAAAGCAGGGCATGTCCTGTTCCGAGCTGTTCCTCCTGCCGGGCTGTGGTGACTTTCTCCCCCGCCAGCGCCTTTTCCACATCTTCACCCTGGTGTCCGAGAACCACGACAGAGGGGTCGCATCCGCATTGCCGCCCCGCCCGAACAGGCGGGAGGATCATCGGCTCCCCGACGATTTCGTGCAACACCTTCGCGGTGTCCGATTTCATGCGGGTGCCCTTGCCCGCAGCCAGAATGACAGATGCCAGTCGTTGTTCGTCCATTCTCCTGAACCTCGCACATGAAAATAAGATTGTCTCGTCAGAACGTCGCGTATTATCGGTCAATCCTTCGGCAAGAGTCAAGAATAGCAATTGGATCTTTTGTGTTCCTTAGGATTTTCTTGGCAAAGCCCGCCCTGTCCTGTATCATTTCTTGGGTGGAGGATGTTCATGGATGACCGTCGGGAGATCGGCAAACAACTTCAAAACCTTGAAAAACAGTTGCGGGAACTGCAGATTCGGTACGAAAAGTATTTCTCCGGAGCCGAAAAACTGGAACCGCTGAAACAGCGAGAGGACGTTTTTCGCCTTTTGAGGCATTTCGCCAATCGCCGTATCGTCCAGACCGATCTGCGGTTCAAGTACCAGAATCTGGCGACGCGCTATCATACCTATGCCGCCCAGTGGGACCGCATCCAGCGGCTGATGGATGAAGGCAAATACGTGCGTCATCTTTCACGCTCCGCCCGCAGGGGATCTCCCGATGCAGGGAAACCCTCCGGCAATGACGATAAGGAAATCGATGCTCTCTACGAGGATCTGGTACAGGCTCACCGCTCAACCCAGGCCGAGAAGCGGCTTCCGAAACGCGATCAGGTCGCCAATTTTCTTCAAAAGCAGAAAGCCAAGCTGAAGGAAAAATACGGAGACCGCGAGATGCAGTTTCAGGTCGTGACGGAAGAGGGCCACCCGAAAATCAAGGTCAAAGCCAGGAAATAGGAGGTCTCAGGAGGGATGGCCGCCGAGCAATCAAAAACCGCACTGGTTATGGCGGGGGGCGGCATCATGGGGGCCGCGTATGAAATCGGCTGTCTGACTGCCCTGGATCGGCTGTACCGCAACGGTTTTTCCTCATCCACGTTCGATATCTACGTCGGCGTCAGCGCCGGCTCCGTCATCGCCACCCTGGCCGCCAGTGGCATCCCTCCTTCGGCCCTTTTTCGTTCCATCGCCAACGACGAAACCCGCGTCTTCAACTGGAAGCGCAGGGATATCTACCGCCTTGACAGTCGCGAAATATTTTCCTCCTTCTGCAGTCTGCTCCGCAACATGTTCCGGATCTTTCGCACCTATCGGGGGAAGCGCTGGCAGTTCTCCTTCAATGACTTCTTCTATGTCCTGGCGGAGCAGTTCCCGGCCGGCATTTTCTCCCTCGATCCTCTCCAGAACTATCTGTGCGATGCTTTCCGCAAGGAAGGCATTGTCGACGACTTTCACCTCCTTGAGAACGAATTGTACATTCCGGCCTACGATCTCGACCGCGGCGAGCGGGTCGTCTTCGGCAGCGACGGCTATCGCGGCATGCACATCTGCCAGGCCATTACCGCCTCCTGCGCCATTCCCTGGTTTTTCCGCCCTCACCGGGTCGAAGGCAACTATTACATGGACGGCTCTATAGGCCTGGTCTCCCATATCGACATCGCCGTGGAGAGGGGCGCCAAGTTGATCGTCCTGGTCAACCCCCGCGTGCCCATTCGCAACGACAAGGCCAGCTTCTGCCTGCCGTCTCTCTCCTCCGGTCAGTGCTCGAGCATCTCAGAGCTGGGGATTACCTTCACGTGGGAGCAGGCGCAACGCATCGAGAACAACGTCAAACTGCAAATGGCTCTGAAAAATTACCGTCACAGCCACCCCGACGTCGATATCGTTCTGCTGGAACCCGGCCCGGAGGAAGCTGTCCTCTTTTTCCAGAGCCCGATGAGCAATGAAGCGCGGCATCATATCATGGAATATGGTTATCACATGACGCTGAGCCAGATTACAGAGCGTTACGAAGATCTGTCCAAAACCTTTTCCCGACACAAAATCGAGGTCAGTCGCGACCACCTTCAGGAGCCGCCGCCGGGCAGCAACCGGACGACGTCGGACTGATCGGGACGAACGACACACCAGCCGTCCGGGACATTTCATATCATGAAAATTGTTTTCGCCACATCCCATGTCAGGCGCTCCAGGCAGGCGGTTCCCCTGGCAGCAGCCTGCCTGGCAGCTTCCCTTCCCATGCCGGAGCGCAAGGCTGCCAAGCTGGTGGATGTTTTTCCGGACCAGTCCGATGCGGAGGCACTCGATGCAATCCTTGCCGAAAAACCGCACCTGGTCTGCTTTTCCGTCTACACCTGGAACCGAAATCGCACATGGGCCCTGGCCCGCGACCTCAGAAACAGCTCCCCGCAGATATCCCTTATCGCCGGAGGTCCGGAAGCGACTGCCGATCCGCAGGCTTTTTTCCGGGATGCCCTTTTTGACGGTGTTGTTCGGGGCGATGGTGAGGCGGTCTTTCCGGCCCTGGTCGAGGCTCTGGAAAGGGGGAAGGACCCGACCGGCCTGCCCGGTTTGATCTGGGACGGTGTGGTCGGACCGAGCCTGGACGAAGAAGCGCCCGGCCTGGCCTCGGAGAATCTTCCCTCGCCCTGGCTCGGCGGCATTCTTCCTTTGACGGAAGGCCTTCTGTGGGAGGTTTCACGAGGTTGTCCCTTCTCTTGCGACTACTGTTTCGACAGCGGCGGCCGGAGTTCTGTACGTCATCTGCCCTGGACACGGCTGGAAGCGGAACTCGAACTCTTCGCCCGCAACGGTGTAAGCCAGATATGGATTCTCGATTCCACCTTCAATTTCCCCCCGGCGCGGGGCAAGAAGCTGTTGCGGCTCATCCTCGACCGGGCGCCCCATATTCATTTTCACCTCGAGGGAAAGGCCGAGTTTCTCGACAATGAAATGATCAGTCTGCTCAGCCGGATCGATTGTTCACTCCAGTTGGGGCTTCAGTCGATGCATCCGGAGGTACTGCACACTATCGGACGGGGGTTCGACCCGGACGATTTCTGCCACAAGGCCGAAAGACTCTCCGCCGAAGGGGTCATATTCGGGTTCGACCTGATATACGGACTGCCCGGCGACACTCTGGACGGCTTTCGCGGCAGCCTCGAGGCCGCCTTGAAACTGGCTCCGAACCATCTCGACATTTTCCGCCTCTCAGTGCTGCCCGGCACGGTCCTGCACCGCCAGAGCGAGAAGCACGGCCTGATCGCTCAATCAGATCCACCCTATGAAATCCTCGAATCAGCCACATACAGCCGCACCGATCTGGCTGCGAGCGACCTGCTCGCAGCAACCACGCGATTGTTTTACAATACCGGGAGGTCCGTCGGATTTTTTCTGCCTCTGGCCGAGGCCGCCGGCTACTCCGCGGTCGGTTTTATCGAATCTTTTCAACAGTGGCTGCTGACAGAGCGCCGCCTCGCTCATGAAGACGTGCTGGAGGTCGAGACCTGGACTTCGGCTCAGATCCTGACCCTGCAGGAAGATTTCATCCGATATCTTTTTGGCGACCAGGACGAAGGCCTCCATGCACTGGTCCTCGACCTGGTGCATTATCACTACAATTACGCCGAAGCCCTGCTCGGCCCGGAAGTGCTGCCTTCTGAACCTGAAGAGGTCCGTCACCTTCCTCTTCTCGACACCCGGTGGCGACGCCATCCCGATCTGCGCCTGGTGGAGTTCACTTTTGAAATCAACGACCTGCTGCAAATCGGCGATGCGACATTGCACAAAATCCTCCTTTTGTTGAGACCGGTGGGCTCAACGGCGCTTTTTCTGCGCCGCGGCCCCGAGGTCGCCTGCGAATCTCTCCAAGAGGATTTCCTCTCTCTTCTTCAGGGCAGCGACGCCAGCCGAACTCCGCGGCAGATACTGGCCGGCAGCGACCCGGCCGAAGTCGAACAATGGGTCGACTTTGCCCTGGCCGAGGGGCTTCTTCTCCCGCCTTAACGAGACAAAAAAAGAGCCCATATGGGCTCTTTTTTTGTCTCGTGTGTTTTTTTTGACGGAAGATCAGGCGACGTGTCTGTCCCGCTTCACGTAACGGGGTCTTTCGACAATCATTTCCTCGATCTCGCGAATCTCTGGAATCCGCCCCGCAACCCTTAATGTGTCATCGATCATCAGGGCCGGAGACACATAGACCCTGTTGTCGATCATTTTTCTCCGATCTCGATACACATGAACCTCTGCCTCGACGTTGAGGCGGTCCAAAGCCTGTCGCACATTTTCAAGTGCATTCTGGCAACGGTTATTGCTTTCGGGCTTGCACAGAATCTCGATACGCATGGTTATCCCCCTTTCCATCCCGAGGTGTTTTCCCCTCGTGTTTCAATTATAACCCACTGAAAACCAGATTCAACAAAAAAGACAACCTGTCAGAAGTTCGTACAAAAGGAAGCAAGAGATGAATCACTAGACGCTGTCGGTTTTTTCTTCTTCCTGCACCTGCCGATCAGCGGGTTCACACTCGATGACCAGTTGACCGTCGCGAACATCAGCCGTTATAGTCCCTCCTTCGCCGACCTCTCCGCCGATCAGGGCCCGCCCGATCCGTGTCTCGAGATGATGCTGCAGATAGCGCTTCAGGGGACGGGCTCCATAGACCGGGTCGAAGGCATTTTCGGCGACGAACCTCCTGGCGTCGTCGGTCAGGACCAGAGTCATATTTCGATCCGCCAGACGCCGGCTCACCTCTTCCACCAGCAGATCGACGATCTGTTCTATCTCCTTCCGGTTCAATGGCTTGAACAGGATGGTGTCGTCGACGCGATTGAGAAATTCCGGCCGAAAATTCGCCTTGAGCTCCTGCATGACCTGGCCGCGGGCCGTCTCACCGATCTCGCCCGTGTCGGTGATGCCTTCGAGCAGATGCACTGAACCGATATTGGAGGTCATGATGATGACGGTGTTCTTGAAATCGACCGTGCGCCCGTGGGAATCGGTGACCCGGCCGTCGTCGAGAATCTGCAGCAGGACATTGAACGCATCGTGGTGCGCCTTTTCGATCTCGTCAAAGAGAATGACGCTGTACGGCTTGCGCCTCACCGCCTCGGTGAGCTGCCCGCCTTCCTCGAAACCGACGTAGCCGGGAGGCGCCCCGATCAGTCGGCTGACGGCGTGCCTCTCCATGTACTCGGACATGTCGATGCGCACCATGTTCTCCTCGCTGTCGAACAACGCCTCGGCCAGTGCCCGGGCCAGTTCTGTCTTGCCGACGCCGGTAGGTCCGAGGAAAATGAAGGAGCCGATGGGCCGGCGCGGGTCCTTGATGCCGGCACGGGCCCGGATGACAGCGTCCGCCACCAGTTGCAC
The DNA here is from genome assembly GCA_046483795.1 of Desulfuromonadales bacterium. Classification (GTDB taxonomy): domain Bacteria; phylum Desulfobacterota; class Desulfuromonadia; order Desulfuromonadales; family JAWOCM01; genus JAWOCM01. Next base: position 19,887 of record JAWOCM010000108.1, on the reverse strand, counting down.
CGCCTCGTCCTGACCCACAACCCGCTGGTGCAGCAGATCATCGAGCTTGAGAAGTTTCTCGCGCTCGCCCTCGACCAGGCGGGTGAGGGGGATGCCGGTCCAGCGCGCGACAATGCCGGCGATCTCCTCTTCGGTCACCTCTTCGCGCAAAAGCCGCGGCCCGGCCGGTTCGCTCTCTTCGGTTTCGGACTGAAGCTGTTTCTCTTCCAGCTCCTTTTCGAGTTTTGGCAACGTCCCGTGCTTGAGTTCGGCGGCTTTATCCAGATCGTAGTTGCGCTCCGCCACCTCGATCTGCTGGCGGACCTTTTCAATCTCTTCGCGCAGTTGCTGGACCTTCTTGATCGCTCCTTTCTCTGTCTCCCACTGAGCGCGCAGGGTATCGGCCCGATGGCGCTGTTCCGCCAGTTCCTTGCGCAGATGCTCCAGCCTGGTACGACTTGCGCGATCCTTCTCCTTTTTCAGGGCGGCCTCCTCGATCTCTAGCTGCATCACCCGACGGGTCGCTTCGTCGAGTTCCGCCGGCAGAGAATCGATCTCAGTGCGGATCATGGCACAGGCCTCGTCGACCAGGTCGATCGCCTTGTCGGGCAGGAACCGGTCGGTAATGTAGCGATGGGACAGGGTGGCCGCGGCCACCAGGGCATTGTCCTGGATACGGACGCCGTGATGCACCTCAAAGCGCTCGCGCAGGCCGCGCAGAATACTCACTGTATCCTCAACCGTCGGCTGATCGACCAGAACCGGCTGGAAACGGCGCTCCAGCGCTGCATCCTTTTCAATGTGCCGGCGGTACTCATCAAGCGTTGTCGCGCCGATGCAATGCAGTTCGCCCCTGGCCAGCATCGGTTTGAGCATGTTGCCGGCGTCCATGGAGCCTTCCGCCTTCCCGGCGCCGACGATGTTGTGCAGCTCGTCGATAAAGAGCAGGATCCTCCCTTCACTCTCGCGAATCTCCGCGAGCACCGCCTTGAGTCGCTCCTCGAATTCGCCCCGGTATTTGGCACCGGCCACCAGGGCCCCCATGTCGAGGGCGAAGAGGGTCTTGTCCTTGAGCCCCTCGGGGACGTCGCCGCGGACGATACGGTGCGCCAGTCCTTCGACGATCGCCGTCTTGCCGACCCCCGGCTCGCCGATGAGAACCGGATTGTTCTTGGTCTTGCGCGAGAGGATACGGATGACGCGGCGGATTTCCCCGTCGCGCCCGATGACCGGGTCGAGCCGTCCCTTGCGTACGTCCTCCACCAGGTCGCGTCCGTACTTCTGCAACGCCTCGTAGGTTCCCTCCGGATCGGCGCTGGTGACGCGCTGATGCCCCCGTACCGCCGTCAGGGCATCGAGGATGCGATCCCGGCTGATTTGAAACTGCGCGAAGATACGCCCCACTGCCGTCTTCTCATCCTCTTCGGAGAGAGCCAGCAACAGGTGCTCCACGCTGACATATTCGTCCTTGAGGTGGCGGGCCTCCTCCTCGGCCTTGACGACAAGGCGGTTGAAACGCTGGGTTACATAAATCTTGCCCGCCTCGGCTCCACTGCCTGACATGCTCGGCCGCTGTTCCAGCTCGCTCCTCAGCCTTTTCTTCAGCTCCGGAAGGTTGGCCTCCATCTTCTCAAGCAACCGGGGCGCCAGCCCCTCGTCCTGTTCGAGAAGGGCCTGCAGGAGATGCTCCCCGTCGACTTCGACGTGCCCGTATCGCGTGGCCAGCGACTGGGCCTCCTGAATCGCTTCCTGGCTTTTGATCGTCAGCTTGTTGATATCCATGATCTCGCCTTTCCGATTTTTCTTTCCTGGTCAATTATATCCCACGCAATGGAAATTCAAGGTGCGTGCCATAATATTTATTTCCAGAAACAACCGTCACAATGGGGACTTGGGAGGATTTCGGCGTGAGAGGAAGGATTGAGCGACGTCGCTTCACCGACGCCGGGGATCTGCTGCGACATGCCCTGCGACGTCGCAAGCCGGAATGGCGCTCGAAGGTGAAGTCAGGTATCGAGATCGGCGCGGGTCAGACCGAGCTTTTCGAGATAACGGTAGAGGGTGGCCCGATGAACTCCCAGCCTGCGGGCGGCCGCCGCCAGATTGCCATCGGCGGCGCGCCACGCCCGCCGGATATCGCGTTCGGTCAACTTTACGGGTCGGGTCGACCGGGTGGCCTTCGTCAGGGGGGCGGGGGGCATCAGATCAGCATCGTGAACGGCCTGCTCCGGCGAGGCCAGAAGGGGCCGTTCCGATCGCAGCGGATAAGGCGGCGTGACAGGGGGGGCGCTGGTGTACCGGGCCGACTCCAGATCCCAGTCCCCCGGGGAGAAGTCGTGCCGCTCGCGCACCCATTCGCCAAAGGCGCGGGCCCCGATCACCTCGGCCCTGTTCTCCACGAAAACCCGCTCGAGCACGTTGCGGAGTTCCCGGATATTACCGGGCCACAGGTAGGACTGCAGCAGCTCCAACGCCTCGCGGGTCAAGCGCTGGGCCTGGCGATCGTAGCGACGATTGAACTGCGCCAGAAAATGATCGACCAGAAGGGGGATGTCTTCGAGCCGCTCGCGCAGCGGCGGCAGGTGGATGCGCAGAACCGACAGACGGTGATAGAGATCGGCCCGGAAAATCCTTCGACCGACCGATTTTTCAAGAGGGATGTTGGTGGCGGCCAGGACGCGAACATCCAGCGGTCGCTCCTGTTCGCCTCCCACCCGCTCGACGGTCCCGCTTTCCAGAACCCTCAGCAACCTGGCCTGGGTGTGCAAAGGCATTTCGCCGATCTCGTCGAGAAAGAGAGTCCCGCCGTCGGCTCGCTCGAAACGTCCCTTGTGCATACGGACGGCGCCGGTGAACGCCCCCTTCTCGTGTCCGAAAAGCTCCGACTCGAGCAGCTCCTCGCCGATCGCCCCGCAATTGACCGCCACAAAAGGCCCGTTAGAGCGGGGGCTTTCCTCGTGGAGCGCCCGGGCCACCAGCTCCTTTCCTGTACCCGTCTCGCCTGTGATCACGACAGGGGCATCGGACGAGCTGTAGAGGGAAATCTTCCGGCAGACCTCGCACAGAACCGTGCTTGTTCCCACCAGGCCATAATCCTCAGGAGCCTGCCGGGTTTCGGCTGGAACGGACCGCAAGACAATGGAGACCAGCGGCCGGTAGTCCTGTCCCAGCCCTCCGGGGCTGATCTCTGCAAGCATTTGCCGGCCGTCGGCAAACTGGACCCGAATATCCTTCAGAACGGTATCGCGCTCCAGGACTTCACGAACAAGCTCTTCCAGGTCTGGCCTGGTCGAAGGTGCAAGGCGGGACAGAAGGCGCCCCTTTCCCTGCTCTTGTTCGATGCCGACCCAGCGGGCAAAACGCGCTGAAATATGGCGCACCAGAGATTGACCGGAGGCCGATTGAGAAATGATCAGGTCGGGAGAAACAACTGGAAGAAAATTGTCTCCCGCATCAGCAGGATTCATAAATACAGGTTCCTTCTACTCGAATTATTCATCATCAATGTAACCATTCCCAAGCGGGTCTGCAACAAGCCTCCACTTTTTGTAGACGACATCTATATAAAAAAGCGCCGAAACCCTGACCGGTTCCGGCGCTTTTATCGAGAATATCCCTGATTCTTCCTACTTGGCGGAGGACGCCTTGTCCGAACCGAGCAGGCGGAGCAATTGGTCTGCTTTCTTATACCCGGGCTCGATATGGCCGTCGGGAAGAATCAGCGTCGGAGTCGAGTTGATACCGAGTTTCTTGGCCAGGGCGATATTGGCGTCGATTGCAGGCGCCTCGCAGGGCATGACCGGGACGTCCTTTCCGGCGAAACTGTCCTCCAGCATCTTCATAGAATCGCTGCACACGATGCTTTTACTGATCGGGTAGGCCTCGGGGTGCATCGGGAGCGGAAAGAGTTTGATGTGAAAAGCGATCTCAGGATCGCGGCGCACGACCTCTTTCATCTCTTTATGCATGCGGCCGCAGTAGGGGCAATGGGGGTCGGTGAACACGATAGCCTTCGTCTCAGCGTCCTCGCTGCCCAGAAGAAGAGCGTCATCGAGCGGAATCATCGACAGATCGACAGGGTTTCGCTTCTGAACGCGCTGTTTGGTGATATTTTCCCGGTCGGCGAGACGAATGATGCGTCCCTCGATCACGTATTCTTTGGAGAAATCGATATAGACCGGAAAAAGCTTTCCGCCCTTGGCGATTTCGACCAGCCATAATCCCGGCACTTCAGCAGGCTCGACCGTTGCCACCTCCCCGTTCAGGCCGGGAATCAATTCCGAGACCTCTTTTTTTTCCAGACTGTGACAGTCGACACATTTCCCCTCTCCGCATCCGCCAGCCGTAAAAGCGGCCACGGAGCCTGCGGACAGCAGAACGATCAGTGAAGCCAGGATAAATCGCATTGTTTTAAACCCCTTATTGAGTGAATTTATTCTTACATGATACATGATTCTCCTCTGCTCAGGCAACGTCAAAAATATCCGCCGAGCAACACGCGCGGCTTGTCGAAATCCTTAAGTGATCCCTTCCAATAATGAAATGATATTGACAAAAGCAAACCGGGGCGGCAAAATCAACGAGTTTTCATATTAAAACTGGTTTCAAGCAAGGACACATTTTTCAACTTGCCCGGCGCAAGCTATGGGCACTTTCATCCGGAGGACCTCAATGCTCAAATCTTTATGCAAACCTCTCATCCTGATGGCTCTGCCTCTCTTCGTTTTTACCGCAGGCTGCCAGGCCGAACAGAAATCGGTCGAACTCGAGACGCTGGAGCAGAAGGCAAGCTACGGTATCGGCCTTGATTTCGGTACGCAGATGACGGAGAGCGAACTCGGACTCGACAAGGCTGCACTTATCGAGGGCGTCAAGGACGGATTCAACGGCGGCGAGGCCAAGCTCACCGAGGAAGAACTTGAAGCCGTCAAGGCAGAATTCATTACCAAGCTCCAGGAAGAGAGCGAGACGGAAATGGAATCGGCCGCCGGCGAAAATCTGGAAGAAGGCCGGAAATTTCTAGAGCAAAACGCTGACAAAGAAGGCGTCGAGACGACGGAGAGCGGACTGCAGTACAAGGTCCTCACTCCGGGCACCGGAGAAACTCCGAGCAAGTCGGATACCGTGAAGGTTCACTATCGCGGCACCTTGACCGACGGCACCGTTTTCGACAGTTCCTACGAACGCGGCGAGCCGGCGGAATTTCCCGTCCAGGGCTTGATTCCGGCCTGGCAGGAAGCTTTGCCGATGATGAAGGAAGGCGCCAAATGGAAGCTCTTCGTTCCCAGCGAACTGGCTTACGGCGAACAGGGCGCCGGACAGGTGATCGGTCCCAACGAAGTCCTGATTTTCGAAATGGAACTGATCGAGATTCTGTAAGACGTTCGATCACGAAAAAAGCGAGGCCGTCTGGCCTCGCTTTTTTTTGCGATAAAACCTTTTCGGCTCTGCTCGCCTAAACAGTGGCCTTCGGGATTTCAGGTGCAAAAAGATTGCGAAACGATTCCTCTCCACTGATAAAATTGTCTATATACACCCCCATCCCTCCCTTCTTTCCCCCTTGCACCATCTGCAGGGGAATACGTTTGGCCCAGCGCACTTGCGCTTTGAGTACGATCTTTTCCTCGCCGGGGATCTCGAGTTCCACTTTGATGTGACTCATCGGCCGCTCGACATGAGGGGAGCGGATGAAAAAGCCTTGCTCCGACAGATCGTCGGTGAAGCCGAATTTTCGAGCCTCGTCAACCCCGAACCTGACCTTGATCCGCTTACGTCGACGAGCTTTTTCCCGTTTCTCCCGCATAGTGACTCCTTTCTCAAGACCATATCAAAATCATTAAAGGTAATTACTGCGGTTAAGATACGCGGTTTTCCCGTTTTTTCAAGACAGAAATATCCTTTATTCTTGACAGGAACGTAAAACCCGGACTAATATTGAATCTGATTTTCAATATTAACAAGTGAGAGACCTATGGCTTCCACCTTGCGTACGGATCGAGGCAAAAAACCTGTTCCCCCCTGGCAGAAGATCGCCCCGCGTTTCACAAGTGAAAAAGACTGCCTCGCCTCTTTTATCGCTTATGAAACCGCCGAAATTATCGACCGGGTCAAACCGGGCAACCTGATCAATCTCTCCGACCGCTGCCTGCCCTGCGGGCGCAACATGTTTCGCTCCTGGAAAAAATACGGTCCCCTCCTGCTCTCCCGGACCGGCCTCGAACTGAAAGTTCTCAGAACGCGGGAAGACAACATGCTGCTCTTCATCTTCAGGCGAAGCGACTTACAATCCCTGATCGAACGCCGGCCGGTCCGGGCTCTTCTGAACAAGGCCGGCTATCCGGCCGGTGAAGATCTCGATACGGTCCTGGGGCAACTCGGTTCGCGTATGTCCGAGAGCTGCTTCCCTCATGAAATCGGTCTTTTCCTCGGCTATCCCCTCAAAGACGTAGCCGCTTTCATGGGCCTGGCCTCCCTCCCCTTCACCTGCCAGGGACCCTGGAAAATCTACGGGAATCCCCATAAAAGTCTGCACCTGGCCGGATGCCATCGAAGCAGCCGTTGTCGAATGGCCCAGCGCCTTTCCAGAACAACCTGTCCGCAAATGTGCCTTCTCAGGCGACCGCCCGGATATTCAGCGTCTATCTATGCCGCCTGAACCACAGGTGCGACGGCACGATCGAAATCTATGCCCAGCCGAACATCGGATGCTTGACACGGCTCAGAAGGCAGCCACAATCTGAAGGAGGAAGGAAGCGGTGCGCATGCGATACCAACGGTGGCTAATGGGACCGGTCGCGGCATTGATGATTTTCGTCCCGTCAACGGCGGGGGCCGCCTCGAGGATGGAGAAACCCGCGGTGAAAATATCTGATCGGATCGAAATAGAACAAAATCTTAAAGACCATGTGGAGCAACTCGCCACAACGATCGGGGAAAGGAACCTGTGGCATTTCGATCGCCTGGAGCAGACGGCTCGCTACGTCGAGGAACAAATGAGAAAGAGCGGCTACGAACCGCAGGCTGAGTCTTACGAGGTGGAAGGGAAGACCTGCCGCAACATCGTCATCGAAAAAAAGGGCGTCGAGCGCCCCGGAGAAATCGTCCTGATCGGCGCTCACTACGACACGGTTCCGGGCTCACCGGGAGCCAACGACAACGCTTCGGGGGTTGCAGCCCTGCTGGAGATCGCTCACCTTTTGGCGGAGGTGGAAACACGCCGGACTCTCCGACTTGTCGCCTTCGTCAATGAGGAACCGCCGTTTTTCCAGACAGACCGAATGGGCAGCCGGCTACATGCCAGGCGCAGCGTGCAGAGAGGCGACAACATTGTCGCGATGATCTCCCTGGAAACGATCGGCTACTATTCAGACGAAAAGGGCAGCCAGGACTTTCCATCTCAGGTATTGCGTCCTTTCTACCCCGATTCCGGGAATTTCCTCGCCTTCGTCGGCAATCTCGGTTCGCGCCGGGCCGTAGACAACGCCATCGAGGCCTTTCGACGCCACTGTGAATTTCCCGCTGAGGCGCTGATCGCCCCGGGATGGCTTACAGGGGTCGACTGGTCCGATCACTGGTCCTTCTGGGAGGAAGACTACCCCGCCCTCATGGTCACCGACACAGCGCCCTTCCGTTATCCGCACTACCACTCTTCCAGCGATACTGCGGACAAACTGGACTACAACTCGCTGAGCCGGGTCACAAAAGGCCTAGCCGGAATGGCGCTCGATTTGAGCGAATAATCGGAACATTAGAACCCGGAGAAGATGCCTCCGGTTCCCCTCTCCTTTCTTCGTTCAACTCTCGTATCCCCGAAGAAATTCGACCAGTAATCTCACACCGACCCCGGTTCCTCCCTTGGGAATATAGGGACGGCCGCTGCTCTCCCAGGCCGTTCCGGCAATATCGAGATGAGCCCAGTCGTATTCTCCGGCAAAACGCTTCAGGAAGGCCGCTGCGGTAATCGTTCCCGCCGGGCGACCGCCGACATTCTTGACATCGGCGATGTCGCTCTTGAGCTGCTCGTCGTACTCATCCCACAGCGGCAGCGGCCACAATCGCTCCCCGCTCTTGTCGCCGGCGCCGCGCAGGGCGTCGACCAGTTTGTCGTCGCTGCCGAGCACCGCACTGGCATGGTGGCCCAGAGCGATGACGCAGGCACCTGTCAGGGTGGCCACATCGATAACCTTGGCCGGCTTGAAGCGCTCGGCATAGGTCAGAGCATCAGCGAGGATCAGACGCCCCTCGGCATCGGTGTTGACCACCTCGATCGTTTTTCCCGACCTGGAGGTCAAAACGTCGCCGGGACGGATTGCACTGCCCGACGGCATGTTCTCAACAGCCGGGATCAGACCGACCACATTGATGGGCAGGCCCAGGCGCGCCACCGCAGCCATGGCTCCCAGAACGGCCGCACCGCCGCCCATGTCCATCTTCATCTCCTGCATACCCTCCGAGGGCTTGAGCGAAATGCCGCCAGCGTCGAACATGACCCCTTTGCCGATCAGGGCAACCGGGGCCTGCTCGCGGTCGGCGCCTCGGTGCTCCATAACGATCAGCTTCGGCTCTCGCACACTGCCCTGGGCAACGCCGAGCATCGCCCCCATCCCCTCTTTTCCCAACTCGCTGCGATCGAGGATGCGGCACTCCAAACCGCACTCATCGGAAAGCATCCGGGCCTGGTCGGCAAAGTATTCGGGGGATTTTATATTTCCGGGTTCGTTCACCATGTCGCGGGCCGTCGTCACGCCCTGGCAGACACTGAGCGCATCTTCAACACCGCGCTCGGCTTCGGCCTTCGGCTCTTTTCTGTCGACCAGGATCTCGATCTTCTTGAACGCTTCGGGCAGCTCCTCGCGTTTCTGGGTGCGATAACGGTCAAACCGGTAGGTCGCCAGCAGCATCCCCTCCACGACCGCCTGTGTGGTCTCCCTCAGGCCGGCCTGCTTGACCGGTACGGTCGCAAGGTCGGTGGCAATTCGAGCGATTTTTTTCCCCTGAAGAAAGTCCCCTGCACTGCCGGCAGCCTGGCGCAGCCCGTCCACGGTCGTTCCTTTTCGTTTGCCCAGCCCCACGAGAAGAACGCGGCTGGCTGGCAGGTCCGGTCCGGCGTGGAGAAAGAGCAACTGACGGGCCTTGCCGGCAAACTCCTTTTCCCGAATGGCCCGCTCGATTGACCCTTCCAGCATGTCATCCAGTTCGCGGACAGTCTCGGTTCGCAGCCTGTCTTCAAAAACCCCGATCAGCAGGCAGGGCGTTTTCTGTTTCAGCAATTGTGCCGTCTTGACCTTGACTTCCATTCTTTATCCCTTTCATTAAAACAATTGACCATATCGGTGTCTATAGGCATCGATCCAGTCCCGGCTCTGCGCAGCGTCGGCGCCCAGGCACTCGGCAAGCAGTGCCGTCACCCCTTCGAGTTCCGGCAGGCCCCGCCCCTCTTGAAGAGCCAGGGGAGTGCGCCGTCGCAGAACATCTTCAGAAGTCCGCGCCATCTCGTAGCGGGCCGCGAAAACGACCTCTCCGGCCAGCAGCGCGGAGCCCTCGGCCACAGGCCGGGCCAGTTCCGGATTTTGCTGCAGTAGCCGCTCCAACAGCTCCGTACGGCTGCCATAGCGACGCAAAAGGCTTTCAGCCTGACTCCGGGTCACTCCGTAATCCGCCGCCAGGCGGGGGACCTGGAGTTCAAGGTAGCCGGAGAAATCACCCGTGGCACCCCCGGGCAGAGTCAGACGGTCTGTACCAGGAGCCTTTCCGCCCCGGCCCAGCCGTGCGACAACCTTTTCGGCCAGTTCGGCGGCGACGGCCCGGTAGGTTGTATATTTGCCTCCGCCCACCGAGATAAGCCCCGAAGAGGACTCGAAAATCTGATGCTCGCGGGAGGCGCCCGAAGCCGAACTGCTGTGTTCGACAAGGGGACGCAGCCCCGCAAAGGCCGCTACGACATCCGAGTGGCCTGGAGGCGCGCCGCTCAAATGACGTTTCGTTTCGCTGAGCAGATAGTCGATATCTTCCTTCACCGGCGTGACGCCGTCGGGATCCGCGGGAAAGTCGACGTCCGTGGTGCCGATCATCGACAGATCCCCCCAGGGAATGACGAAAAAAAGCCGTTCGTCCCGTTTTGCCGTCAGATAAAGGGCCTCGCTTCCGCGATTGATGCGCGGCACCAGGATGTGCGTTCCACGGGTGGGGCGCAGCACCGGTGACGCTTCGCCGTCGAGATGCCGAACCGCATCGAGCCAGGGGCCCGCAGCGTTGACCACCACCTCGGCTTCGATCTCCAGTTCCTCGCCACTCTCCCTGTCGATGGCCCGAACTCCGTCCAGGCGTTCGCCGCGCCGGAGCAGGTCTGTCACCTCAAGGTAATTGACGACTTCGGCTCCCGCCTCCCGCGCCGCCAGCGCGTTCTCCAGGCACAGCCGCGCATCGTCCATCCGGCAATCCCAATACCGGGCGACGCCGGTCAGGCCTTCCCCCTTCAGGGCCGGCTCCTGCTCCTGCGCCTGGACGGCCGAGAGGATACTGTGACGACGGGTATTGCGAAACAGCGCCAGCATGTCGTAAAGCGCCATGCCGAGACGCACCATCCACAAGGGACGGGGATCTTTGCGATAAACGGGGATAAAAAAAGGGATGGGGTGCACCAGGTGGGGAGCGATCCGCTGCAGTGTCTGCCGCTCACGGCAGGCCTCGAAGACCAGCGAGAAGGCGAACTGCTCGAGATAGCGCAATCCGCCATGAACCAGTTTGGTCGAGGCGCTGGACGTGCCCGAGGCGATATCGCCCTTCTCCGCCAGAGCCACTCTCAAGCCCCGCATCGCCAGGTCGCGAGCCAGGCCGCAGCCGTTTATGCCGCCACCGATGATGAGAACGTCGAAACGCTCGCGAGTCAGTCGCTGCGGATCGCGTTCCGCCGGAGGATGAGAAAATTCATGTTCGGGCGACTCGTTCATTGAACACATTCTAGACGCGCACCAGCCGCTTTTCAACGCTGCTCTGTCAAAATGAGTAGTCGCGGACTGAGCGGCAGTATATCGCCACGCGCCTCTGTAAAAAGGACGATTCCCCGGGCAAGAGCTAGCGCATGCCGAGTTTGTGCAACAGGAGACCGGTATAGATGTTGACAGGGTTCTCTCTTGGCAGTGAGGATAAAACCGGCTGCCTGCGAACGCCCAGGTTGCGCAGTACTCCTATGATCTCGTCGTTGCGGCCCATCTTCAGCCCTTTGCGCAGCGCGTTCAGGGCCTGGCCCTTGCGCCCGGCGCTCAGATAAACCTTCCCCAGAGCGAGGTAAAGGTCCGGATTGCGCGGGGCGGTCTCGAGAGCTGCCCTGCAGAGCTCGAGAGCTTTGCCGAAGGCGCCGCGCTCCTTTGCCAGGCAATAACCGAGCCAGGCACATCCTTCCGGGGTGCGCTGGAGGGCAACCGCCTTTTCCAGAGACATCAGGGCCATCACGGTATTCCCCGCCTTCGCTTCGCGTATACCTTCCGCGGTCTGGTCGGTCTTTTCACTGTCGGCCATAACTGTTCATCTCCTTCGAGTAATAAGCTGCTCTCTCTCGGCAGGATATCAAAAAACACCGGTCGAATGAAACATCCCAAAAAACTGGCAGGGATTTATCGTCAGCGAACATTTGACACCCTGGTACGATTCAGGGTAATTACTAAAAAGATTCTTTTCCCCAGGAGGTCAAACATGCTGCCCAGATTCATTCTCGCCGCAATCGTCGGCACCCTCTTCGCCGCCGGAACAGCGCTGGCCGTTCCCCCCGGAACTGTCATCGAATTCTCCGACAACCCCATGGGCAAGGTGGTTTTCAACGGTCAGGTCCACAAAGAAGCGGATATTTCCTGTCAGGAATGCCACAAGGACGGTCTGTTCCCGAAGATGAAACAGGGAACCGTCAAGATCACCATGGAAGAGATCTACGCCGGCCGCTTCTGCGGCGTCTGCCACGACGGAGAGAAGGCTTTTGCAGCAAAGGGCAACTGCAAACGCTGCCACGTCAAGTAACGCCCCCGCAACCTACCCCCTCACCTGCGGCAGCAACTCTTCGAGCAATGCGAATATCTCTTCCATGTCGGCCATAGTGAAGTCGGCCATGTGAGCGATGCGGAACGTACTGTTCTTGATCTTCCCGTAGCCGTTGTCGATGGCGTAACCACGCTCACCGGCGAGCCTTTTGAGGGCTTCGAGGTCGGTTTTGCCGTCGTTCCGGGCACAGGTCAGGGTCTGCGATCGGAATCCTTCCGCGGCGAAAAGTTCAAAGCCCCTTTCCTGCATCCATTTCCTCGTCGCATCGGCCATCCGGCGATGGCGCTCGTAACGGGCCTCCAGCCCTTCTCCAAAGAATTTCTCCAACTGCCAGTCGAGACCATAGATAAGACTGATGCAGGGGGTGCTGGGCGTATTGTCCTTCAGGTCGTTCTTTTCAAACTCTTCAAAATCGAAATAGTATCCTCGATCCGGCGTCGTTTTCGCCTTGTCAAGGGCACAACGCGACACGGAAAAGACGGCCAGGCCGGGGGGCAGGCCGAACGCCTTCTGGACACCGGCCAGGCAGACATCGATCCCCAGGACGTCAAGGTCGAGCGGAACTGCGCTCATCGAGGAGACGGTATCGACGATAAAAGAGACATCGGGGTATTTCTTCATAACTCCGGCGATTTCCTCCAGCGGCGACATCACGGCCGTGCTGGTTTCGTTGTGCACCAGCGTCATAGCGTCATACTTGCCGGTGGCCAGGGCCCGGTCGACCATCTCCGGGGTGATCGGCTGGCCCCACTCGGCGGCAAAGAGATCGGCATTGATCCCGCAGCGTCGGGTCACGTCATGCCATTTGGTGGAAAAAGCTCCGTTGGCAAAACTGGCGCACCGCTTCTGCACCAGATTTCGCACCGTCCCTTCCATGACGCCGAATGCACTGGATGTCGAGAGAAAAACCGGATCGGAGGTATTAAGCATCGCCTTGAGGCGGCCCGTCACGCGACCGTGGACCTCAGCGTATTCCTGCATACGATGCCCTACCATCGGTCGGCACATCGCTTCGTAGACATCGGGAGCGATATGGACCGGTCCGGGAATGTAGAGTTTCTTGCTCATGGCAAAGCTCCTTGGCTGAACGAATAAGTTATATCGAACGAAAAATCATATCAACCCAAAGTCGCAAAGACTGGAATCAAGACGCGACGGGGGGCCAGGTTTCTTGAGAAGAGTCCCCTGAACGAAGAACGCCCGAGCCCTCAAAGGGAGCCCAGGCGAGCGACTGTCGCGGCCTTTCCTTCCTGCTTCCCGATGGAACTCCACCTCGACGCCAGTTGCAGGAGGCCTTTTGCGCTGTCATTTTAAATGCCTGTTAGCATACCCCTCTCGATTCTGTCAAGCAATCACGTTGACAATGGCCTGCAACGGGACTAGGATGCAGGTAGACATAATTGGGGAGAACTCATTTGCAACTGACCGACAAACAAATCGACCGCATCGCCGATACGCTGCTGAACGCCTTGATCAAGGACGGAGGGGCGACGGTCAAAAAATCTCGGGGAGCAGTTGCCGAACGCATCGGGGAGATCATCCGTGACAACCTGCGCCGCGAAGAAGCTCTCGACCGTGAAGCACGTCGTCTCCTGGAGGTCCACCTGAAAAACGCCGGAGGCGATGTCGACGAACGCAGATTGCTGCTCATGATCAAGAAGAAACTGGCCGAAGAAAAGGATTTCCCCCTGTGAAATTCTCCGAAGACCGCATATCCCATCTCTCTCATCTCATCCTCGATGGCCTCTGGAACGACGATCTCGTCGACTACGATGACGAGGGGCGCACCCTCGCAGTGCTCAAACAGACCCTCACCCGCCTTTTGACCGTCGAAGATCAGGTCGACTCCGCAGTTCGCGACAAGCTGCAACGGCAGAAGAAAATCGTCGGCAGCCGCGAATGGCAGATCCTCTACGACAAGTATTTCCACGAGGAAATGCAAAAACGCTCCTGAGCGCCTTTTCACCCGTTTTCCCCGCAGGTTCCGCCTTTCTGTATTTTTTCACTCCATACCCTTGACAACAGACATCAGCTGATTATATTTACCGCAGACTTTAGCACTCCCTTCACGAGAGTGCTAATGAAAAGACGGGCCGGTCGACAGTCGATCCGAGGCGACGCCGGCTTGAAAGAACGACCTGTCAGGCATTTACTGCCGATTACCCATTGCCTTCACGGCTCTAAACTATCATTTGATTTCGAAAGGAGAACAGAACATGAATGTCAGACCGTTACAGGATCGCATCATTGTGGAACGCCTTGAAGAGGAAACCACAACCGCAGGTGGCATCATCATCCCCGATTCCGCCAAGGAAAAACCCCAGATGGGCAAGGTCATCGCCGTCGGAAAAGGCAAGATGAACTCGGAAGGGAACTACCTGCCCCTCGACGTCAAGGCCGACGACAAGGTCCTTTTCAGCAAATATGCCGGCACCGATATCAAGCTCGAAGGCAAAGAGTTCTTGATCATGCGCGAAGACGACATTCTCGGTGTCCTGGAAAACTAATTTTCGATTACAGCTCTGAAGAATAAGGAGGATTTTTTACAATGGCAGCCAAGGAAATCAAATTCAGTCAAGACGCCCGCAATCTCATACAGAAGGGCGTAACCACCCTGACAGATGCCGTCAAGGTCACCCTCGGTCCCAAGGGCCGCAATGTGGTCATCGACAAGTCGTTCGGCGCTCCCCTGATCACCAAGGACGGCGTGACTGTCGCCAAGGAGATCGAACTCGAAGACAAATTCGAAAACATGGGCGCCCAGCTGGTCAAGGAAGTCGCATCCAAGACCTCCGACGTTGCTGGCGACGGCACCACCACCGCCACCCTGCTGGCCCAGTCGATCTACAACGAAGGCTTCAAGCTGGTGACCGCCGGCCACAGCCCCATGGAGATCAAGCGCGGCATCGACAAGGCTGTCGAGACCGCCGTCGCCGCCCTGCGTGATCTCTCCAAGCCTGTCAAGGACCACAAGGAGATCGCCCAGATCGGCACTATCTCCGCCAACTCCGACGAGACCATCGGCAACATCCTCGCCGAGGCCATGGAGAAAGTCGGCAAGGAAGGGGTCATCACCGTCGAGGAAGCCAAGGCGATGGAAACTTCTCTGGAGACCGTGGAAGGCATGCAGTTCGATCGCGGCTATCTCTCCCCCTACTTCGTTTCCGATGCCGAGCGGATGGAAGGGGTCCTCGAAGACGCCTACATCCTGATCCACGACAAGAAGATCAGCAACATGCGCGATCTGCTGCCCGTCCTCGAGCCGGTAGCCAAGCAGAACAAGCCGCTGATGATCATCTCCGAGGACGTAGAAGGCGAAGCCCTGGCCACCCTGGTCGTCAACAAGCTTCGCGGCACCCTCAACGTCTGCGCCGTCAAGGCTCCCGGCTTCGGCGACCGCCGCAAGGCGATGCTCGAAGACATCGCCGTCCTCACCGGCGGCACGGTCATCTCCGAAGATATGGGCCACACCCTGGAAGGCGCCACCATCGACATGCTCGGCCGCGCCAAGCGGGTCGTCGTCGACAAGGACAACACCACCATCATCGACGGCGCCGGCTCGGAAGCCGACATCCAGACCCGCGTCAAGCTCATCCGCGGCCAGATCGAGGAAACCAGCAGCGACTACGACCGGGAAAAGCTCCAGGAGCGCCTGGCCAAGCTGGTCGGCGGGGTCGCCGTGGTCAAGGTCGGCGCAGCCACCGAGACCGAGATGAAAGAGAAGAAAGCCCGCGTCGAGGACGCTCTTCATGCGACTCGCGCAGCGGTCGAGGAAGGCGTTGTGCCGGGCGGAGGCGTCGCTCTGGTGCGTTGCATTGCCGCTCTCGACAAGACCGAGGCCGAGGGCGAGCAGGCCTTTGGCGTCAAACTGGTGCGCCGCGCCCTCGAAGAACCGCTGCGCCAGATCGCCATCAATGCCGGCATGGAAGGCTCTATCGTGGTCAATGAAGTCCTGAACAATAAAGGCGCTTACGGCTTCGATGCCGCGACCGACAAATACACCGACATGCTCAAAGCCGGCATCATCGACCCCACCAAGGTCACTCGGAGTGCGCTGCAGAATGCCGCTTCGGTCTCCGGCCTGATGCTGACCACCGAAGCCTGCATCGCCGATGCAGCCAAGGAAGAAGATTCCATGGGCGGCGGCGGAATGCCCGGCGGCATGGGCGGCATGGGCGGCGGCATGCCCGGCATGATGTAACATCGACCGCTCCTCAGCACAGCAAAAAGCCCCCCGGAAGACCGGGGGGCTTTTTTTTTTCGCATGGTTCAATGGGCGCTTTGCTAAAGGACTGCCAGCTCTCTCGCCTCCTGCCGACCCATGGGTGTTACTTTCATCACGATCTGTGTGCCCGCCCCTTTCACCAGCACCTCAAGTCTCTGCTCCTCGCGCCCCTTGCCGTAGCTCGCCACAAGGGCCGCAGCTTCTCTCAAGTCCCGGTCATCTATCCGGCCGCGTACAAGGCCGAGCGGTCCTCTGAAAGCGGCGCTGCGCAGTTTGAGGTCATCGACTCCGGCAAGAGCCTCCAATCTCCCGTTGTCCGCCTCATTCCTTCCCAGGATCAGCCTTGTCCCGTTCGCGAGCCGGAACTGGCGTCCATGCTTGAGCAGTTCCACGTCGGCGGCGGTCGCATCGGGATTTTTCTCGAGAAGATCCCGCAAACGGCCGGAAAAGGATTTTTCGGTCAACAGACATCCGCCGCCGGAGGCGGGGTAATCGTCCAGCCCCCATTGGCGGGCCAGTGCTTCCTGTCGCTTGCGGGAGCGCCCCTGGATATCGAGAAGGGCGTCCCGATCCACCAGGCCGGTATCCTCCATCGACGTCTCGGGAAGCAATCGGGCACTGAGAGGTCTCAGAATCTGTCCCTTCAATCCTGAATGTTTGGCGACCGCCTTGAGAGCATTGCTGTTCTGGCTCATGGGGCGCTGGCCGAGCACCTCGCCCGAGAAGAGGAAATCGGCGCCGATTTCCTCCATGATCTCCCCGGCAAAGCGGAACATCATGGCATGACAGTCGATACAGGGGTTCATGTTTTTGCCGTACCCGTAATGCGGATTTTTCACCATCTCCAGATGGACTTCGGAAATGTCCCGCACGAGCAGCGGGATATCCATTCGGGCTGCCGCATCGCGCGCCTTGTCGGCACCGAAAAAGGGGGTGACAAAAGCCACACAGGTCACCTCCAATCCTTGTTTTTTCAGGGTCAAGGCGGCCAGACTGCTGTCCAGTCCACCGGAGAGAAGTCCAAGTGCTTTTGCCATAGAAAGTTTTACTCCATCATTGAGAATCGCGGGAACAGGAATATCCTCCCCCGACGGTTGCTTTCTGGTATTCCTGAGTTAAAAAGGTAACTGACATCCCTGGATCGGTGACGGGTAGATCCGGAGAAAAGAATTCATTTATCAGCCCGAAAAGACAGGAGAGAAATATGTCCGAAAAAAACGCCTACAGTTTTGGCAAAATCGTTGGCCAGCCTTACGACGAAACCGTGGCCCGGGTCAGGGAACTCCTGATGCAGCAGGGTTTCGGAGTGTTGAGCGAAATCGACGTACAGGCGAAGCTGAAGGAAAAACTGGGGATAGATTTCAAGCCCTACATCATACTCGGAGCATGCAACCCCAAGCTCGCCGCCCAGGCCCTCTCCGCCGAACCGAACCTCGGTGTGCTGCTGCCGTGCAATGTCATTGTCTATGAAACAGAAGAGGGGAAAACTGCTGTCATGGCCATGGACCCGGTGTCCGCCCTCAATCTGGTGGGCAATCCGGACGTCGAAAAAATCGCCCATCAGGTCAAGGATCTGCTGACCGAGGCCCTGAAGCCGCTTTGATCCAACAAAAAAAGGCCCGCGCCGCGGGCCTTTCAATTCCTTTATCGTATCGGGAGGCCTATGCGTCCTTGTCCTTCTTGTTTTCTTCAAGCTGTTGAGTCTCAGCTTCCTCTTCTTCGTCATCTTCAGAGATGTTCACGCCCTCTTTGAAGTTGCGCAGCCCCTTGCCGAGAGCACTTCCGACCTGGGGCAGCTTTCCGGCGCCGAAAACGATCAGCACCAGAACAAGAATGATCATGAGTTCCTGAGTTCCGAGTCCGAACATGGTCACCTCACTCCTTTAAGTAGAAACTTCTTCCCTTTCACAATACACCCTCGCCGGATTCACTGCAATGTCTACCTCGTTTTTTTGAGTCTTCTTCCGCTATTTTCCCTTTTGGGCCTGATCGCTCCAGGGCTTCATCTTCTCACAGTAAGTCATCACGAAAAGAAAAAAGGAGATCGTACCGATCACGACCAGGGTTTTCGGCAGACACGGCGTTATGACCAGCAGGCCCTGCTTCACCAGAAAAGAAGCTTCTGAGTGAAAGGTTTCGAGCTGGCCGGCCAGAATCATGTCATATGAGCGGAAAAACTGTCCCGTGAGGATCAGCCCTGCCGCCAGCGCCAGCCGCTCGACTGGCACGGCTCGCGAAATGAGCAGCAAGAGCATCGGAAGAAGGAGGCCGACGACAACCTGAAACCCCCAGAAATTGAACGCCAGGGGTCCGGAGAAAAGAAAGGGGGCGATCAGATGCTGCCCCCCCAGCTGGCCAGAGGCATAGGTGAAAAAAATGATTACCATGCTGAACGCGTAGAGGGACAGACAAGCGATCGACCATGTGCGCAACCATTGCAGCACCGAGTGATAGTCTCTGGCTCGACGCGACGCGCTGAACTTGCTGCCAAGGAAAAGGATCAGCACACACAGGGCCGTTCCACTGAGCAGTGCAGCGAGCAGGTAGTCGATGAATGCCGGTGCTGTGAGCCATTCCGGCGGCTGACCGAATTGACCAAGGACGTGCCCCATCTGAAAAATTCCGAGACAAGAAAGGAGGAACACACTGATCGCCAGGGCGAGAACAGCGATAGCTCTGTTTCGTCGCAACTGGACATGGAGGGCGACAAGGGCCCCCAGCGTCGCGGCAAAGCAGGACAGGGCAAGAAAAAGTTTCTTGTAAAAGATCGGCCCGAGAACCGAAGCCATCGAGAGTCGGGTCGGCTGGGTCAGCTCGATGATCACCAGTCCCAGCCCGATGACGAATCCCAGTGCTGAATGCGTTGCCATGCGCCTGCACAGCCCCTGAATGCGTTGGCTGCCAGCCAGGAAGACACCGGCGGACGCCACCGCCAATCCGGCGCCGCAAAGTACGAAAAATTCGTAGCTCGCGACGAGAAGACCCCAGTCCGGTTCCCAGGATGTGCGGAACTCGTGGGTGTGGCCGAAAAGACTGATGTAAACGAATGCCAGGGCTCCCAGCACCATACCCACGGCCAGCAACCCCATCCACAGCTTTTCGCCTCTCCATTTTTTATCCATCTCGTACACCATTCAAACCTGTATTCCTGCCAACTTGTCTGGTCCGTTATGCAGAATAAACCTACCAGATTTCACACTGTTTTACCGTAAAAAAAGAAAGGGGGAGAGGAGTCGCCTCCTCTCCCCCGAAAAATCCAACAGTGAGTTGATTAGAATTTGATGGTCAGAGATGCGTTGGCATCCCACGCCGTGTCCACTGCGGGCAGCATGGAGAAAGCCTCTCCTGACTGAACTTCGTCAATATTCTGGGGAGTGCCGACAGGCGAACCGCTGCCGGTATATTCGTAGTCATAGTACAGCCCGGCGAGCTTGATGAACATTCTCGGGTTGACGTCGAAAATATAGTAGGATTCGCCGACATGACCGCGGGTCGCCAGCTTGCTGCCGATCACGTCATCCTGTGCCTGGGTGAAGGGAGTCCAGTACTTGGAACCGTAATTGTATTCCACACCGAACTTGCCCAGGGGAGCAGGGACCTGAACGCCGACGTAAACGCCGTAGCCGTCCTGCTCCGAATCGTCAACAACCTTG
>JAWOCM010000065.1:0-13324 GCA_046483795.1 Desulfuromonadales bacterium | reverse complement strand
GCGAAGGCATCAAGTATGGATCTGAGACGAAGAAGACAAAACGGCGATGCATCCGCCTTTACCCTGGTCGAGCTTCTTGTCGCCATGGCGCTGAGCGGTATTGTGGGACTCGCCTTATACAGCGCATTTATCAACCAGACCAGGACCTACAGCGTTCAGGAGGATGTGGTCGATATGCAGCAGAATCTGCGGGCCGGATTCGATCTGATGGAACGCGAAATCCGCATGGCGGGGTTCGATCCGACCGGCACTGCCGGTGCGGGAATCGTCTCGGCCGAGGCGGAAAAAATCGTCTTCACTCTCGATTTAACGGGAACTGGAGATGTCCCTGACGGCACAACCGATGATCCGAATGAACATCTGACCTACTCCCTCTACACGTCATCGGGGGAAACCCGCCTCGGCCGCAAGAGTACCTCGAACCCGTCGGAATACAACAAGCCGGTGGTCGAGAATGTCACGGCCCTGCGTTTCGCCTACGCCTACGACAAGAACGATGACGGATTTCTGGAAACCGACGGAGGACGGACGATCTGGGCGATCGACGTCGGCGGCAAGTGGCACGACCTCGATGTCAACGATGACGGGCTGATTTCCGAGGCCGACGATCTGAACGGCGACGGGACCATTGCCGGAGTGGACACCGGCGATACGTTCAACGCGGATGACATCAGGGCGGTGCGGATCTGGCTCCTGGGCCAGAGCGCTCATCCGGACCGGCGATTCCACGACGATCGAAGCTACGTTCTCGGCAATAAAGTGATCACTCCCGACAACGCCTATCGCCATCGTCTTTTCACGTCCGTCATTCAATGCAGGAACATGGGTTTATGAATAATCACCGCATGCGGCAGAACGGCTATTCTCTGGTGGAGGTCATGATCGGCATGACCATATTCGCCATTGCCCTTCTGGGACTGGCAAAAGTCCAGCTGGCGACCATGCTCGGCAATCAGACGGCACGGGATATAACCGAAGCGACCATGGTCGCCCAAAACAAGGTTGAAGCGCTGAAGATGGAGGACCGGGCCGGAGCGGCCTGGACCGATACCGACGACGACGGAATCCCGGGGCTCTCCGATGAAGACTCGGATGCCGACGCGAGCCAGACCGATCTCTTTCTCCACGGCAAACAGTACGACATCTTCTGGAATATCGCGGCCGACACCCCTGCCGACGGCAATCGTCTGCTTCGGGTCATCGTCCGATGGACGAACAGGGGTGAAGTCAAGCGGGTTTCTCTCGATTATGTGGGGAGCGAGATGGGTTTATGAATTGTAACTGCTCAGAACCACGCAAGCCAGGTTGATTCAGGGTTCTGTTGAAAGCCGGAACAAGACCGGCGGGTCGCGTCCCGCCATGACGCCTTCCTTTTTGTCCAGGCGGCAACAAAAAGGAAGCAAAAAGTGCCTGCGCCGGCGGCGGGCATATGTGGCGCGGTTGTTCGGTGGGTTCGATCGGCGGCGCTGTCTGAGAAATCGGCTGGTACCTTTCTGTACCGCGGACGGGCCTGATCCTTTGCGGCCCGTCCTGAGAGGCGGCGGTGATGAGTCTGGAAGCGAAAAACGTTAACAGCTCTGGGACTTTGTTTGGACGAGCAAAGAAAGGCACCCGGCAGCCGGCCGGGACCGGCGAAGTTCGAATTTGACGCGGGTTTGGTCTTCTTGAATAAGGTGGAGAACCAGATATGACTTCTATGCCGCAAAGAAACAGACAGTGTAAAGGGAGCCGGCGGCCTGCTCTTGTCGGCAATGACGGCGGATCGGTGCTGCTTCTGGCTATGTTGCTCATGGCCGTGCTGAGCCTGCTGGCTATGGGAGCGACACGCAATACGGGACTGGAACTCAAGATCGCGTCCAATTCGAGAGCGAGTAAATCGGCCTTTTATGCGGCGGAGGCGGGGATATCGTATGTCGTGGCCAAGCCGGGGCTGTACGGCAGTTCCAATGTCGACCCCGACACACCTCTGACGGAGACGAATTCCCCGGCGGGAGATATGTCGTTCTCCGTCAGCGTTGCCTACGATGGAGCTCTGCCCGGCGACAGGTCTCTTCGCGGTTCGGGTTATTCGGCAGGGGAATTCAGGGCCCATTCCTACCGGATCGAGTCGCAGGGACGTTCTGTCGCCGACTCCCTTGACGAGGTTCAGGTCCTCGGCTTCCGCATCGGTTTTTGACAGCTCAAAAGAAGGGATTATCGTCCTCATGAAAAATTTTCGCTTTCTGGTCCTGTTCTGGATCGTTCTCTGTGTCGTCGCGCCAGCGGGGGCTGACGATACCTGCATTTTTTCAGTGACGTCGGACGACGTTCCGCCCAATGTCGTCCTGCTGCTCGATAACGGCGCCGCCATGGAGGGGATCATCACCCACCCCGCCTACGACGCGGAGACGGATTATACGCCGGTGCTCGCGCAAGGCGTATCCCCCTCGGAGGGGGTGAACGGTTTCTTCCACGATCCGGGGTACTGGATTCATTACCAGAACACCAACAACGTGTTCATCCGGAAGATCGACGCAGACCTGACTCCCGATACTGCCAACCTGGTGTCCAACTCCGGTGCGGAGGGTCTCTTTACCATCAATGGCCGCACCGTGACGCTTCCCCACACGCCGTCCGATTCCCCCGATGCCGACGGCATAAAGGACAACGCAGGCCGTTTCCGTTATGGCCGGAATTACCTCAACTGGATTTTCTTCGGCCCCTATGCGGAGGACGGCTCCGATCTTCCCTCCATAAGCCGTTTTTATCACGCCAAGAAGGCCATTCTGGAGACAGCGGCCAGTTCGGCCAACAGGGCGAATTTCGCCATATTCAACTTTGCCGGCGACGATGGCGCCTCCTCCGTTCAGCCGCTCAAGACGGTGGTCGAGACCCCTCTTGCAGAAAATCCCGACGACAACATCCTCAATTCCGAATTCCGCAACGCCGTCAACAATATGGGGACAGTCACCTGGTCGCCGCTGGCCGAGGGGCTGGCCACCATCGGCGATTACATGGGGTCCTCTCAGATCAAGCAGTATGTGTCCGAGCAGTATTGCCAGAAGAATTTCGTCATCGTCATCACCCCCGGCTTTTCCTCCGCAGACGGCGATTCGAGCAATCAGGCCGTTCCGGGCAGGCTCATGGATTACGACGGGGATGACGCGGGGATCGGCGAGGGCCGGATCGAGCTCGACGGAGTTCTTCATGACATCCCCGTGAATTCCGGAGGCACGACCCATCTCGACGATGTCGCTTTCTACCTCTACGACAACGATGTGGTCTATTCCGATACGGAGGCGTGGAAAAACCTCGCGACCTATACCGTGGGCGTTCAGCCATCCCCTCTGAGCCGGGCTTTCCTGATCAACGCATCCAATAACGGCAACGGACATGTCAACCTGTACGATACGGCCGACCCCGAATACGGGACCTATCATTTCGATGCAGCCGATCCGGACGATCTCGCCACCGCCCTGCAGACGGCCCTGAGCAGCATACTTTCCAAAACGACGACCTTCACGGCGCCGGTGGTTCCGGTGACCCGAACCACCAGCGGCACCCGGATATATCTGGCGTTTTTCAAGCCGTTGGACGGAAACTTCTGGCAGGGAAACGTCGCAAAATACGGTCTCTCGGCGTCCAACGAGATTCTGGACAGAAACGGCGAACCGGCGACCTGGCCCAACGGAGCCATGAAGGAGGGTGCCGAGCCGTATTGGGCCACCATCGACTGGGCGAACCCCTTCAAAAGCAATTACATGGCCCATGATTCGCGCCGAATATATACGATCCTGGCAGGTACCAGTGATCTGGGCGATCCCGGTAACGCTTTCGCAACAACGAACGAGGCCCTCGATGCAGCCGCGCTCGGCAATCCCTCCGCCGGCATCAGTCCGCGAGACGACTTGATCAACTATATCCGCGGTGCCGATTCCTACGACGAGGACGGCGACGGCGACCGGACGGAAAACAGATCGCTGATCACCGCGGATGCCCTGCACAGCGAGCCGGCCGTTTTTTCCTACACCTATCAATCGGGATCCGAAGAGCCGGCAGTGAATGATAGTGAAACCTGGGTGTATTACGGCGCCAACGACGGCATGCTGCACGCTGTCTCCGATTCCGACGGAAAGGAGGAGTGGGGATTTATTCCTCCCGATAGTCTTCCCCGCTTGAAGGCGATGGTCGAAGGGGGCAACCACCAGTTCTACGTCGATTCGAGTCCGCGAGTGTTCTTCATGGACCACGACGAAGACGGGTATATCGATGACCTCGATGGCGACGGACTGCTCGACGCAGGAGACGACCGGATCATTCTGGTTGTCGGGCAGCGCAAAGGGGGAAGGACCTACTCGGCCCTGGACGTGACCCGCCCCGAATCGCCGAAGCATCTCTGGGAGCTCACGCCGGATGACGTCGGCGTTCTGGGCCAGACGTGGTCGGAACCTCAATTCGGGAAAGTCAAAACAACAGACACCGACACTGAAGGAACCTTCGTCATGATCGTGGGTGCCGGCTTCAGCCCGGAGAACACCTCCGGCAATGCCGTGCTGGCGGTCGATGTGGTGACGGGCGAGGTGGTCAGGACCTTCCGGCCTTCCGGAATGGACCGTGGTATCGTCAGCAATGTCACGCTCATCGATGCCGACGACAACGGTTTCATCGACAAGGCCTATGTCGGCGACCTGGGTGGACGGATGTGGCGTCTGGGCAAATTCGAGGATGCCTTCGGCGACAATCTGGTCTTTCCCCGGGTGGACGAGAATATCATGAACTGGACGGCACAGATTCTTTTTACGGCCGGCTGCGATGAAAGCGTCTGCACCGATGGCGTCGACAATGACGGGGACGGTCTGGTCGACGAACCGAGAAGGTTTTACTATCCGCCCGATATCGGCCTCGAGTTCGGATACGATCTGGTTCTCGCGGGCACCGGCGACCGGGAAATCGCCTGTGCGGCCGGAACAAGCGACCGCATCTTCGCCGTGAAGGACAACCACCGGGATACCCTGCTCGACGATGCCGATCTGGTCGATCTCTCCGCCGGATTCAACCCGAACCTCGATCTGACGGACGGCGACATCGATGAGAATTATCAAACCGACAAGGGGTGGTATTATCCCCTCGCAGACGGGGAAAAGGTTCTGTCCAAAGGCGTTCTTTTCTACAAGGCGTTTTACGTGACGACATTTCTGCCCAATACAGAGCCCTGCGTGCCCGGTGGCTATTCCTACCTTTATGCCCTTCAGTACAAGACCGGCGCATCCTGGGTTGACTTTGACGACAGCGGGACCGTGGAGGAGAAAACCCTGGTGGGCGGAGGTATCGCCTCCCGGCCGGTTCCGGTCATTCGCGACGACGTTCAGACCCTGCTCATTTCCGTCGGCTCGACCAATGCCGACAGTGAGAGCGGTTCGACCGATTCCGGCATTGCCGGAAACCAGCCACCAGGCCCCCCTGATAATTTTTTCACTCTCTGGTGGAAAAATTTGTTTGAATGAAAGAACGATGTTGGATAAGTTGAAGCGGAGGCCGGTCGATAAAGTCCGGCCTTTGTTATTCCTGATTAGGTCTTATTCTCAGCCGGAGGAATTCCCCCCTTTCCTAAAGGGGGGCGAGGGGGGGATTTGACGGCTAGCGGCCAACAAAATCCCCCTAAATCCCCCTTTACTAAAGGGGGACTTCAGGCTTGCTGAGACTTGATCCTAATCAGATTGTTATTTGAGTCCCACTTCGATGTGCCGTACTTGTACTTGCTGTAAAACTGGTAAACTGAAGAGACCGGGCTCAACAATCTACAGGACGCGAGGTCACATGGCCAAAATCGTTCCCTTCCGTGGTTTGTATTTCAATCAGCGAAAAGTCTCCGATCTCTCGCGGGTGATCGCTCCGCCCTATGATGCAATGACGGCGAAGTTGCAGGATCTTTTCTGCGGCAGAAGCCCCTATAATGTCGCGCACCTTGTCCGCCGCAACCAGGCCGACGCCGAGGAGGAGGTCCCCGGCCGCTACGGCCGCGCCGCCCGGCAGTTTCAGGAATGGCAGAAAAACCACCTCCTGCTGCGGGAGAAGAAATCCGTTCTCTATCTGTGTGAGCAGGCCTATGAAGGGCAAGAGGGCGAAGAGGCGGTTCGCTGCGGCTTCATGGCTCTGGCGCGACTCGAGGATTTCGCATCGGGGGTGGTCAAGCCGCACGAAGCGACCGTGACCGAAGCGACGGCCGACCGTTTCCATCTGATCAAGGCCTGTTCGGCCAATTTCAACCCTGTGATCTCATTGTATTCGGACCCCTGCAGCGTTCTCAACGGGCTGAGTCGCGATATCCGTCAGGAGCCGGCCGACATCGCCGCCACCGATGACGAAGGGGTTGAAACCAGGATCTGGAAGGTGGCCGATCCGTCGATGATCGCCAAGATCCAGGCTCTGCTCCACGATAAGCCCCTCTTTATCGCCGATGGGCATCATCGTTATGAAACGGCTCTGGCTTATCGTGATTTCATGCGCGCTAAATATCCCGATTATACCGGCAAGGAAGTTTTCAACTACGTCATGATGTTTTTCGCCAACATGGAACAGCCCGGCATCCGCATCGACCCGATCCATCGCGGTGTGACGCTGCCCGGTTCCTTCGACTTCGACGCGTTTCTGGATCGTCTCCATTCCTTTTTTACCGTCGAGGTGCGACAATTCGATTCCGGAAGCGAAGCCGATCGTCGCCGGATCCTGGCCGAGCTGGCCGACCGGGGGCAAAAGGAGCGTGTATTGGCCCTGTTTGCCGGCGATGACCGTATCTTCTTCCTGACCCTTGTTGACGAAAGTGTGATGGAGGAATTTTTCGCCAGCGGCACTTCGAGAGCTCTGCGGTGCCTCGATGTGTCCATCCTGCACAAGCTGGTTCTTCAGCGCCTTCTCGGTCTCTCCGGAGAGGGCGGCGAAAAAGACTCGAAGATCCATTTCGTTACGGAGGCGAAGACCTGTTTCGACGGGGTCAAGGAGGGTGATTTCAGCCTCGCTTTTCTGCTGAATCCCGCTAACCTCAAGGAGGTTCGCGAGATCGCCAATGCCGGTGAAAAAATGCCCCGTATGTCGACTCTTTTTTATCCGAAGATTATGTCCGGTCTGGTGATTAATCCGATCATCGACAGGGAAACGGTGGATGGCCAAGCCTAAAGGGGAGTAACTATTCACCACCCCATGTGGGAACTGCTTCAGCCGCGAATGATCGTGCCTGGAGGCAATTCCAGATTCAAAAGCAGGGCTTTTCACCACTGAGGGCACCGAGGGCACAGAGAAAATCTTAAAATCGAGATTTTGAGTCTTAAAACCGATGATCTGGTTTTCTCATGGAGTTCTCAGTGTTCTCTAGAGAGCGAAGCGAACGGGTGGTGAAAATCGCCTGTCGATACCGTAGAATTCAAAAAGGGGAGCTGTATTCATGAACGTTTCATCCCGGGATGTTGTCGATTTTCTCGAACGCAATGCGAAACGGCCGGCAACGATGCGCGAATTGCAGCGCCATTTCGGCCTGTCGGGTAAAGACCGCAAGGAGTTCTCCCGGCTGATCTCCAACCTGGTGAAAGAGGGGGTCATCGTCGAGCTGCGCGGACACCGTTACGCACTGCCGAAGAAGATCAGCGTGGTGGTCGGAACAGTCACAGCGCATCGTGACGGATACGGCTTTGTCGTCCCGCAGGACAGCGAGGAAAAAGATGTCTTCATCCCGGCGCGTTTTCTGCGCGAAGCGATGCATGGCGACACGGTGATGGCCCGGGTGGAGCATGCCCGCCGGGACGGCAAGCGGTCAGGGCGGATCATCAGGGTTCTCGAAAGGGCTCAGCAGACAGTGGTCGGGCGCTTCGAGCAGGGCCACCGTTTCGGATACGTCATCCCCGAGGATCCCCGTCTGCTGCACGATATATTCATCCCGCCCAAGGCGACCGGAGAAGCGAAGGACGGTCAACTTGTCGTGGCGCGCATCGAAACCTATCCCAGCAAAGCCCGCAGTGCCGAAGGGGTCATCGTCGAGGTTCTCGGCGATCCCGACGATCCGAAAGTCGAGGCTCTGGCCATCGTCCACAAGCACGAGCTGCCGCACCAGTTCCCGGAGGAGGTCATCGAGGCGGCGGCGAAATGTCAGGACGAGGTGGCTTCGGAGGATCTGCGGGGACGGGAAGATCTTCGCCAGCTGCGGACAATGACCATAGACGGCGAAACGGCAAAGGATTTCGACGACGCCGTCGAAGTGGCTCGCGAATCCTCGGGGCATATCCGGCTGAGGGTTTCGATTGCCGATGTCGGCCACTATGTCGAGAGCGACAGCGTTCTCGATCGGGAGGCTTTCGAGCGCGGCACCAGCGTTTACTTTCCGGGCGAATGCATCCCCATGCTCCCGGAGAAGCTCAGCAACGGGATCTGTTCGCTGAACCCCGGCGTGGATCGTCTGACCATGACAGCCGAAATGCTCTTCGACCGCGAGGGACAAAGAGTCGAAAGCCGTTTTTATCCCTCCGTGATCCGCTCCGCCGCCAGGCTGACCTATACCCAGGTCAAGGAGATGCTCGTCGACGGAGACGAGGCGGTCATCGAGCAGTTCCGCCACGTCTTTTCGGATCTGCAGATCATGGAGGAGCTGGCCCTGCGACTGATGGTCATGCGCCGACAGCGTGGCAGCCTCGATTTCGATCTGCCCGAGGCTGAAATTGTGCTCGACCTGACAGGTCGGCCCGAGGATATCGTGCGCGCAGAGCGGACGCTTGCGCACCGTATTGTCGAAGAGTTCATGCTGGCGGCTAACGAGGCCGTGGCGGCCTTTCTCTCCGAAAAGGACGCTCCTGTCCTTTATCGGGTCCACGAAGCCCCGGATATCGACAAACTTCAGGATTTCCAGTCATTCGTTTCCCATTTCAATTACAGCCTCGATCTGGATGAACGCTCCGTCGATCCACGGTCGCTGCAAAAGCTCCTGGCCGCGGCGGAAGGACAGCCGGAGGAGAAGATGATCAACCAGGGGCTGCTGCGAAGCATGAAACAGGCGCATTATTCACCGGAAAACATCGGCCATTTCGGCCTGGCGGCTGATCTGTACTGCCACTTTACGTCGCCGATCCGTCGCTACCCCGATCTCGTGGTTCATCGCGTTCTCAAGGAAGTCCTGCGCAGGGGAGAATTGCCGGAAGGGCGCAAGGCCGAACTGGCCCGGCAGATGCCGCGCATAGGCGAACTGACCTCAGCGCGTGAGCGCCGGGCGCTGCAGGCCGAGCGGGAAATCGTGGATCTCAAGAAATGCCGCTTCATGCTCGATCATATCGGCGAGGAGTTTGAAGGGATCGTCTCCGGTGTCATGCCGTTCGGGGTTTTTGTTGAACTGATCGAGTATTTCGTCGAGGGTCTGGTTCACATTTCCAGTCTCGAAGACGACTTTTATCACTTCGAAGAGGAGCGTCTGCGGCTTATCGGCGAAAACAGTCGACGCATTTTTCAGGTCGGTGAAAAGGTCACCATCCGCGTCAATGATGTGAAGCTGGCCCGCAGGGAGATGGACTTTGTCTTGGCCGACCAGGAAGAGTCCGGTCCTTCAAAGGGCAGGCAACCCCGGTCGAAAGGGCGGAGTTAACAGCACCATGCGCATTATCAGGGATCTGTCCGAGCTGTCCGATCCGCTCGAGAATACGGTTGTGACCATCGGCAATTTCGACGGCGTCCACCTCGGCCACCGCGAGATATTCCGCCGCGTGGTCGCCAGGGCGCATCGAATCGGCGGAACCTCGGTCGTCTTCACCTTCGTCCCGCATCCGCTCAAGGTTCTCGATCCGCAGCGGGCGCCGCGACTGATCAACAGCTACGCCGAAAAAGAACGGCTCATCGAAGCATCCTGCATCGATGTTCTTGTCTGCACACCCTTTACCCGGGAGTTCGCGGCCATCTCCGCGAGCCGTTTCGTGGAGAAGATTCTGGTCGGCAAGCTCGGCGTTCGTCACATGATCGTCGGCTATGATTATGCTTTCGGCCGACACCGTGAAGGCGACCTTCCTTTTTTGCAGCGCAAGGGCGATGAATTCGGATTTTCCGTGGAGGAGCTTCAGCCCATATCCGCCGACAGCACGGTTTACAGCTCGACCCGGATCAGGCGGATGCTCATGAACGGCGAGGTGGCGGAGGTCGTCGGTTTTCTCGGTCGCCATTATACCGTGGAGGGCCTGGTGGTCGGCGGCGAGCAACGCGGCAAGACGATCGGTTTTCCTACCGCCAACCTGCAGACGGAAAAAGACCTGCTCCCCAAACCTGGAGTCTACGCCGTCAAGGTCAAGCGCGGCGAATCCCTTCACGATGGCGTGGTCAATATCGGCAGCAAGCCGACATTCGGAACGGAGGGGTTTTCGGTGGAGGTTCACATTCTCGATTTTTCCGAGGACATATACGGCGAGAACCTGAGATTGTATTTTATCGAACGTCTGCGTGACGAAGTGCCGTTCCCCTCGGTCGAGGCGCTCGTGAAGAGGATATCGTCCGATGTGGAAAAAGCCCGGCAGATTCTGCGGGAAAGCCGGGTGATCGAATACCGTGAGTATCTGCGCGACAGTTGTGCTCCGGGCGAAGAGGGGGAGTCGTGATGAAGATATCGGGAGCGAGTCGTGTTCTGGGCATTTTCGGGGATCCCGTCAGTCATTCCCTCTCCCCGGTCATACAGAATGCGGCTCTTGAAGACGCTGGCATCGATGCGGTTTACGTGCCGTTTCATGTGCGCCCCCCGGAACTCGAGAGCGCCGTTTCGGCTCTGCGGGCCCTGGATATCGGCGGAGTCAACGTCACCATTCCCCACAAGGAGACTGTTTGCAGTTATCTCGATGAGATCGAGCCGGAGGCGCAGCAGATCGGTGCCGTCAATACCATCGTCAACCGTTCGGGGAGCCTGCTCGGCTGTAATACCGACGGTCGCGGGTTTATTCGGGCCCTGGAAGACGATCTGGGGTTCACGCCGAAAGGGAAGACCATCCTCTTCCTCGGCGCCGGCGGGGCCTGTCGCGCAGGGGTGGTCGCCCTTTGCCGGGCCGGAGCGGCCCGGGTCGGCATCGCCAATCGCACCCGTCGGCGAGCCCGCGAGCTGGTCGAGGAGTTCAGCGGCCATTTTCCCGGGACACGTCTGGTGGAAATCGCCTGGGATTTCCATCCGGACTCCGAACTTGCCGCCTTCTGCCAGGAGGTCGACCTGATCGTCAATTCCACATCTGTGGGACTCCAGGCAGAGCCCGTTCCCGAGCTGCCCTGGAACGGGATTCCCCAAGCGACCCTCTTTTACGATATGGTGTATTCGCGCGATGAGACGCCTTTTGTCAAACAGGCCGGCGAACACGGACATCGCTGCGCCGACGGTTTGGGGATGCTGGTGGGACAGGGGGAGATCGCATTTGAGCTGTGGACAGGAACCCCACCGCCTTATGGCGTTATGAAGCGTCGTGTTTTGTCAGAATATTTAGGGGAATAGCTTCTCTGGCGCCTTGACACGAATCCTCCCTTTCAATACTATAGGTTACCGAATTTAATAAGCCTTAAATGTCTCTCGCAAAAAACCAGAGGATGGCGCCGCCATCTTGATTGAGGAGCATTGCTTTTAGATGACCAGCAGCCGACTTGGCGAACTGCTTGTTCGTAACAACCTGATTACCGAAGATCAACTGAAGAAGGCACTGGAGGAACAGAAGTCCTCCGGCAACCGGCTGGGAAGCAGTCTGGTCAAGCTGGAATTTCTCTCCGAAGAAGAGCTGTCCGCTTTTCTGTCCCGGCAGTACGGGGTGCCTTCGATCAATCTCGGCGAATTCGAGATCGATCCCAATGTCATCAAGATCGTTCCCGCCGAAGTGGCCCAGAAATATCAGATCATCCCCATCAATCGGGCCGGCTCCACCCTCATCGTCGCCATGAGCGATCCCTCGAACATCTTCGCCATCGACGACATCAAGTTCATGACCGGATACAACGTCGAGGTGGTCGTCTCCTCGGAGGTGGCCATCAGGGCCGCCATCGACCAGTATTACGACCAGAGCGCCTCCCTGGCCGACGTGATGGAGGATCTCGACGACATCGACCTCGAACTGACATCCGACGAGGAAGATGTCAACGTTACGGAGTTGGAAAAGGCGACCGAGGACGCACCGGTCGTCAAGCTGTGCAATCTGATCCTCACCGACGCCATCAAGAAGAAGGCATCGGATATCCATATTGAACCCTACGAAAAGTCCTTCCGCGTCCGCTACCGGATCGACGGCATGCTCTATGAAGTCATGAAGCCGCCGATCAAGCTGAAAAGCGCGATCATCTCCCGCGTCAAGATCATGGCCGAGATGGATATCTCGGAGCGCCGTCTGCCGCAGGACGGCCGCATCAAGATCAAGCTGCCCGGCGGCAAGGATATGGACTATCGCGTCAATTCCCTGCCGACCCTGTTCGGCGAGAAGATCGTTCTGCGGCTTCTGGACAAATCGAGCCTGCAACTCGACATGACCAAGCTCGGCTACGAGGAGAAGCCCCTGGAGTGGTTCAAGAAGGAGATCCACAAGCCTTTCGGCATGGTTCTGGTCACCGGACCGACCGGGTCGGGAAAGACGGTCTCCCTCTATTCGGCTCTGGCAGAACTGAACAAGGTCACGGAGAATATCTCCACCGCCGAGGACCCTGTCGAGTTCAACTTCGCCGGTATCAACCAGGTGCAGATGCATGAGGAGATCGGCCTGAACTTCGCCTCGGCGTTGCGGTCCTTCCTGAGGCAGGATCCCGACATCATCATGATCGGCGAGATCCGCGACTTCGAAACCGCCGAGATCGGCGTCAAGGCGGCTCTGACCGGTCACCTCGTCCTTTCGACCCTGCACACCAACGACGCCCCGAGCACCATCAACCGCATGCTCAATATGGGAATCGAGCCATTCCTGGTGTCGTCTGCGGTCAACCTCATTACTGCGCAGCGGCTGGGACGGCGCCTGTGCTCCGAATGCAAGGTTCCCGAGGATATTCCAAAACAGGCGCTGATCGATGCCGGCGTCCCCGAGTCGGATCTTGATGGTACACAGCCGATGAAAGGCGAGGGATGTCCGACCTGCAACGACACCGGCTACAAGGGGCGCGTCGGCATCTACCAGGTGATGCCGATGTTCGAAGAGATTCGCGAGATGGTTCTGGGCGGCGCCAACACGGCCGAGATCAAACACGAATCGATGCGCCTCGGCGTCAAAACCATGCGCGAGTCCGCCCTGACCAAAATGCAGGAAGGCGTCACCTCTTTCGAAGAAGTGCTGCGCAGCACCATTTCTGACGATTGAAAACTCGGCGTTAGCTTTGATGCCGTCAC
>JAWOCM010000059.1:0-66200 GCA_046483795.1 Desulfuromonadales bacterium | reverse complement strand
TTCCGCTTGAGGCTTGACCAAATCGAACCCCCCTCCTGAAGGCACAAAGCCCCTCTCCGGAGAGACAGAGAAAGGCCTTGTCTTTTTATTGGCGGGAGCAGATGGGAATCGAACCCACCGGGGACGGGATGCGCCCCCCACCGGTTTTGAAGACCGGGCGCGTCACCAGACTACGAACTACTCCCATGTTCCTTTATCTTGTATCAGGGCCTCACGATCCGCCCTGCAGTTTGCAACTCTTCGGCGATCTCGAGCATGTTGGTGGACCGGCCGACGGCCAGTTTGTCTTTGAGGTCGAAATATTCCAGGCACAGGCCGCATGAGGCGATGTCGACTCCGCGGCTGGCCAATTCTTCGAGTGGTTCGAGGACCGTGGAGCCCTTTACGGTCAGCATGACGCCGGCGTTGACAAAATAAAGGGCATCGGGCGTCGTCTCCGTATCCTGCAGGGTGAAGACGAAGTTCTTCATCAGGACCTTTCCGAGATCGGCGTCTCCGCTTCCCATTTCATTCGATCCGAAGAAAATGATCGTTTTTCCCCTGACCGTTTCCTCCTGAGGATGGGCCTTCGGGGAGCCGCCGGCCACGAGGTCGATGGCGAATCCGCCGTCGGTTTCAGAGACGGCCACGTCGTACCCCTGACTGCGCGCCAGACGACTGACATTCTCCCTCGCGGTCGTATCCCCCACCAGGACCTGAAGCGACTGAATGGGAGTTTCCTTCAGCCTTTTGCGGGTTTCCACCACAGGGCTTGGACATTTCTGACCGCGGCAGTCGAGTGTTTCCATTGACGATTCCCTTTTCTCGAAAAGTTCGTCATACTATAATTTCTTATGAGGAGAAATGCAAGCAGCGTTCATCAATGCACCTGTCCATTCAATGCCGCTACATGAAGGAGTCCGGATTATGAAAAAGCTATTGCTGATCGTTCTGGCCGTGCTGATGCTGGCCGGTTGCGGCAAGGGAGCCGAAGAGCTTTATGAGACGGCACAGTTCGAAGAGCAGCAGTTCAACCTGGATCATGCCCGGAGTCTGTACCGGAAGATTCTCGAGGAGCACCCCGACTCGCCCTATGCCGAACGAGCGGCGCAGAGGTTGGAGGAACTGGAGGATCAGTGACGGTGCTGAAGGTACTCGATATAGTCCTTGAGCCCGTCGAATCCTATGATCCTGGCAATCATAGGCTGGTAAGCGAAGGGCAGGGCGATGAAGTAGACGAGCGCTGCAACGAGGCCGAGTTTCATTGACAGGATGAAGGCCAGCTGGATGCCCGCGAAGAAAATGAGCACCCAGAGCGTGTCGAGCAAGAACTGGCCGCCACGTTTTTTGGGGTAGCTCCGTGGCTGCCGCTCCGATGGGAGTTTGCGGCACATGAAGCTGTAGGAATGGATGGCGCCGGCCACGAGAAGCAGAAAGGCGCTCAGGGTGGCCAGCGTCATCAGCCGTTTTCCGGGGCGGGGATTCTGGGAACCAGGCGTGCGACGTTTTCCACATGCGGCGTCTGGGGGAACATGTCGAACGGCTGCATGGTTTCGGTCCGATAGCCGAGATTGTCCAGAATGTCGAGATCGCGGGCGAGGCTCTCCGGATTGCAGGACACGTAAAGGATGACACGCGGAGAAAGCTCGCTGAGGGTTTTCAGCGCCTCCTCTTCGCAGCCTTTGCGAGGAGGGTTGAGAACGGCCACGCTGCCTGGCGGCGTTTCGATGGCCAGTTCGTCCAGCAGTTCGGAGGCGGATCCGGCATGAAAGGAGCAGTTGTCGATCCTGTTCAATTTGGCGTTGGCCCGGGCGTTGCGCACCGCCTCCTCGACGACTTCGACGCCGATGACCCGGCCGGCGTCCTGAGCCAGATGCAGTGCGATGCCGCCGATCCCGCAATAGATGTCCAGGGCGGTTTCTTCCCGGCTCAATCCGGCCCAGCCGCGCACAAGATCGTATATGTGCCCGGCCTGATCGTGATTGACCTGGAAAAAACTCGAGGGCGAGATGCTCAGCCGAACGTCTCCGACAACATCGAGCAGATGCCGCTGTCCGAGCATTTTCAGGGTATCACGGCCGAGGACGACATTGCCCTCGGAGGCGTTGACGTTCTGTTGTACGGAGATCACCTCGGGGACCTTTCGGGTGAGCCATTTGCCCAGGTGGACGACCTCCCTGTAGTTGCGCTCGGTCGTGACGAAAGTCACCATCGCCTCGTTGCGCGATGGGCTGACGCGCACCAGCAGGTAACGGAGCAGGCCGTTCTTCCGGCGCGGATTGTAAACGTGGATATCCTGACGACGTATTTCCTCCCGGACCACCTCGACGACCTTGTTGATCAGGGGGTGATGCAGAGGGCAGCCGCCGATGTCGACAACGTCGTGGCTGCCGCGGCGATAGAGGCCGACCTTGACCTGTCCCCGGGTTTTCTCCAGGACCAGTTTGGCCGTGGTGCGATATCCCAGGTGGCGCGGCGCAGGGTGGATCGGCTTCAACTCGACCTCTTTCAGAGACGGCCGCAACGCCAGCGCCTTGCGGGTCAGTTCCTGTTTGAAGGCAAGCTGCGCGGAGGGTTTCATGTGAATGAGGGAGCATCCCAGGCAGCGCCGGGCCATGGGGCAGACGCCCGAGCCGCGTACGGGGCTTTGCTGCAGAATCTTCTGCAGCCGGGCGATGATGCGTCGCTGGCCCGCGTGGTCGACTTCGGCCATCACGCGTTCGCCGGGTAGCGCTCCGGCGATCAGCACCTCTTTGCCCTCATGACGGCCGACTCCGAGCCCGTCGTCGTTGAGGGAGTCGATCTGCAGTTCGAAGGTTTCTTTCGGCTTCCGGGATTTTCTCCCAGGACTTTGCGCCATAAATTGATGTGCTCTCTTTCGGATGGTTGTGACCAACGATAACAGTAGCGCTGCAGGAGGTCTTATGTCAATGCAGAAGGCTTCTTCTTGACTTGCCGGCGTCCGCTTAATACACTCCGGGCCAGCGGTTTGAAAGACCGCTGTCTGTTTTCGATTTTTTTTCTCTTCATCAGCGCTGGCAGGCATGCACCAGACAAGACAGATCAAAATCGGCGACGTTCCCATCGGAGGCAATGCGCCGGTGTCGGTTCAGTCGATGTGCAATACCGACACTCGCGACGTGCAGGCGACGCTGGAACAGATAGGCCGCCTGGCTGCAGCCGGGTGCGAAATCGTGCGCTGTGCGGTGCCCGACGCTGAAGCAGCGAGAGCTCTCGATGGGATATGCTGGAAAAGCCCGATCCCCGTCGTGGCAGACATCCACTTCGACCATCGCCTGGCTCTGACCTCTCTCGAAGGTGGTGTGGCCGGGCTGCGGATCAACCCCGGCAATATCGGCGAGCGGCGCAAGGTCGAAGATGTCGTGCGGGCTTGTGCCGAGCGATCCGTGCCGATCCGCATCGGCGTCAACGGAGGATCCCTCGAAAAGGAGTTGCTCGAGAAGCACGGGCACCCCACAGCCGCGGCGATGGTGGAGAGCGCTCTGGGCCATATCCGCATCCTGGAGGATCTCGGCTTCGGCCTGATCAAGGTCAGTCTCAAGGCATCCGACATCAGGCGGACCGTTGAAGCTTACCGTTTGCTGGCCCATCAGGTCGACTATCCTTTGCACATCGGCATCACCGAGGCCGGGACCACCTGGAGCGGGACCATCAAGAGCTCCGTCGGTCTCGGCGTGTTGCTCCACGACGGTATCGGAGACACCCTTCGCGTATCGCTGACCGGCGACCCGGTCGAGGAGGTGCGCGTCGGCTGGGAGATCCTGAAAAGCCTGGAGCTGCGCGAACGCGGGCCGGTCTTCGTCAGCTGCCCGACCTGCGGACGCTGCCAGATCGATCTCATTGAAGTCGCCGAGGAGGTCGAGCAACGGCTGTGCCATCTGCCGAAGAAGATCACAGTGGCGGTGATGGGATGTGTCGTCAACGGACCCGGAGAGGCGCGCGAGGCCGATATCGGCCTCGCCGGCGGCGTGGGGCAGGGACTGCTGTTCCGAAAGGGCGAAATCGTACGCAAAGTTCCCCAGAAGGAACTGGCGGACGCCCTTGTGGACGAGGCCTGGAAGCTGGTCGAGGACGAGTAGATTGACATCCGTCCGGCCCGCCCTGGGTAGGCGGTATAATATATTTAGAATTTGCAGGAGGATGGAAAAAAATGACATTTGACAAAATCGGTTTGAAAGTTCCGCGGATACTGCTGCCCGAAGAGAAGGTCGACATGACCAGGTGGTCGGTCATCGCCTGCGACCAGTACACTTCGGACCCCGAATACTGGGATCGTGTCCGTCGCGAGGTGGGCGATTCGCCCTCGACGCTCGACATGGTTCTGCCCGAGGTGTATCTCGAGGACAGCGACGTTGACCAACGGATCGCCGATATCAATGCTTCCATGCGCCAGGCCCTCGAAGACGGCACCCTTGTTGAGCAGCCGCCAGGCTTCATTCTTGTCGACCGGCAAACCAGCGAGGTTCCCTCGCGCAAGGGGCTGATGGTTGCCCTCGACCTGGAATGCTACGATTACAGTGCCGACTCCCGATCGCTCATTCGGGCCACGGAGGGAACCATCCTGGAGCGGTTGCCGCCGCGGATCAAGGTTCGGCGCAACGCGCCGATCGAGCTGCCGCATATCATGGTTCTCATCGACGACCCGGATCGAACCGTGATCGAACCGTTGTTCGAGAAAAAAGGGGAAAAAGTCTATGATTTCCCCCTGATGCTGGGCGGAGGCCATCTCAGGGGGTGGCACATCTCCGACCGGGACGATGTCGCAGAAGTCGCCGCCTCTCTGGAGCGTCTGGCCGAGCCCGCACGCTTTGAAAAGCGTTACGGCGTGACGGATGAGGATGTCCTTCTCTATGCCATGGGCGACGGCAATCACTCCTTCGCCACCGCAAAGGCGATCTGGGACGATCTGAAAGATAGCGCGGCCGACAAGGAAGCGATCATGTCGCATCCGGCTCGATGGGCCCTGGTCGAACTGGTGAATGTCCATGATCCCGGCCTCGAATTCGAGGCGATTCACCGGGTCGTTTTCAATGCCGACCTCGACGCGATGGCTTCAGCGGCCTCCGCCTACTGCGCACAAATGGGAGGCTCCTTCCGGCTTCAGCAGTGTTCCAGCCGGGCTGAGCAGGACGCCGTCGTTGACGAGGAGATCGGCCTCGGCCGCCATGCCGTTGCATTTGTGGCCGGAGAACAGCGCGGTGTGTTCATCGTGGAAAACTCGCCTGTCCACCTCGTGGTCGCCACCCTTCAGGGCTTTCTTGATGCTTACCTAGAGAGTGTTCCTGGAGCGAAAATCGACTATATCCACGGCGAAGACGCTGTAGAGAATCTCGGAGGCAAGGCGGGCAATGTCGGTTTTTTCCTGCCATCGATCTCCAAGCACGAACTCTTCAAAACGATTGTTCTCGACGGTGCACTGCCGCGCAAGACGTTCTCCATGGGGGAGGCCGACGAGAAGCGTTTCTACGTCGAGTGCCGCAGGATTCTTCCCTGATCCCTGTTTTCTTCTCCCATCTTGTCCGGCTGAAACGCCAAAGGTCATAACGCCAGAAAAGGATATCAACAGATGATCAAGCATGTCGTATTCTTCAGTTTCAAGGATGGAGTCAGCGAGGCGGATATTGCAGAGCTCGAAACAGGTCTGGGGCGCCTTCCGGCAATCATCGAAGAGATCAGGGAGTTTGTCTTCGGCCGTGATGTGGTCCGCTCGGAGCGTTCCTTCGATTTCGCACTGGTCAGCTCTTTTGATGATCTTCAGGCCATGGAGCGCTACCAGGTTCATCCGGACCACCAGAAGGTCGTCTCCAAGGCCAGAGAAATCTGCAGCAGCATCAGGGCTGTCGACTTCGAATTCTAGCGAACCGATTACCAGGCTCACTGCAGTTGCATTTCGCCGACAAATGCGCTAGTTTTCTGCGATTATTTGCCTGGAAGAGGATAGATTGTCTTTTTGTCTTGCGGCAGTTGATTGACCCTTCAAAGGATCCGCCCACTTCATCAATAGAGGTTTTCTCTCATGCGTTACAGTCAGTACCTGATTCCGACTCTCAAGGAAACGCCCGCCGATGCCGAGGTGATCAGCCATCAGCTGATGCTGCGGTCGGGGATGATACGCAAGGTCGCCGCCGGTATTTACAGTTATCTGCCTATGGGGCTGCGTTCGATTCGCAAGGTCGAACAGATCATTCGCGAGGAAATGGACAGGTCCGGAGCGATCGAGGTGCTGATGCCGATGGTGATACCGGCCGATCTCTGGGAGGAATCGGGGCGCTGGCAGCAATACGGCAGGGAACTGCTTCGCTTCAAGGACCGCAAGGACGGCGATTTCTGTCTCGGCCCGACCCACGAAGAAGTTATTACCGATATCGTCCGGCGAGAATTGCGCTCCTACCGTCAGCTGCCGATGAACCTCTACCAGGTCCAGACCAAGTTCCGCGACGAGATCCGTCCGCGTTTCGGTTTGATGCGCGGGCGCGAATTCATCATGAAAGACGCCTACTCCTTCGATGTCGACGAGGCCGGAGCCGATGCCGCCTACGAAAAGATGTACCATGCCTATCGGCGTATTTTTAGCCGCTGCGGTCTGAAATTCCGGGCCGTGGAAGCGGATACCGGCGCCATCGGCGGCAGCTTCTCGCACGAGTTCATGGTGCTGGCCGCGTCGGGCGAGGACGCGATCGTCTCCTGCGACAGCTGCGAGTATGCCGCCAACGTGGAGAAGGCCGAGATCCCTGATCCCGGCGCCCAGGCGCCGCAGCCAACGCGCCAGATGGAGAAAGTCCTGACCCCTGCGCGAAAGACTATCGAAGATGTGGCCCGTTTTCTCGATGTCGCCCCGGACAGATTGCTCAAGACACTGGTGGTTCGGACCGATACAGGCGAGACGCTGGCGGTTCTACTGCGCGGCGATCGCGAACTGAACCAGATCAAGCTGACTCACCTTCTTGAATGCAACTCGGTGGAGATGGCCGATGAGGAAACCGTTCAGAAAATGACGGGGGCCCCCAGTGGATTCGCCGGCCCTGTCGGTCTGGATCTGCGCATTGTCGCTGATCGCGAAGTGCAGGCGATGGCCGATTTCGTCGTCGGCGCCAATGAAAAGGATGCCCACCTGACCGGCGTCAATCATCCCCGGGATTTCGAGGTGGAGACATTCGCAGATCTGCGTAAGGCCGAGCCGGGAGATGGCTGCCCTCGCTGCGAAGGGCACCTGGAGCAAAGCAGGGGGATCGAGGTTGGGCATGTTTTCAAGCTCGGCACAAAGTATTCCGAAGCGCTCGGCGCCATCGTCCTGGATGATCAGGGTCGTGAGCGGCCGCTGGTCATGGGCTGTTACGGCATCGGCGTCGGTCGCAGCGTGGCG
The DNA here is from genome assembly GCA_046483795.1 of Desulfuromonadales bacterium. Classification (GTDB taxonomy): domain Bacteria; phylum Desulfobacterota; class Desulfuromonadia; order Desulfuromonadales; family JAWOCM01; genus JAWOCM01. The sequence continues at coordinate 58,837 of JAWOCM010000059.1, read as the reverse complement.
GCATCCATAGAACAGAATCACGACGACAACGGCATTGTCTGGCCGATGCCGATCGCTCCGTTTCAGGTCCTGGTGACGATGGTCAACCCGAAGGATGCCGCTGTACGAGAGACATCCGAACGTCTCTACGCCGAACTTATGGACGCCGGAGTCGAAGTGCTCCTCGACGACCGCGACGAACGGCCCGGTATCAAGTTCAAGGATGCCGACCTGATCGGCATCCCTCTGCGGGTGACTGTCGGATCTCGCGCCCTCAAGGAGGGCAGCGTTGAATTGCAGCAGCGCAGCAGCGGCGAGCGGACCATGCTTCCCGTCGACCAGGCCGCCAAAAATCTGACCGGTCGGGTACGTGAGGCACTTGAGGTTGTTTAGTCCCCAACTGAAAAACCGGACGTTAAATTTATGGACAGACTGAAAATAGACGGCAATGGCAGGTTGCTCGTTCCCAATGTCGTTGCGAGGGAACTGGCCGGCGCCGACCTCGAAGTGACGACCTATTCGGACCGCCATCTGTTCCTCTCGACCTGTGATCACGACCAGCCGGTGGTCTTCACAGGGAGCATTGGTGAAATCAACATTGCAGACCTTCTCTCCTTTTTCAATATGTTCCGGAAAAAGGGCGTACTGGGCTTTGAGTTCGAGGAAGGGCGCAAGGAGCTGTTCTTTCAGGATGGTGAGGTCGTCTACGCCACCAGCTCCTTCCCCGAGGAGGACCTTGGCGAGATCCTCTACGAACTCGGGAAGGTGGACCGCGACAATCTCGACCGGGCCCGACAGCATGTCAAGGGGGGCACTCCGCTGGGTAAGGTTCTGGTGGAAAAGAATGTGGTTGCGGCCAAGGACTTGTGGCTTGCGGGTCGTTTGCAGGTTGAGAACATCGTTTACAATCTTTTCGCTTTCGAGAAGGGGAGTTTCTTCTTTCAGGCACGCGAACTTGACAAGGAACGGATCGTGCGTCTGTCGATGAGCACCCAGAACCTGATTATGGAGGGCTTGCGACGGGTGGACGAACGGGCCCTGTTCATGCGCAAGATCCCCTCCTTCGATTTTATTCCGATTCCCGCCGAAGGTGTTCCGGAAGGGCTTTCGGGCGGTGAGAAGAAAATGATGGATCTGGTCCTCGACTCCAGAGGCAACATCCGCGATCTCATCCGGGCCAGCGGTATGGGAGAATTTGACGGGTTGCGCCTGCTTTATCAACTGGCGGAAAAAAAATGCATCCGTTTCGAAGAAGCGCCTGTCGTTGAGCTTGGAGGCCGGCTCGGGCAGATCGCCACGATCTGCAATAGCGCTCTGGCATCGCTGTGCAAAAAGATTCGGGAGGAGAATCCCCAGTTTCTCGATTCCGTGCGCCGTTTCCTCAAGGAGCTTCCCCAGCCTTATTCCTTCGTCCTGCGCGATGTGGAATTGAGCGGGGACGGCACTCTGGATATCGGGCGGATTCTCGCCAATCTGGAAGGGTTGGCCGAAGGCGACAAGGAGAAGCTGCTCGCTGATACGTTCAACGAAATTATTTATATGGAATGCATGGCGGCCCGGCGCGATCTGGGAGCAACCGAATCGGCGGAACTCGTTCAGCGGGTGCAGGAAGTTGCGCAACGCGTCATGAATCTGGTGGGGAGGAAGCAATGATGGATTCGGCGCAGAAACGTCTTATTTTTGCTCTTGATGTGGACGATTTCGAAGAGGCGGAAAAGTGGGTGAAGCGGCTTCACGACAAAGTGGGGTTGTTCAAGATCGGCAAGCAGCTTTTCACCCGCTGCGGCCCCGAAATTGTCCGCATGGTTCGTGGGGAAGGCGGTGAGGTTTTTCTCGACCTGAAATATCACGATATCCCCAATACTGTCGCGAAGGCCGGTCTCGAGGCCTGCCGGCTCGGAGTGAAAATGTTCAACGTTCATGCTCTGGGCGGTCGTGAGATGATGGAAAAGGTCGTGGCCGAAGTCGATGCCGAATATCCTCGGGGCTCCGGACAACGGCCCCTTTTGCTGGCGGTGACTATCCTGACGTCCTCCACTGAACAGACATTGCGCGAGGTCGGGATCGAGCAGCCGGTTGTGCAGATGGTGCCACGGCTGGCCCGCCTGGCAAAGGATGCCGGTATGGACGGCGTGGTGGCATCGCCCAAAGAGATAGGACTGATTCGAGAGGCATGCGGTCCCGATTTCACTATCGTGACGCCGGGGGTGCGTCCCCTCTCTGCCAGCCAGGATGATCAGAAACGGGTCACCACGCCTGCCGACGCCGTGGCCGCCGGCTCTGATTACCTGGTGATCGGTCGTCCCATTTCTGCGGCGGACGACCCGGGAAAGGCCGCTGAAGAGATTCTCGAAGAGATGTCGCAGGCGATGGTGAACTGACCGATGGCGGATCTGGTCTATGGCATCAACCCGGTGCGAGAGGGTCTGCAGTCGAGTCGCCGACGCCCTCTCGAGCTTTTTTTGTTGCGCGAGGGCAAAGGCTCCCGACTGGAGGAACTGAGCCGGATGGCGCAGCTCAACGGTGTGCCGATACGGACTCGCGAACGACAGGATCTTGATCGTCTCGCAGGCCATTCGCAGCATCAGGGTGCTCTTTTGCGCCTCGAGCCGTTCCCCTTTGAAGATCTCGGCCGGTTGCTCGAGCAGTGGCGCCGATCGGACCGCCCGGCTTTTTTCTTGTTGCTCGACGGTATCACCGACCCCCATAACCTCGGGGCATTGTTGCGCAGCGCCGATGCGGCCGGCTGCCACGGTGTGATCCTGCCCAAAGACCGGGCGGCTCCGGTCACCGGTGTAGTGGACAAAGCATCGGCCGGGGCGCTGGAGCATATTCCTCTCTGCCGGGTGACGAATCTGGCCCGCACGATTGATGAACTCAAAAAAGAGGGGGTCTGGGTTTACGGTCTGGCCGGCGAAGGGAGCGAATCGATTTACCAGACCGATCTTTCAGGCGATATTGCCCTGGTGGTCGGCAGCGAGGGCAGCGGATTGCGCCCCAATGTGCAACGGCATTGCGACAGCCTGTTAACCATCCCCATGGGCGGACATGTCGGCTCGTTAAATGCTTCGGTAGCGGGCGGCGTGGCGATGTTCGAGGTTCTGAGGCAAAGAGTCGGGCGTCCCTCCGACCGATTTATCCCGTCATGAAACGTCGACATGGCATGTGCCATGGAAAAAATCGGAGAAACATCTTGACATGGATGTGCAAATAAATTATAAGTTCTGGCTCGACAGCGCCCGCCGGACAGGGTAAAAAAATCCTTGCATTTCGTGATGTGCTGATGTATATATCCCCTTTCGCGCTGGCGTAGCTCAACTGGTAGAGCAGCTGACTTGTAATCAGCAGGTTGCGGGTTCGATTCCTGTCGCCAGCTCCAGTCAGCCCTGGGGCGTGACCTCTCTAAAACTGAATAAAAAGACATTTCACCTGGAGGGGTTCCCGAGTGGCCAAAGGGAGCAGACTGTAAATCTGCCGGCTCAGCCTTCGGAGGTTCGAATCCTCCCCCCTCCACCATTTGTCAGCATGCCGGACGAACGCGGCAAGGTATATATCTCAGGAGACCGACGTCGATTGAACTGAAGATGCCTGTCGGGGAAGGGTCCAGTTTCAACATAACTGATTCACTGTTTGGGCGGGAGTAGCTCAGTTGGCTAGAGCATCAGCCTTCCAAGCTGAGGGTCGCGGGTTCGAATCCCGTTTCCCGCTCCAAATTAATCAGTCCTGCTCTTTGTAGGGGATGAGGTGGGCCCACATAGCTCAGCAGGTAGAGCACTTCCTTGGTAAGGAAGAGGTCACCGGTTCAAGTCCGGTTGTGGGCTCCATTCGTTTTCCTCTGCAGGGGGTTTTCGTGTTTAAATCGAAGAAGGTTGTAGCTTTCGAGCTGGTCAATAAATTAAATCATCAAGCCTGAGTTATCTGCTGGGCAAAAAAATCATTTTTCCTAGGAGAGGGAGGTTGACGCAATGTCCAAAGCCAAGTATGAGAGAACAAAGCCTCACGTAAATATCGGTACCATCGGTCACGTTGACCATGGCAAGACCACACTGACTGCCGCCATCACCAAGATCATGGCCGAGCAGGCCGGTTCCGGTGATGTCAAGGCCTTCGATCAGATCGACAACGCTCCCGAGGAGCGTGAGCGCGGCATCACCATCGCCACCGCCCATGTCGAGTACGAAACGCCCAACCGGCACTACGCACACGTCGACTGCCCCGGTCACGCCGACTATGTCAAGAACATGATCACCGGCGCGGCGCAGATGGACGGAGGCATTCTGGTTGTTTCCGCTGCTGACGGCCCCATGCCCCAGACCCGCGAGCATATCCTGCTTGGGCGTCAGGTCGGCATCCCCGCCATGGTCGTGTTCCTGAACAAGGCCGATATGGTGGACGATGAGGAGCTCATGGAGCTGGTCGAGCTGGAGGTTCGCGAGCTGCTTTCCTCCTACGACTTTCCCGGTGACGACATTCCCGTCATCTCCGGCAGCGCCCTGGCCGCTCTTGAGGGCCGCGACGACGAGATCGGCAAGAACAAGATTCTCGAGTTGATGGAAGCTGTCGACAGCTATATTCCCGCTCCCGAGCGCGACATCGACAAGCCCTTTTTGATGCCTGTCGAGGACGTGTTCTCCATCTCCGGACGCGGCACCGTGGCGACCGGTCGTGTAGAGCGCGGTATCGTCAAGGTCGGCGAAGAGATCGCGATCGTCGGCATGAAGGACACCGTCAAGACGGTTGTGACCGGGGTCGAGATGTTCCGCAAGCTGCTCGACCAGGGTCAGGCCGGCGACAACGTCGGGATCCTGCTTCGCGGCGTCAAGCGCGAAGACATCGAGCGCGGTCAGGTTCTGGCCAAGCCGGGCAGCATTACGCCGCACACCAAGTTCAAGGGCGAGGCGTATATCCTGACCAAGGAAGAGGGCGGCCGTCATACCCCGTTCTTCAAGGGGTACCGTCCCCAGTTCTACTTCCGCACCACCGACGTGACCGGCGTGGTCGAGCTTCCCGAGGGCACCGAGATGGTCATGCCCGGGGACAACGTCAGCATCTCAGTCGAGCTGATCACCCCGATCGCCATGGACAAGGAGCTGCGCTTCGCAATCCGTGAAGGTGGTCGTACCGTTGGCGCCGGTGTCGTCAGCGAAATTATCGAGTAGTTAAGGATAAATTCATGCCCAGCCAGAAGATACGCATTCGTTTGAAGGCTTATGATCACACGCTGCTTGACCAGTCGGTGACTGAAATTGTCGATACCGCTAAGCGAACAGGGGCCCGGGTTGCCGGTCCCATCCCTTTGCCGACGGTGATCAACAAGTACTGTGTGCTGCGTGGACCGCACGTCGACAAGAAAAGTCGCGAGCAGTTTGAGATCCGCACCCATAAACGACTACTTGACATTATGGATCCCACCCAGCAGACTGTCGATGCTCTGATGAAGCTTGATCTGTCCGCTGGGGTGGATGTCGAGATCAAACTGTAGAAAATCATCCAGATAGCTGAATAAGGGTACATGCAATGATAGACGGAATTTTGGGCAAAAAACTGGGAATGACCCAGGTGTTTGCCTCAGACGGCACCCGAATACCGGTGACAGTTGTTGAGGCTGGCCCCTGCGTGGTTCTTCAGAAAAAGTCTGAGGCCAAAGATGGCTACGATGCCCTGCAGCTTGGATTCGGCCCCAAAAAGAGCCACCGGACCAATAAGCCGATGATGGGACATTTCAGGGCCGCTGGAAAAGGCTCGTTTTATAGCCTTCGTGAGGTAGCGGCCGAGAATATCGAGAACGTCAATGTCGGCGATGAAATCATGTGTGACATTTTCAATGACGGTGATTTCGTCGACGTCGCGGGTACGAGCAAGGGCAAAGGGTTTCAGGGCGTTATCAAGCGCTGGGGCTTCTCCGGGGGGCGCTCGACCCACGGTTCCCAGTTCCATCGCGGAACAGGAGCCATCGGCGCCAGTGCTGACCCCGCACGTGTTTTCAAGGGAAAGAAAATGCCCGGCCAGATGGGGAACGAGCGTGTTACGACGCAGAACCTTCAGATCGTGGAGGTTCGCCCCGAACAAAACTTGCTTCTGGTCCGTGGTGCCGTTCCCGGCGCAAAGAACGATGTCGTTCTGATCCGTCGAGCCATCAAGAAATAGGTCGTCATTGAAGAACCGGATGTGGAGTTAACCATGGCGAAAATCGCTGTATATGACATAGAAAAAAAACAGGTGTCGGAGCTGGATATTTCCGACGGCGTCTTCAATGTCGACGTCAAGGAGTACCTGATTCACGACATGGTTCGTTATCAGTTGGCCAAGCGTCGCCGCGGAACTGCGGACACCAAGAATCGGAGCCAGGTTCGCGGCGGGGGAAAGAAACCCTACCGGCAGAAGGGAACCGGCAATGCCCGGCAGGGTACCGTCAGGGCGCCTAACTTTGTCGGCGGTGGTACCGTTTTCGGCCCCGGCCCTAAAAGCTATGCTTTCAAGTTGAATAGCAAAGTCAAGAAGGCTGCATTGAAGAGCGCTCTGTCTGTGCGCTTCAAAGAAGACAAACTGACTATTCTTGACGCCATCGAGCTCGAAACTGTCAGTACCCGGAACTTCTCCGAGATTCTTGAGCGGCTCGATGTTGATAATGCCCTGCTTGTCGTTGATGGAACCAACCCCAACGTAGAGCTTTCCGCTCGTAACGTCAAAGGGGTCAAGGTCCTCAGGGCCGAAGGAGTCAACGTCTACGATATCATGAATTTCGGCAACCTGATCATGACCGAGGGCGCTGTGAGTCATATCGAAGGAGCGTTGGAACAATGAGACCTCTGCATCAAATACTCAAAAAACCTTTGATCACCGAGAAGTCGACTCTCCAAAAAGAGGCGAAACACGTTGTCTCTTTCGAGGTCGGTCGTGACTCTACCAAGATCGAGGTCCGCCAGGCCGTTGAAAAAGCATTCGATGTCAAGGTCAAGGACGTCAATACGATGATCGTTGCCGGCAAGATGAAACGTACAGGACGCAGTATCGGCAAGCGTTCAACGTGGAAAAAGGCATACGTCACTCTCGAAGAAGGCAGCAACATCGACTTCTTCGGGGTTTAAGTTTGGATTAAAGTGAAACGGAGTACCGAATAATGGGGATCAAGACCTATAAACCGAATTCTCCCGGTCGTCGCCACATGACCTCTTCTAAATTTGACGAAGTCACGGCGAGCGAACCGGAAAAGTCTTTGCTGTCCGGGCTGAACAAGAGTGGCGGTAGAAACAACAAGGGCCGGATCACCAAGCGTCATGTCGGAGGTGGTCACAAGCGCAAGTACAGGTCAATCGATTTCAAGCGCAACAAGAAAGACATTCCCGGGCGTGTCGCGTCGATCGAATACGACCCCAATCGTTCTGCACGCATTGCCCTGATCGTTTACGCCGATGGTGAAAAGCGCTATATCCTTTGCCCGCAAGGCCTTCAGGACGGTGACTCCATCATCACAAGCGAAACAGCCGATATCAAACCAGGCAACGCCATGAGCATCAAGTCGGTTCCCCTGGGAGCATGGGTTCATAATGTCGAACTCAAGCCCGGCAAGGGGGGGCAACTCGCCCGCAGTGCCGGGGCGTATGCCATGATCGCTGCCAAGGAGGGCAAGTATGCCCAACTTCGCCTGCCTTCCGGTGAAGTTCGGCTTGTCCATCAGGACTGCAATGCAACTGTGGGGCAGGTCGGAAACACTGATCACGAAAACATCAAGATCGGCAAGGCCGGTCGCAGCCGTTGGCTCGGCAAGCGTCCGAAGGTTCGAGGCGTCGCGATGAATCCTGTCGATCATCCCCATGGTGGCGGCGAAGGCAAGTCTGCTGGTGGTCGACACCCGGTGACACCTTGGGGCGTACCGACGAAGGGTTTCAAAACCCGTACGAACAAGCGTACTGATCGCTTTATCATTCGGAAGAGAACGAAGTAACTTCCTTATTATACAGGAGTGGGAAGTGGCAAGATCAATCAAAAAAGGCCCATACGTTGAAGAGAGCCTGATGCGCAAAGTTGAAAAGCATCAGGAAAGTGGAAGCAAGACGGTCATTAAGACCTGGTCCCGGCGCTCCACGGTTTTTCCGGAGTTTGTCGGCGTTACCTTTGCTGTTCATAATGGCAAGAAGTTCGTCCCGGTGTTCGTGTCCGAAAATATGGTCGGTCACAAACTTGGCGAATTCGCCCCTACGCGGACCTACTACGGTCATGGCGTTGACAAAAAAGGTAAAAAGCGTTAATTCGCCTTCTTGCTAGAGGAGTTTGAATAAATGGAAACCAGCGCCAAATTGAAATATGCGCGCATGTCGCCGCGTAAGGCTCGACTGGTTGTGGACATGGTGCGTGGTCTGCCGGTTCAGAATGCATTGAACACACTGCGCTTTTCGCCGCAGCGGGCCGCGGGAGTCGTTGGAAGTCTCGTATCGTCTGCCGTTGCCAACGCCGAGCAAAAAGGCGTGTCCGATGTTGACCGGCTCTACATCAAGCAGATATTTGTCGATCAGGGTCCTGTTTTGAAACGGTTTATACCTCGTGCCATGGGGCGTGCCAGCCGGATCCGCAAACCGACCAGCCACATTACCGTCGTGCTGGACGAAAAGAATTAAGAAACTTTAGGAGGTATCGGTTTGGGCCAGAAAGTTCATCCAATAGGATTTCGTCTGGGGTTCAACCGGACCTGGAATTCCCGGTGGTACGCCGAGAGAGATTACGCAAAGCTGCTGCATGAAGACGTCAAGCTTCGAAACTATTTGAAGAAACGGCTTTACCATGCTGGCGTATCCAAGATCGAGATCGAGAGGGCTGCAGATAAAGCCAAGATCAATATCTTTGCGGCTCGTCCTGGCATAATCATCGGGAAAAAGGGTGCCGAAGTTGAAGCTCTGAAAAAAGAGCTGGCGAAGCTTACCGACAAGGATGTGTTCGTCAATATTCAGGAAGTCCGCAAGCCTGAAGTCGATGCACAGCTTGTCGCAGAAAACGTCGCTCTCCAGCTTGAGCGCCGGGTGGCTTTCCGTCGCGCCATGAAAAAAGCTGTCACGACCTCCCTGAAATTCGGTGCTCAGGGCATCAAGATTTCCTGCAGTGGTCGACTCGGGGGTGCCGAGATGAGCCGGCGCGAGTGGTACAGGGAGGGTCGTGTTCCTCTTCACACCCTGCGCGCTGACATCGACTACGGTTTTGCCCAGGCGAAGACGACCTACGGTATTCTTGGCGTCAAGGTCCTTCTTTTTAAAGGCGAAGTTCTCGGCAAAGAGAAATCTTAATTCAGATAAGAGTTCAAATAGGAGTAGTTTGTCATGTTGATGCCCAGGAAGGTTAAATATAGAAAACCGCAAAAAGGGCGCATGAAGGGGGCCGCCTTCCGGGGCACCGAAGTCAGCTTCGGGGATTATGGCCTTCAGTCCATTGAGTGCGGTTGGTTGTCGGCTCGGCAGATCGAGGCGGCACGACGGGCCATGACCCGTTATATCAAGCGTGGCGGCAAGATTTGGATCCGTGTTTTCCCTCACAAATCGCTGACCAAAAAGCCTGCCGAAACCCGGATGGGTAAGGGGAAGGGCTCTCCTGAAACATGGGTAGCCGTTGTGCGGCCCGGCACTATGCTTTACGAGATGCAGGGTGTTCCCGAGGATGTAGCGCGCGAAGCCTTTCGGCTCGCCGCTCACAAACTTCCCATGAAGACCAAGTTTGTGGACCGCGAGGAGACCGAGATATGAAGGCTAACGAGTTGAAGGACCTCAATGTCGAGGAGCTGAATAAAAAGACCCAGGAGCTGAGCCAGGAGTTGTTCAACCTGCGATTCCAGTTGCACACGGGCCACCTTGAGAATACTTCACGCATCAGCGAAGTACGCAAAGATATTGCCCGGGTCAATACAGTGCTCCGGGAAAAGCTCGGATAATCGAGGCTGAAGAGGACAGATATGAAGATGGAGCGCGGAAACAAGAAGACCCAGGTTGGGGTTGTCGTTAAAGACAAGATGCAGAAAACTGTTGTTGTTCAGGTTGACCATCTTGTCAAACACCCCGTTTATAAAAAATACATCAAGCGCAAAGTTACCTTCAAGGCCCACGATGAGCGCAATGAGTGCGCCATCGGGGATAAGGTCCTGATCGCTGAATCCAGACCCTTGTCTCGTGACAAGAGGTGGAGGGTTCGTCAGGTTCTGGAGAAAAGCGTACCTGCTTAGGAGATACAGGCATGATTCAGATGCAGACAACGCTTGATGCGGCGGACAACTCCGGAGCCCGGAAGGTCTGCTGTGTCAAGGTCCTCGGTGGTTCAAAGAGAAAATACGCATCGATCGGCGATATTGTCGTCTGTTCGGTCAAGGAAGCACTGCCCAACGCCAAGGTTCGAAAGGGCGATGTGGTGCGTGTGGTTATCGTCCGGACGAAAAAAGAGATTCGTCGCCCTGACGGCTCTTATATCCGCTTCGACAATAACTCTGCGGTTCTCGTGAACCCTGCGGGAGAACCTGTCGGAACGCGTATTTTCGGTCCGGTAGCTCGTGAGCTGCGAGCCAGGAAATTCATGAAAATCGTTTCCCTGGCGCCCGAAGTTCTTTAACTGCCGGTCCAGGGATCAATTTGGGAGTAGAAAACCATGGCGGCAACTAAAATACATGTCAAAAAAGACGACATGGTTATGGTGATAGCTGGCAAGGAGAAGGGGAAGACAGGCAAGCTCCTGAATGTCTTTGCAGACAAAGGGCGAGCCACCGTTGAAAACCTTAATGTTGTCAAGCGCCACACCCGCCCGACTCAGGCAAATCCTGAGGGCGGAATCGTCGAGAAAGAGGCCCCGATAGCCATCTCGAATCTGATGGTCATCTGTGCAGCCTGCAGTAAGCCTGCTCGCACAGGCATACGGGTGCTCGATGACGGGACTAAGGCGCGTTTTTGTAAAAAGTGCAACGAACTCGTCGATAAGAAGTAACGGAGAATATTTCATGGCCCGACTGAAAGAGTTTTACCAGGCTGAGCTGGCTCCGAAGCTCAGGAAAGACCTGGGTTTAAAAAATGTGACAGAGGTTCCCCACATTGAAAAGGTTACACTCAATATGGGGCTGGGAGAAGCTGTTCAAAATCCCAAGCTGCTGGAATCGGCTGTTGAGGAGCTCGGACGCATTACCGGACAGAAAGCCGTGGTGACTCGCGCGAAGAATTCTATTGCCGGGTTCAAGTTGCGCGAGGGAATGCCTATCGGAGCTCGTGTGACCCTGCGCCGGGAGAGGGCCTATGAGTTTCTTGATCGACTGATCAACGTTGCGCTGCCTCGCGTCCGGGACTTCAAAGGTGTTTCCCCGAAAGCTTTCGACGGCCGCGGCAACTACACTCTGGGAATTCGTGAGCAGATTATTTTTCCTGAAATCGATCTCGACAAAGTGGCCAAGGTCAGTGGTCTGAATGTGACCATTGTCACGACCGCCGAGTCCGATGAGCATGGACGAGCCCTTTTGACGGGTTTCGGCATGCCTTTCCGGAAATAGAGCACAAGGTAGCGGAGGATAGACTGTGGCTAAGAAATCAATGATGGCAAAGGCTGCGCGGACACAAAAGTTCAAGGTCCGCGAGTATAATCGCTGCCCCCTGTGCGGGCGACCGCGCGCCTATTATCGGAAATTCGACATGTGCCGGATTTGCTTTCGGAATTTAGCTTCCGACGGCAAGATCCCCGGTGTCGTTAAGTCGAGTTGGTAAAGAATGAAGAGGAGATGACAGCATGTCTATGACCGATCCTTTGGCGGACATGATCACCCGTATCCGCAACGGCGGAGTAGCCAGACACCAGAAGGTCGATATTCCTTCCTCCAACCAGAAGGTCGCGGTAGCAACCGCCCTCAAGGAGCAGGGGTATATCAAGAACTTCAAGACCATCAAGGACGAGAAGCAAGGCGTCCTGCGTGTCTATCTTAAATTTGATGAACTGAATCAGCCGGTGATCCACGAGATCACTAGGGTTTCACGGCCCGGTCGGCGAGTTTTTGTCGGCAAGGACGAAATCCCTCTGGTCAAGAACGGCGTTGGTTGTGCCGTTCTTTCGACTTCCCGAGGAGTGCTTAATGACAGCATTGCCCGTGAGTCCCAGATTGGCGGCGAAGTTCTTTTCACTGTCTGGTAGTAAGGAGTAGCCGACATGTCAAGAATCGGGAAACTGCCCATTGCAATCCCCGCGGGGGTCAAAGTTTCGAAATCGGAGACCACTCTGCGAGTCGAAGGGCCCAAGGGGACTCTGGAGCGTGAACTTACTCCCGGTGTCGAGGTCATGGTCGAATCCGACCAGGTCGTCGTCAACCGGCTTAGCGAAAAGAAAGAGAACCGAGCGCTTCAGGGACTGGTGCGGAGTCTTGTGGCCAATATGGTCCAGGGCGTCACCAGTGGATTTGAGCGAGTACTTGAAATCAATGGTGTCGGATATCGGGCAGATGTGAAGGGAGACGTCATGAACCTTTCGCTCGGTTATTCCCATCCGATCGAGTACCCGTTGCCCAAAGGCGTGACCGCCGAGGTTGAAAAGCAGACCAGGGTAACGCTTCGTTCGATCGACAAGGAAATTCTCGGGGCCACAGCGGCCAAAATTCGTTCTTTCCGGGAGCCGGAGCCGTACAAAGGCAAGGGCATCAAGTACGCTGAGGAAACGGTTCAGCGCAAGGCCGGAAAGTCCGGTAAATAAACGAGATATTCATCAGGTCAAGGAGAGATATAGTGGGCGTCAGCAATGAACGGAATGTGGCGCGACTGAGAAGGCAGGCCCGGGTCCGCCGGAAGGTCAAGGGGGTTGAAGAACAGCCCCGGCTCTGTGTTTTCCGCAGCGCCAGGCACATATATGCACAGATCATAGAAGATACGACCGGAAAGACTCTGGCTTCGGCTTCCACCCTCTCCAAAGAGGTTGGCGAGGGAGTGTCCCACGGTGGTAATGTTGAGGCGGCTCAGGCCGTTGGCCAGGCCATCGCGAAGAAGGCCCTGGAAAAAAACGTCAAACAGGTGGTCTTTGACCGCAACGGTTTCCTGTATCATGGGCGCATCAAGGCCCTGGCTGATGCAGCCCGGGAAGCCGGCCTGACCTTTTAGAGGTGAAGGAGGATGTCCTTGCAGCGCATCGATGCTAACGAACTGAACCTGACCGACCGGGTTATTCATATCAACCGCAATTCCAAAGTCGTCAAAGGTGGCCGTCGGTTCAGCTTTTCCGCACTTGTCGTCGTAGGCGACGGCGAGGGTTATGTCGGCTGCGGCCTGGGCAAAGCCAAGGAAGTGCCTGAAGCCATCCGCAAGGGAGTCGAACAGGCTAAGAAAAGCCTCGTTCATGTACCGCTTCAGGAGCGGACAATCCCTTACGATGTCCTTGGCAAATTTGACGCAGGCCGGGTTTTACTCAAGCCTGCCTCCGAGGGTACCGGTGTCATCGCCGGCGGCCCCGTGCGGGCAATACTCGAGTCGGCCGGTGTCGGGAATATCCTTGCCAAGTGTCTGGGTTCCAATAACCCCCATAATGTCGTTAAGGCGACCATGAATGCACTGTCGAAGCTGAAATCTCCCCAGGAGATTCGAGCTCGGCGCGGTATTGGCGAAAGCGGAGAATAAGAGTCACAGGGGGGCGAGGGAAAATCATGGCCGAAACAATCAAGGTCACACTCAAAAAAAGTGGGATCGGACGCAATCAGTATTTCACCAAGGTCCTGAAAGGCCTGGGGCTGACCAAATTGAACAAGACTGTTGAATTGAAGGACACTCCCGAGGTTCGCGGGATGGTTCGCAAAGTTGCCCACATGGTGGACGTTGAGGAATAGAGATATGGATCTGAGTAATCTCAAGCCGGCAATCGGCTCGACAAAGAATCGTAAACGCCTTGGACGGGGTCCCGGTTCCGGGCTCGGTAAAACTTCTGGCAAGGGACACAAAGGCCAGAATTCCCGCAGTGGCGGAGGCGTCAAGCCCGGTTTTGAAGGCGGCCAGATGCCGCTCCAAAGGCGACTTCCCAAGCGGGGGTTTACCTCACTGAGCAAAAAAGAGTATGCACTTGTCAAGGTGAGTGATCTCGAATTGTTCGAGGAAAACAGCGTTATCGACCTCGAAGCTCTGGGCAAGGCCGGTCTCGTCAGTCGTTTGAAGGATGGCGCCAAGATTCTCGGCGACGGAGAGTTGACGAAGTCGTTGACTGTCAAGGCCCATAAGTTCAGCAAGTCGGCTGTTCAGAAGATCGAAGCCGCCGGCGGAAAGATCGAGGTCCTTTAAATTGTTGAGCGTGGTCCAGAATATCTTTAGCATCCCCGAACTGCGTCGACGCATTCTCTTTACCCTCGGCATGCTGACTGTCTATCGTGTGGGTTGCCATGTGCCGGTACCGGGGGTTGACGCCAGCGTTCTGGCATCATGGTTCACTGGTACTGAGGGCACGCTTCTAGGGCTTGTCAGTGCATTTACCGGAGGCGCTCTGGAGCGGATGACGGTCTTTGCACTCGGGATTATGCCATATATCAGTGCCTCTATTATCCTTCAGCTCCTGACCGTGGTTTTCGAGCCGGTGGAGCGCATGTCCAAGGAGGGTGAGCAGGGGCGCAAGAAGATTACACAGTGGACCCGCTACGGGACTATTGTCCTGTCGGTTATCCAGGGCGCGGGAATTGCAGTCGGACTGCAGACGATGACTGGGCCCGGCGGAACGCCGGTCGTTCTTAATCCAGGCCCCGGTTTTATTGTTCTCACGGTCATTACTTTGACAGCCGGTACAGCTTTCATTATGTGGCTCGGCGAACAAATCACAGAACGCGGTATCGGCAACGGCATCTCACTGATTATCTTTGCCGGTATTGTCGCAACTCTGCCTTCTGCACTGGTGAATACAGCCCGTATTTTCCAGACAGGTGAAATCAGCCTCTTTACGCTTATAGTCATCGGGCTGGTTATGATTGCCGCAGTCGCTGCGATCATCTTCATGGAGCGAGGCCAGCGTCGCGTTCCTATTCACTATGCCAAGAGAACCGTCGGCATGCGAAGCTACGGCGGGCAAAGCAGTCATCTCCCGCTAAAGGTCAACATGAGTGGTGTCATTCCGCCCATCTTCGCCAGTTCAATCATCATGTTCCCGGCGACTGTCGCCAACTTTGTCGATGTCCCGTGGGTTCAGACCGTCGCTTCGATGATGGTCCCATCGCACTGGCTGTATAATGTTTTTTATGTTGCATTCATCATCTTCTTCTGCTACTTCTACACGGCTATTACGTTCAACCCTGTCGATGTGGCAGATAACGTGAAGAAACAGGGCGGATATATTCCGGGAGTCCGTCCCGGATCACCGACTTCGGAATATCTCGATACGGCTCTGACTCGACTGACTTTCGCCGGTGCAATGTACGTCTCGGCAGTCTGTGTCCTGCCCTCCATTTTGGTCGGCCAGTTCAACGTTCCGTTCTTTTTTGGCGGTACCTCGCTGCTGATTGTTGTCGGGGTCGGTCTGGATACAGCAAATCAGATCGAGGCTCACCTCATATCGCGATCCTATGAGGGATTTATGAAGGGCGTGACCCTTAAGGGACGACACGGTTGAAATCACACAGGTGCTTACGATGAATTTGATTTTACTCGGACCTCCAGGGGCTGGTAAGGGAACCCAGGCAAAGATGCTCGTGGATCGTTACGGGATTCCCCAGATCTCGACCGGGGATATGCTGCGCGACGCCGTTCGCCAGGGAACCCCGATGGGTCTCAAAGCCAAAGAATATATGGACGCCGGGAACCTGGTTCCTGATGCGGTTGTTGTCGGGATTGTCAAGGAACGTTTGCAGCAGGATGATTGTTCCGATGGTTTCATTCTCGACGGCTTTCCCCGTACGGTAGCTCAGGCCGATGCTCTGGAGGAATCCCTGAGGGACTCAGGCCGGAGGATCGATGCTGTTATCTCTCTCGATGTTGACATTGAAGCGCTGGTGGGTCGCCTGACCGGGCGTCGGACATGTAAAAATTGCGGTGCTGGCTACCATGTGACGTTCGATCCGCCGAAAACCGACTTGATCTGTGACAAATGCGGCGGAGAGCTTGTTCAGCGCGAGGACGACCAGGAGGCCACTATACGCGAACGTCTTGAGGTCTATCAGCGCCAGACGGCACCGCTGGTCGAGTATTACTCACAAAAAGGCATCCTGTTTCGTGTCGATGGAATGGCGCCGATCGACTCTGTGCAGTCGGAAATTGTCAGGATAGTCAAGGGCCTTTCGTGATTGTTCTGAAGTCCCGCCAAGAGATCGAACGTATGGCGACTCCCGGACGCATGGTTGCGGAGATTCTGCAGCTCCTGAGGGAGCGGATCAAACCGGGAGTGACCACGAAAGAGCTTGATCGACTTGCGGAGCAGGAAGCTGAAAAAAGGAAGGCTCGCCCTGCGTTCAAGGGCTATGGGGGCTTTCCTTTTACCATTTGCTCTTCTCCGAACGAGAAGGTGGTACACGGGTTCGCAAACGAGGACCCTCTCAAAGAGGGGGACATCCTGAGTATCGATTTTGGACTCGTTTATGATGGATTTTATGGCGACTCGGCTTTCACGGCTCCGGTAGGCGCCGTCGACAGCCAGAAAACCGAGCTGATGGCCGTTACTGAAAAATCACTCGAACTCGCTATTGAACAGGCAGTCCCGGGGAATCGTCTTGGAGACATCTCTCATGCGGTTCAGGACTACGTCGAAAAAAATGGATTCTCTGTGGTGCGCGAGTTTGTGGGCCACGGAATCGGTCGGGAGATGCATGAAGAACCGCAAATCCCGAACTTCGGCAAAGCCGGACAAGGCCCCAAGCTCAAGGAAGGCATGGTACTGGCGATCGAACCGATGATCAACGCCGGCAAGGCAGCAGTCATGGTTTTGCCTGATGGATGGACGGCGGTTACGCGAGACGGCCTGCCTTCGGCTCATTTCGAGCACACTGTAGCGATCGGACCTCATGGCCCGGAAATTCTGACCAGGACTTAACTCTTGGAGCAACGAGGCTGGTGCGGCTGCCGGTCTGGTTATTTCAACACCCAGCAAATATAAAGGAACGGACAATGAAGGTTCGAGCTTCGGTCAAGAAGATTTGTGACAAGTGTAAAATAATAAACCGCAAAGGAATCATCCGCATCATCTGCGACAATCCCAAGCATAAACAGCGCCAGGGATAAAGCGCTCAGGAGGAACGAACATTGGCACGTATTGCTGGTATCGACCTACCAAGAAATAAACAGATAGAAGTGGCGTTGACCTATATTTACGGGATCGGTCGTTCTGCTTCTCAGGAGATTCTCGATCAGGCTGGCATAGACTATGCCACCAGAACGGATGCTCTGACGGATGCTGAAGCTGCAAAAATCAGAGAAATCATCGAGAACAACTACAAAGTTGAGGGTGATCTGCGTCGCGAGGTTACGTTGAATATCAAGCGCCTCATGGATCTCGGCTGCTATCGGGGCCTTCGCCATCGCCGGGGACTTCCCGCACGGGGGCAAAAAACGAAGACCAACGCACGCACTCGCAAAGGGCCGCGTAAAACAGTCGCCGGCAAGAAGAAATAACTGGAGGAACGATGGCTAAGCCAGGCAAAAGAGCAACCAAACGCAAGGAAAAGAAGCACGTCAGTAACGGCGTAGCCCATATACAGGCGACATTTAATAATACGCTTGTCACCATCAGTGATACCCAGGGCAATGTTCTTTCGTGGTCCAGTGCCGGTTCCAAAGGGTTCAAGGGATCACGCAAAAGCACCCCTTTTGCTGCCCAGATCGCTGCTGAAGAAGCTGCCAAGAAAGCTCAGGATCACGGTCTGCGGAGTATAGAGGTCTGTGTGAAGGGACCAGGCTCCGGGAGAGAATCGGCCTTGCGTGCCTTGGCAACTGCAGGTTTGACAATTACCATGATCAGGGATGTCACACCGATTCCACACAACGGTTGTCGCCCTCCCAAGCGTCGAAGAGTTTAAAGGAGGAATACCTTGGCAAAATATAACGGTCCTGTCTGCAGGATGTGCAGAAGGGAAAACATGAAATTGTTCCTCAAGGGGGACAGGTGCTTCACCGATAAATGTGCCGTCGAACGGCGCAACTATGCCCCGGGCCAGCATGGCCAGAAACGGGTGAAGGTTTCCGACTTCGGAGGCCAGTTGCGCGAAAAGCAGCGTGTCAAGCGCACCTATGGCCTGATGGAAAAGCAATTCCGTTCCTATTTCAAGAAGGCCGATCGCATGAAAGGCGTCACCGGCGAAACCCTGCTGGTACTGCTCGAGAGGCGGCTTGACAGCATCGTTTATCGCCTCGGATTCGGAACATCCCGTACTGAGGCCCGGCAGCTCATCCGTCACTCCCACTTCACCGTCAACGGGCGAAAAGTCAACATCCCCTCCTACCTCGTACGTCCCGACGACGTGATTGAGCTGCGGGAGAAAAGCCGCAAGGTGGCACGCGTCAACGAGGCTCTTGAAGGGGCCGCCCGACGCGGGATTCCTACCTGGCTCGAGCTGGACCGGGATGCCTACAAGGGCGTTGTCAAAGGTGCACCGATCAGGGACGAGTTGACGACTCCGGTTTTCCAGGAAAAGCTCATTGTCGAGCTCTACTCCAAGTAATCCGGATCGCAGGGAAGGAAACCTCACCAGGGAGGATATGAATGTATAAAAACTGGAGAGATCTCATAAAACCAAAACGTCTCCAGATTGAGTCGGAGACCCTGAACGACAGTTACGGAAAGTTCTTTGCTGAACCTTTCGAGAGGGGCTTTGGTACGACTCTTGGCAACTCGTTACGGCGGGTGCTCCTTTCTTCTCTGCAGGGTGCGGCCATTGTTTCTGTCCGTATCAAGGGCGTTCTTCACGAATTCTCGACGATGCCCGGCGTCACTGAGGATGTCACCGACATTATCCTGAATCTCAAAGGGGTCAAGCTTCGGCTGCATGGTCACGAAGGACGCAATATCCGCATTGTCAAGAAAGGTGCGGGGGTTATCACGGCCGGGGATATCATTACCGACAACAATGTCGAAATCCTTAATCCGGACCATCATATAGCAACATGTTCCAAGGATGCTGATGTCGAAATGGATATGATCGTTTCGATGGGCAAGGGATACGTGTCGGCCGAGAAGAATCGTGATGAGAAGGCGCCAGTGGGAACGATCCCCATCGATGCCATTTTCAGTCCCATCCGCAAGGTCAATTTCGCTGTGACCAACGCCCGTGTCGGGCAGGTTACCGACTATGACAAGCTGACCCTGGATGTGTACACCGATGGGAGTGTTCGCCCTGACGATGCAGTCGCTTTCGCGGCCAAAATTCTCAAGGACCAGCTGCAGATCTTTATCAATTTTGATGAAGAGACAGTCGAGCCTGAGATGGTGGAAGAGGAAGAGGAAGCAAAGAAGATCAACGAGAATCTCTACCGCAGCGTCGACGAACTGGAGCTTTCGGTTCGCAGCGCCAATTGTCTGAAGAACGCCAATATTCACCTCATCGGTGAATTGGTTCAGAAAAGCGAAGCGGAGATGCTCAAGACCCAGAATTTCGGGCGCAAGTCGCTCAACGAAATCAAAGATATTCTGGCTGAAATGGGTCTGACGCTCGGGATGAAGCTGGACAACTTTCCCGATCCCGAGTACCTCAAGATGATCGAAAAGAGCCGCTCCGAAGACTGAGTTATCGCACTGTGAATATAGAGAAAGGAACGAGAAGCCATGCGTCACAATAAAGCCGGCCGGAGGCTTGGCCGCAACTCGAGCCATCGCAAGGCCATGCTTCGTAATATGGTTACTTCTCTCCTGAATCACGAGCGCATCACCACAACTGATGCACGTGCCAAGGAGTTGCGCAAGCTCGCTGAGAAGATGATTACCCTGGGCAAGCGCGGCGACCTGCATGCTCGTCGCCAGGCGCTGCAGGTCGTGCGTGAGAAGGCCGTCGTTGCAAAGCTTTTTGAAAGGATCGCCCCGCGTTATCAGGAGCGTCCCGGCGGGTATACCCGGATCATCAAGCTGTCTCATCGTCACGGAGATAATGCGCCTATGTCGCTGATCGAACTCGTGGAAGAGGAATTCACTCCGAAACCCACGAAAAAGGCGCCTGTGGCTGAGGCCGCGACAGAGACCGCCGAGCAAACAGGTGAGGGCAAAGTAGAAGAATAGATACTTTCCATCCGCTTTGATCGAAAAGGCAAGGGCATACAGCCCTTGCCTTTTTTTGTCTTTCAATTGTCCAGGGATCATGGTGCAAAGGCGGCAATCTTGACCAGTGGCATCTTTCCATGCTAATTTGACCCACTTTTCTATCAGGAGTGGACATGTACCTGCCAAGCCGTGATCGGTTTAAATCCCTGAGTCGTCAGGGCAACCTCGTCCCTATATACCGGGAGATTCTTGCCGACATGGAGACTCCTGTTTCGGCTTTGAAGAAAATAGATGACGGCTGCAATGCGTTTCTGCTCGAGAGCCTTGAAGGTGGGGAGAAATGGGCAAGATACTCTTTTCTCGGAACAGGACCCGGGCGGCTTTTCCGTAGTTGGGACAATAACTACGAAATTCTCGACGGTGACAAAATTGTGGAGAGCGGGCAGCAGGTGGATCCGTTTTCCCGCCTTCGAGAATTTGTTTCCGATGCCGAACCTGTCGAGGTCGAGGGACTGCCCCGCTTTTTCGGAGGGGCCGTCGGGTATCTCGGTTACGACATGGTCCGCTTCATCGAAAATCTGCCCGATGCCAATTCCAGGAAGATAGGGAATTACGATTCCTGCTTCCTTTTGACGGAAAATCTTCTGATTTTCGATAACCAGCGGCACACGATCAAGGTCGTCAGCAATATCCGGCTCAGAGAGGGAGAGGATCCGGAGACGGCCTACCAGCGCGGATTGGTACGCATCGATGCCCTGATAGATAAGCTTCGTGCCCGCCTTCCCGAGCGGACTCCCCGGGATCATAAGCCTGCCGAGTTCAAATCGAATTTTACACGAGATCAATTCAAGAGCGCTGTCGAGAAGGCTAAGGAGTACGTCCGCAGCGGCGATATCATCCAGGTTGTTCTGTCCCAGCGTTTTTCCGCCAAGCTGGACGAAGACCCTTTCGATATCTACCGGGCGTTGCGGGTCGTCAATCCTTCTCCCTACATGTTTTTCCTTCGTTTCGGCGCAACCCAGATTGTCGGGGCCTCTCCGGAAGTCCTGGTACGGCAGGAAGGCGATATCGTTGACGTTCGTCCCATCGCCGGTACAAGGCCGAGAGGGATCTCCGAAGAGGACGACAGGCGCTACGAGAAAGAGCTTCTCGCCGACCCGAAGGAACTCGCCGAGCATATCATGCTTGTCGATCTGGGGCGTAATGATCTGGGACGTGTCTGCAGAGCTGGCAGCGTCAAAGTCACGGAATTCAAAGTGATTGAACGATATTCGCATGTGATGCATATCGTTTCAAATGTCCGGGGTCGACTGGAACCCGGCAATGACTCACTCGACGTTTTTCGGGCAGTTTTTCCCGCCGGAACATTATCGGGCGCATCCAAGATTCGGGCTATGGAGATCATCGACGAACTCGAAAACTCGAGACGGGAAATTTATGGCGGAGCAGTTGGCTATCTGTCATTTTCAGGCAACATGGATATGGCGATCGCTATCCGCACTCTCGTTGTTCACGATGGAACAGTCCATTTGCAGGCCGGAGCAGGCATTGTGGCGGATTCCGATCCCGAAGCCGAGTATCAGGAGACGCTGAACAAGGCCAAGGGGGTCATGAAGGCAATCGAGATGGTCCAGAGGGGGCTTGACTGAAATGCTCTTGATGCTCGATAACTACGATTCCTTTACCTATAATCTGGTACAGTATTTCCTTGAACTGGGGGAAGAGGTCGAGGTCTATCGCAACGACGCCATTACGGTGGAGGGGATCAGGAGCCTGAAGCCTCAGCGCCTGGTGATTTCACCTGGCCCCTGTTCTCCGGACGAAGCCGGAATTTCTGTTGAAGCGATCCAAAAGCTCGCTGGAGAGATTCCGATTCTGGGGGTCTGTCTTGGGAACCAGTCTATCGGCCAGGCCTTCGGAGGGCGGGTTGTGCGCTCCGATAATCTTATGCACGGAAAGACCAGTCCGGTTTTTCATGACGGCACCGGCCTTTTTCGTGATGTGGCCAATCCCTTCAATGCAACCCGATATCACTCTTTGATCGTCGAGCGAGAAACCCTGCCTGACTCGCTGAGCATCACAGCCTGGACCGCGGAGCAGGAGATTATGGGCATGGAGCATGCCGAATTGGCCCTCTGGGGAATCCAGTTCCATCCTGAATCGATCCTGACCACCGAAGGCAAGAAGATTCTCGGGAATTTTCTTCAAATAAGCCGATGACCTTACGGAGGGGCGCATGATCAGGGAAGCCATTGCTCGCATTGTCGACGGAGAAGACCTCTCCGAAGGTTCGATGATAGACGTTATGGATATGGTGATGGGGGGGGAGGCGACGCCGGCCCAGATAGCCTCCTTCATTACAGCTTTGCGCATGAAGGGCGAGACGGTGGATGAAATTACCGGGGCAGCCAGGGTCATGCGCGAGCGGGTGACACCGATCCGTGTCGGCAAGGTCATCGACATCGACCGAGAAGACATCAATGTCGATCAGGAAACCATTCTGGATACCTGCGGCACGGGAGGCAGCGGAACCAGAAGTTTCAACATTTCCACCACGGTGGCACTGATCGTGTCGGCCTGCGGCGTCAAGGTGGCCAAGCACGGCAATCGCAGCGTCTCCTCGGCCTGCGGCAGCGCAGATGTGTTGGAGGCCCTTGGAGTCAATCTTGATGTGCCGACCGAAATCGTTGAGAACTGCATAAGTGAAATCGGAGTTGGCTTTCTTTACGCCCCGGCGCTACATGGGGCCATGAAGCATGCCATCGGCCCGCGCAAGGAGATAGGGATCCGCACCATTTTCAACGTGCTCGGACCGCTGACCAATCCCGCCGCCGCCGATCGTCAGGTGCTGGGTGTTTACCGGGAATCCCTGGTTGACCTTCTGGCCCGGGTACTTATCAACCTGGGCTGCCGTCGCGGTTATGTGGTTCACGGCCTGGATGGTATGGACGAGGTGACCCTGACCGGGCCGACGCGCGTTGCAGAAATAAAAAACGGTGAGATGACTCTCTCGACGTTCGAGCCGGAGGATTTCGGCTTTGTCCGCTGTCAGTTGAGCGAGCTTCAGGGCGGAGATGCAGAGGAGAACGCCGCCATCATCCGTTCCATTCTGTCGGGCCAGAGCGGACCCAAGCGCGATGTGGTCGTATTGAATGCCGCTTTTGCTCTGGCCGCCGCCGGCAGGGCCGAGGATCTCCAGCAGGGTCTCGCGATGAGCTGCGAGGTTCTCGACAACGGGCGAGTGGCACAACAACTGGCCGGACTGGTGAAGTTGACGAACCTATGATTCTCGATCGCATCCTGGCCCACAAAAAAACTGAAATAGCTGCTGCCCGGCAGGCTTTCGGTCTGGAAGAACTCAAGGCCCTTTGTCGGGATATGGACCCGACCCGTGGATTCGAGACCGCTTTGCGGAAAAAGGCATCGAACGGTACGGCAATAATCGCGGAGATCAAAAAGGGGTCGCCATCCCGGGGAATTATTCGTAAGGATTTTGATCCGGAGGCACTGGCCGAGTCCTATGAATGTGCCGGAGCCGCCTGCCTCTCCATACTGACGGACCATGAGTTTTTTTACGGAGATCTGGCCTATCTGGGCAGGATCAGGCAAAAGGTTTGTCTGCCCCTGTTGCGCAAGGATTTTCTCATCGATCCCTACCAGCTCTACGAAGCACGGGCCGCCGGGGCCGACGCCATTTTACTGATAGCAGCGGCCCTTGAGCTGACGCAACTCCAGGAGATGGCAGCGTTGGCCGGAGAACTCGATCTCGATGTCCTTGTCGAGGTTCATGACGAGCTCGAGGTGGAGATGGCCCTGAAGACGCCGGTCGGGGTGATCGGCATCAACAATCGCAATCTGCAGACCTTTCACACCGACCTGGCAACCACCGAGCATCTGGCTCCGCTGATTCCAGCTGAACGTCTTGTGGTCTCTGAGAGCGGCATTCATGATCGCCCGGATATCCTCCGTTTGCTCCGTGCAGGTGCCGGAGCATTTCTGGTCGGCGAAAGCCTGATGCGCAAAACCGATGTCGGAAACAAACTGTTTGAACTGCTTCATGACTAAGGAGAGGACCGTGCGGACGAAAATTCTGCTGGACGATCATCAGATTCCGAAAAATTGGTACAACGTGATGGCGGACATGCCCAATCCGCCCGAACCGGTCTTTCACCCCCAGACGCTTGAGCCGATAGGTCCTGAGGACCTGGGGAGCATTTTCCCCATGGCCCTGATTGAACAGGAAGTCAGCTCCGAGCGATGGATCGGGATTCCGGACGAGGTGCAGCAGATCTATCAATCGTGGCGTCCGTCACCCCTGTACAGGGCTCATCGCCTCGAGGCGGCCCTGAAGACGCCTGCGAAGATCTATTACAAATATGAAGGTGTTTCGCCGGCGGGATCCCACAAGCCGAATACCGCCGTTCCTCAGGCTTACTACAACAAGCAAGCCGGTATCAAACGTCTGGCGACGGAAACCGGGGCGGGTCAATGGGGCTGTTCCATCGCTCTGGCCAATTCCTTTTTCGGTCTTGAAACCACTGTTTACATGGTCAAGGTGAGCTGCAGCCAGAAGCCCTACCGCAAAAGCCTGATGGAAGTCTGGGGCGCCACAGTGATCCCTTCCCCGAGCACTCTGACGAAAGTCGGGCGAAAAATTCTCGAAGACGAACCGGACAGCCCGGGGTCTCTCGGCATTGCAATCAGCGAGGCTGTCGAGGACGCTGCCACCAGGGAGGATACCAACTATGCACTGGGAAGCGTGCTCAATCATGTCTGCCTTCATCAGACAGTTATCGGCCAGGAGGCCATCGAACAATTAAAGATCGCCGGTGATTATCCCGATGTCGTGATCGGGGCCTGTGGTGGCGGCAGCAATTTTGCCGGTATCGCCTTTCCTTTTGTCCGCGACAAGATCAACGGGCGGGACATCCGGTTGCTGGCGGTCGAGCCGACTTCGTGCCCGACCCTCACCAGGGGGGTTTACGCTTTTGACTACGGGGATACGGCAAAGCTCAGCCCCGTTTCGAAGATGTACACGCTGGGACACGATTTCGTCCCCCCTGGCATTCATGCCGGCGGGCTGCGTTATCACGGTGAAAGCCCTCTTGTCAGCCAGCTTCATCACGAGCGCATTATTGAGGCCGCAGCCTACCATCAGAACCCTTGCTTCGAGGCGGCACAGCTCTTTGCTCGCACCGAGGGGATCGTGCCGGCTCCGGAAGCGTCCCATGCCATTAGCGCAGCGGTCGATGAAGCGATAAAGGCTCGCGAGGCGGCAGAGGAGAAAACGATACTCTTTTGTCTCTCCGGTCACGGACATTTCGACATGGCGGCTTACGATGCCTACAGGTCGGGACAACTCGAAGATTATGAGTATCCCGAAGAGAATATCAAGGCATCTCTGGCCAATCTGCCGAAAGTCGGTTAAGATCGAACGAGTATGATACGTGTCAAGATCTGCGGAATTACCGCACTGGAAGATGCCCGGCAGGCGATAGAATGTGACGCCGATGCCTTGGGGTTCGTTTTTTACCCGCCAAGTCCGAGATGCATCGAACCGGCGCTGGCGAGAGCCATCATCAGCGAACTGCCGCCCTTTGTGACAACAGTCGGACTTTTCGTGAACGAGGACCGCAGGCGCATTCACGAAATCGTCGGACATTGCCGTCTGGACGCCGTTCAGTTGCACGGCGACGAAACCCCCGCCGATTGTATGGATCTGCCGGTCAAGGCCGTCAAGGCGCTGCGCGTCAGAGATAGCGCCAGTCTTGATCGATGCGAGGATTTTGCGGCGAGCGCTCTGTTACTCGATGCCTATGTACCTGGTCGCTACGGCGGTACCGGCCAGGCCTTTGATTGGGGTCTGGTTGCCGAGGTGGCTGCACGCAGAAACCTCATCCTTGCAGGTGGTCTGGGGCCGGAGAACGTCTCCGAGGCTGTCGAGACAGTGCGCCCTTATGCTGTCGATGTCTCAAGCGGCGTTGAAATCGCACCGGGACGCAAAGATCCGGAGAGGGTTGCGGCCTTTATCCGCAACGCAAAGGGAGTATTCCGTTCGTGAAAAAAGGACAAAGGATGTACGACTTTCCTGATAAATTGGGCCATTTCGGGCTGTTCGGCGGACGCTACGTGGCCGAGACGCTTATGCCGGCCCTTCTGGAGCTCGAGCAGGCCTATGCCGAGGTGAAGCAGGATGCCGATTTTCAGGAGGAATTCAGGTACTATCTGAAGGACTATGTCGGCCGCCCGAACCCTCTCTATCTCGCCAGGCGACTTACCGACCATCTAGGCGGAGCGAAGATATATCTCAAACGTGAGGATCTCAACCACACCGGTGCACACAAGATTAACAATACCGTCGGACAGGTATTGCTCGCCAAGCGGATGGGCAAGCGGCGGGTGATCGCCGAAACCGGAGCCGGTCAGCATGGGGTCGCCACAGCAACCGTTGCAGCTCTGCTGGGGATGGATTGCGAGGTCTTTATGGGGACCGAAGATATCCGCAGGCAGTCCGTAAACGTCTTCCGGATGAAGTTGCTCGGTGCCAAGGTACACAAAGTGACCAGCGGAACAGCCACCCTGAAGGACGCCATGAACGAGGCGTTGCGCTACTGGGTGACCCATGTACGGGATACCTTTTACGTGATCGGGACCGTTGCCGGCCCGCATCCCTATCCGGCGATGGTCCGCGATTTCCAGTCTGTGATCGGCGACGAGGCGCGGGAACAGATCCTTGAATCCGAGGGACGCTTGCCCGATATAGTGCTTGCCTGCATCGGCGGCGGCTCCAACGCGATGGGACTTTTCTATCCTTTCGTCAACGATGAATCAGTCCGGCTCATCGGTGTCGAGGCGGCGGGGCTGGGGCTGGATACCGACAAACACGCCGCCAGCATCAATTGCGGTGAAATCGGCGTGCTGCACGGCAACAAGACCCATTTTCTTCAGGACGAGCAGGGGCAGATTCTCAATGCCCACTCGATCTCCGCCGGTCTGGATTATCCGGGTGTCGGGCCCGAGCATGCGCACCTGAACGATATCGAGCGGGCAGAATATGTATCCGTCACCGATGAGGAAGCCTTGCAGGCGTTCAAGATGCTTACCGAACTGGAGGGGATCATTCCCGCTCTCGAAAGCGCCCATGCCGTGGCGCAAATTATCAAGATGGCACCAGATATGTCATCAGACACTCTCCTCATCGCGTGCCTCTCAGGGCGCGGCGACAAGGATATTCATTCCGTGGCCGAGGCCACGGGCGTTGATATCTGATTCCCGAAAGTGATTTTATGAAATTTACCGAACTCTCTCTACCCGAACCCGTCTTTAAAGGCATTGAAAAAGCCGGGTTCACGGAACTGACTCCTGTCCAGGAGGAATCGATTCCCCTGGCCCTGCAAGGCAAGGATGTCGCTGCCCAGGCCCAGACCGGCACCGGCAAAACGGCGGCTTTTCTCATTGCCCTGTTCAACCATCTTCTGGAGCGGGATACAGGGCCCACCAAAAATCCTCGTGCGCTGATCATGGCGCCGACCCGTGAACTGGTCACACAGATTTACGAAGACGCCAGATTGCTGGGCGCATTCTGCGATTTCAAGGTCCAGCCGATTTACGGTGGTGTCGATTATGAAAAGCAGCGCCAGGCGCTGCGCGAAGGGGTCGATGTCATTGTCGCAACGCCGGGGCGGCTTATCGACTACCTCAAGCAGAAGGTTTTCGGCCTGCAGAACATCGAGGTGGTCGTTATCGATGAGGCCGATCGCATGTTCGACATGGGTTTTATCCGCGATCTGCGCTTTCTTCTGAGGCGCTTGCCCGCCTTTGATCAGCGCCAGTCGATGCTTTTTTCGGCGACCCTGTCCCAGCGCGTCATGGAGCTCGCTTACGAGTTCATGAATATCGACGAAAAGGTGCGGATCGAGCCGGAGCGGGTGACCGCCGAGAAAGTCGAACAGATAGTGTTTCATGTCGGCCGCCGCGAAAAATTCCCGCTCCTGCTCGGCCTCCTGCGCCAGGAGCCGGACCTTGAACGGGTCATGATTTTTGTCAATACAAAAAGAGAGGCCGAACACCTCTCCGATCGTCTCAAGGTCAACGGTCACAAGGCGGATGTTCTCTCCGGTGATATTCCTCAGAAAAAGAGACAGCGGATTCTCCAGGATTTCAAGGATGGACGGCTGACCTTTCTGGTGGCGACCGATGTGGCATCGCGCGGACTGCATATCACAGCCGTGACACATGTCATCAATTATGATCTGCCCCAGGATTGTGAGGACTATGTGCACCGTATCGGTCGCACAGCCCGGGCCGGGGCGGTCGGCAAGGCGATTTCTTTTGCGGACGAAGACCTGGTTTTTCATCTGACCGATATAGAGGAGTTTCTCGGTCAAAAGATTCCCAGCGTGGTGCCCGGCGAGGACGATTTCGTCTGGGATTACAAGCGTCCCCATCCCCGCAAGAAAAAACCTGTGCCTGAGAAAAGAGGCGGAGACAGCGGCAAACCGCGGAAGCAACCGCCCCGTCGGCGCAGACCGAAGCAGGCTCCGGCAAAGAAAGATTGAATTCCGCTGCCTTCACGGGCAGGTGAGCGATGCTGAAAAAAGCCCTTTTACTCGCTGCTGTGGTTTTGCTTTGTTTCGGCATCATGATGGCAGCGACCCGTGATGCCAGCTTTGCCGTTGAGGAATCCCGGATCCTGGAAGAACCACCGCGGGCAATCTGGAGCGTGCTCACCGATGTCAATGCCTGGCCGGAATGGTGGCCTGGCGTTAGGGCGGCTGAACTTGATCCCGCCTGGTCCAAGGGAGCCATGATGGCCCTGAGACTCGAAGGCAGGCCGGAGAGAGTGCCGGCGATCGTGGAGATCTATCGACAGGGAGATTGCCTCTCCTGGGGTTCTGCCGGTGTGCTGGGAAGCACGACCCGGACGATTGTGCGGCTCGAGAAAAAATCGAACGGTATTCTCGTTTCAATGGAAAACAGCCTCCAAGGCCCCCAGGCTTTTCTGGCCCGTTTTACCGGCAAAAAAGCGTTCAGCCAATATCAGAAACAGGTTCTTCAGGCCCTGCAGGAGCGCCTGAAGGCAAGAAGGCCAGGCGCCGAAACCGAGAAGGGGATATAATGCTGGGAGCGAAAGTGCCGGGGCTGGTCGAGTGCTGCCGCTGCCCGCGTCTGAGTCGTTATATCGAAACGCTGCCGCCCAAAAAACAATATACGCGGAGCGATTACTGGGCGCGGCCGGTCCCCGGATTCGGCGACCCGAAAGCCCGGATATGCCTGGTCGGGCTGGCACCGGGCGCTCACGGGGCCAACCGCACGGGGCGCCCCTTTACGGGTGACGGTGCCGGGGACTTCATGTATCCGCTTCTTTATCGCGCCGGATTTACCAGTCAACCCGAGGCGGAACACAGCCAGGACGGACTGGTCCTTGACGATTTGTACATTACCAATGCCGTGAAGTGCGTACCGCCGGAGAACAAGCCGAAAACAGATGAATTCGAGCGATGCCAGACCTACCTGGAGGAGGAACTCGCCAGCCTGGAAAGGTTGCGGGTCCTTGTACTACTCGGTCGGGAAGCGTATCTGAGTTACCTCAAGCTGCTCAAGAGCAATGGTGTGATCGGACGGCTTTCCGATCATCCGTTCCGTCATGGGCAGGCCTTTCGTCCGCCCGAAGGACCGTGGGTTTTGTCCAGTTATCATACCAGCCGGTACAATGTTCAGACGGGGCGGATGACCCCTGAGATGTTCGGGGATCTGCTCGATCAAGCCAGTGAATTGGCCAGACCGGAGTCGGGTTAGAAATGAGTTGAAAAGTGACCACTGTTTTTTTAGACTGACGAAATTGTGAATTATCAAAGGACATCATAAGGCATGAGCCGGATTGCAGCGACATTCGAAGCCTTGAAGGGCAGGGGTGAGAAGGCCCTGATTCCCTATGTGACAGCCGGGGATCCGGATCTGGAAACCACCGAACAGATTGTTCACGCCCTTGTGGCCAACGGTGCCGATCTTATCGAATTGGGCGTGCCGTTTTCCGACCCCATGGCCGATGGTCCGACTATTCAGGCGGCATCTATCCGGGCCTTGACGGCGGGGACAACCCTGGCAGGTGTTCTTGACCTGGTGCGGCGAGTTCGCCAACACACCAATGTCCCTATTATTCTCATGGGGTATTATAATCCTGTGTTCAAATACGGCGCCGAGCTTTTTGCTCGCGATGCTTCAGAGGCCGGAGTCGACGGCGTGCTGCTTGTCGATCTGCCCTTCGAGGAAACTCCCGAGCTTCGCTCTTTTCTCCAGCCGGCCGGCATCGCCTGCATTACATTGCTTGCACCGACATCGCCCCCGGATCGTCGACGAAAGCTGGCGGCCGAAGCCGAGGGCTTCATTTACTATGTGTCGATGACGGGTGTGACCGGTTCGGCCCGGGTCGACCCATCGGTGGTCGCTCCTGATGTGACTGAACTGCGCGGTCATGCTGCGGTTCCCGTGGCTGTCGGGTTCGGGATTTCTTCTGCCGAGGATGCAGCTGCCGTTGCACAGTTCGCCGATGCCGTGGTCGTCGGTTCGGCTCTCGTCAAGATAATAGAAGCATATGGCCAATCGCCTGACATGCTGGATCGGGTAGGGGAGTATGTGGCGGCACTGAAGGCTGGCATGGGGAATGACGCCAGCGAATAGGTATTGTTTTTTTCAAGAAGAGATGATGCGGCCGGCGAGCCGGGAAAGAAAAGTTGCGAAGAGCTTGCCAGTCCAGTCAGCCAGATCATACAGGAGTTTCTCGATAAAACACTGACGGAGCCGTTGGCCCTGGAGCGTAAGCGGTGTCAGGCTCTGAAAGGCGGTGAGTCGTACTTCCTTGAGAAGCCGACTCGGAAAAGCGAGGTTGAAATATGCCGTGGTTCAAGAAGAAAAAGGCGCCTATCGAGGCCGCCAAACAGGATGAAGAAAAAAAAGTCAAAATGCCTGAAGGCGTTTGGACCAAATGCAAGAACTGCAATGAAATCATCTATACCCAGGAAATCGAGAAAAACCTGAACGTTTGCCCCAAATGCGACTACCATTTTCGCATCAGCGCGCGAAAGCGTATCGAGCTTGTTCTCGACGAGGGGTCCTTCAGTGAAATGGACGCCCATTTGCAATCGGTGGATTTTCTCGATTTCAAGGACTCCAAAAAGTACAAGGACCGGATCAAGGCCGCGGTGAAGAAGAGCGGGGGCGGTGATGCCGTGGTGTGCGGCGAAGGATCGATCGAGGGGCTGCCCGTTGTCGTATCCGTTTTCGATTTCGGTTTTCTCGGTGGCAGCATGGGCTCCGTGGTGGGGGAAAAAATCACGCGCGCCATCGAGCGATCCCTTGACCAAAAGGCTCCCTTGCTTATTTTCTCTTCCTCCGGTGGCGCCAGAATGCAGGAGAGTATTCTCTCCCTGATGCAGATGGCCAAGACAAGTGCTGCTCTGGCCAAGCTCAAGGAGGCCGGGGTTCCGTTCCTTTCGATCCTGACAGATCCCACCACCGGCGGCGTGACGGCCAGCTTTGCCATGCTCGGCGATCTGAATATCGCCGAACCGAAGGCGTTGATCGGTTTTGCCGGACCTCGGGTTATCGAGCAGACCATCCGTCAGAAGCTGCCCGAGGGTTTCCAGCGCTCTGAATATCTGCTGGAGCATGGAATGGTCGACATGATCGTTTCACGCAAGGAGATGAAGGCACGCCTTGCCCAGATCCTTCGCGTTCTCACCAAGAGCTGAGGGGTGGACTACCGCGGAAGTCTGGATTACCTCTACGGCCTCCAGCGCTTCGGCATAAAGCTGGGTCTCGACAATATCCGGGCATTGCTCGAAGACCTGGGCAACCCCCAGCGGGACTTCCCCGTGGTTCACGTCGGGGGGACCAACGGCAAGGGCTCCGTCTCGGCCGCCCTCGCCGCTATCCTCCGCCAGGGAGGGTACCGGGTTGGCCTCTACACGTCCCCGCACCTGCTCTCGTTCACAGAACGTATCCGCATCGACGCTGAGACAATCAGCGAAAGCGATGTTGCATCTCTCACAGATGAGTTGCGATCCCTGGTTCGGCCGATCCCTGCAACCTTCTTCGAATTTACCACCGCTCTGGCCTTGTGCTATTTCCAGAGGCGCAAGGTCGATATCGCCATTCTCGAAGTCGGCATGGGCGGGCGGCTCGATGCAACCAACGTTGTCGAGCCCTGCCTGACAGTCCTGACTCCCGTCAGCATCGATCATGCCGAGCATCTGGGCAAGGATCTGCCAAAGATCGCAGCCGAAAAAGCGGGCATCATCAAGTCAGGCGTTCCCGTGGTGAGTGCCCGGCAACCCCGGGAAGCCCTGGATGTCATCCGCAACCGGTCGGGTCGGGTGAACGCTCCCCTGGATGTTTGCGGCGAGGCATTTCGAGCCGAGGCCAGTGACGTCGGGTTCAACTTTATCGGTTTCGGAAAAAATATAACCGACCTGCAGACATCCCTGATCGGAGCCCATCAGTTTGATAATATGGCCCTGGCTGTTGCGGCGGCCCAGATTCTGGCAGCGCGGGGTTTCGAGTGCACCGACGGGGCACTACGGCAGGGGCTGAGGCAGGTTGACTGGCCCGGCCGCCTCGAATGGTGGCAGGGAAGCAGAACTGTTTTGCTCGATGGCGCTCACAACATTGCCAGCATGCAGGCTCTAGCCGCTTATCTTGAGACACTTGAACTGCCGGTTCGCCTGCGCTGGGTTGTCGGTTTCAAGGGGGACAAGGACTATCGTGCCCTTCTGGCTGAAATCCTGCCTTTTGCGAAAAAGGTTTATGTCTGTGAACCGCCCAGCGAGACGGCAGTTGAGCGATCTGAAATCGTGACGTGTGTCACGGCCTCCGGCTCGTCTGCACAGGGTTTTGCTTCGGTCGAAGATGCCTTGAAGGAGGCCCTGCGTGAAAAGCGTACCGGTGAAATTGTTCTGGTTGCCGGTTCCCTGTTTCTGGTTGCTGCGGCTCGAAAATGGCTCCTTGCATTGAAAGGCGCGTCTGTCTGAATGTGTCATTACCATACTTATAAGCTCCTGATATTGATTGTGCTGTCGCTGTTGATCACCGGGCAGCCTCTGGCTCAGCCCCTGGGCGATGTCGGCGATTCAGAAGGGCCTGTGGCAATCGAAGCCGACGAGTTCCGCTTCGACGAGAAGACCCAGACCTATCGTGCCGAGGGCTCGGTGCACATGCGCTACGGTGATATGGACATCAAAACCGAATCGATGCGCTGGGAGGCCGACACAGGGGATGTTCTGGCCACTGACGGCGTGCGGATGGAGGATCAGGGGAATATCATGGTCGGGGAGTCCCTCGATTTCAATCTGGAAACCGAGCAGGGGGTACTGCAGCAGGGCCGGGTTTTTGCGAAGGAGCGCAACTTCCATATTGTCGGCGATGCTATCGAAAAAGTCGGCGAGAACGATTTCCGCATAACAAAAGGGACGTTCACGACCTGCGACGGGGAGGTCCCCGACTGGAAGTTCGGCGCCCGCCACCTCGACGTCACGCTCGGTGGGTACGCCCGTGCCAAACATGTTCTTTTCCGCATTCGCGACATTCCCGTCTTATATCTGCCCTATCTTGTCTACCCTGTGAAAACTGAGCGGGAGTCGGGATTTCTCATGCCGCGCTACGGCCATTCCGATTCGAAAGGGGTGGAGCTCTCCCTTGCCTACTATCTTGTGCTCGCACGGAATATGGATGCGACCTTTTACCTTGATTACCTCAGCAGGATGGGGGTGGGAAAAGGGCTGGAGTATCGCTATATTCTGGGCGACGACAACGAGGGAGAATTCAAGGGCTACCATGTCAACGGGACTCATGGCCATGAGAACCGCCATGCTTTAGACTGGGAGCACGAAGGGACATTACCGGGCCAGATCCGCTTGTCAGCTGATGCCGAGTATGTCAGCGACCGGGAGTATTTTGAGGATTTCGGTGAAATTGCCGAGGAGTACAACAAGTCACAGGTCGAGTCGATTCTGAGTCTGAACAAGCAGATGGATAAAAGCGCCCTGACTTTCCAGTTGAAATATACGGAGAACCTTGAAGGGGACAACGATCAGACGCTGCAGCGTCTGCCCGAAATCGAATATGTAGCCAACAGGAGGAGTTTCGGGGAAACACCGCTTTATTACGGACTCGAGGCCTCTTCAGTTTACTTCTGGCGCCGCGAGGGCGTTCGCGGAGTGCGTTTGTCCACCCGACCCGAGCTTGCACTGGTCACCCGTACCGCAGGCTTGTCACTCGAGATGGGCAGTGGGTACCGATATCGGCAATACTGGACCTCTGACGAGGGGCCGGGGAACGTCGGAGAGGGGATTTACGATATATTCGGCAATCTCAGTACCCAGGTCTCCCGGGTTTTCCACCTTGGTGGCGACCGCATCTCCAAAATCCGCCACAGCATCGAACCGGAAGTCGACTACCTCTATGTGCCCGAGGAAGACCAGAGCCGCCTGCCGCGATTCGATCGCTTCGATCGTATCGGGGCGAAGAACCTGCTGCGCTATGCCCTGACCAACCGGTTTACAGCCAAACTTGATTCGGAGGGAGGCACTCGCTACCATGACTTCCTCTATTTGCGTCTTTCCCAGGAATATGATATCCGCAAAGCGCGGAACGATGACACTGAAGAAGAGCCCTTTGGCGATGTGCGCCTTGAGCTGATCCTTCAGCCCACCTCCCGGACCTACCTTGATATCGATGCCGATTACGATGTTCATGACAGCTCTTCATCGTTCTCAGACCGCTTCCGTTCATTCGCCACCCGCGTTGGTGCTCGTGACGATTCCGGCAATGCGATCGCTGTCGAAACGCGGTATCAGCGCGATAATACGGATTATGTCTCGGGAAGCATCGACCTGGCCTGGCTCAAGCCGCTTTATGCGAGGTATGAGCATCGTTACAACCTCAGCGAGAGTCGGTCTCTGGAGAAGGTCGCCAAGGTCGAGTATCGTTCTCAATGCTGGAGCCTGTTCTTGTCCTATCGCGACCGGCTTGAAGATGAAGAGTACTTTGTGACCTTTTCCATGACCGGGGTGGGCAATGTCCTCGAATTCGGAGGAAGCCTGAGTGATGACGACGAGGGGGGAACGTAACGCGGCCAGGCAAGGCGATCCGGAGGAGTTTTTTTCTTGACAATGGCATGAAGTGAATATAAAAATAATGCATCGTTAACCTTCATGGGCCTTTATTGACGGCACATGAAACAACTTTGCAAGGAGAGAACCATTGAAAAAGCTTTTTGTCGGTTTGCTGATCGCTGTGAGCTGCGCCCTTTCCGTCCCGTCCTCCATTTTGGCGGCCGAAGCGAACATGGCCGCTGACCAGGCTGTCTCGGCGGTTAACATTAATGACGCCTCGCCGGAGGAGCTGCAGCAATTGGCCGGTGTCGGCAGTGCCATTTCCCAGCGGATCGTCGATTACCGTGAAAATGTCGGCCAGTTCCAGCAACCGCAGGACCTGATGAAGGTCAAAGGGATCGGCCAAAAAACCATGGACAAAATCCGACCCATGGTGGCTGTCGAGTAATTGACAACACTCTCCAGCTGCTTCCAAAAGGCCCGTCTTCAAGACGGGCCTTTTTCTTTTTCAACAGGCTTGATTTACGATTTGGAACGATGTCATTATTGATCCCTAAAACCATCCGGGATTTGATTCATGCCCTCACCAGAAAGCAAAAAGCGAAAAGTCCACCTCGGCGTTCAGGGGCGTTTTGCTCTGCTCCTACTTGTCGTCATGCTGGCGCTGGCTCTCTTCGGAGAGAAAGGAGTTCTGCGCGCCTACAAGCTCAGCCAGGAAAAACACTCGCTGGAGGCGAAAATCCAGAGTCTGCAGGAAAGTAATGAGGCCTTGCGAAAGGAGATAAATCTGCTTCGCAACGATCTCGAATATATCGAAGATGTCGCCCGGAGAGATCTTGGGATGGTGAAGGACGATGAACTTGTTTACCAGTTCTCGCCCGAACCGTCCTCTCCCCCGGATGTCGAGGATAAAACAGCTCCGAAGAAGTGACAGGCTGGACATCTTCCGGGGTCGGCCTCTGATGCAAGAGCTTGACACTTCTCGCTTCACGGCGCTAACATGGCCCGTTTTTTAATCAGGACGAATCGAACAGTGTCCCGTCTCCCCGAAGGGAAATAGCTTAAATATGAAGAAACAGTTGCGGCTACGTATTGAAAAGGCCCTGAAGTCCTGTTACGACAAAGGGCAGTTGACCTGCGGGGAAGTCCCGGACTTTACCCTCGAAGTCCCTGCTCGTGCCGAGCATGGAGATTATGCCACCAACCTCGCCCTGATGTTGGCCAAGCCCGAGCGCCGATCACCTCGCCAGATTGCCGACGTACTGGTCGAAGAGCTTGCTGCTGAAACAGGGGCCTGGGAGCGCCTCGAAATTGCCGGCCCGGGATTTATCAATTTCTTCCTGAGCAACCGCAGCTGGTGCGGTGTTCTCGACGAGATCGCTCGCCAGGGCGAACATTACGGCGAAACCGATTACGGTTGCGGCCGCAGGATTCAGATCGAGTTCGTCAGCGCCAACCCGACAGGCCCGCTTCACATCGGTCATGGCCGAGGAGCGGCGCTGGGCGATGCGACGGCGTCTCTGCTTCAAACCGCCGGCTACCAGGTGCAGCGCGAATACTATATCAATGATGCCGGCAACCAGATGCAAACTCTCGGAAAGTCGCTGCTGCTCCGCTACCGTCAGGTGCTGGGTGTAGAGGTCGATTTCCCGCAGGACTGCTATCAAGGCGACTATATTCGAGAGATGGCTGCCGCAGTGGCCGAGCGTGAAGGCCGCAGATTTCTTAATGTACCGGAAGATGAGGCGCTTGGCTGGTTCACGAGCTTTGGGAGCACGGAAATACTTTCGGGTATCGAGGAGGATCTCGCGGCATTCGGCGTCCATTTCGACAACTGGTACAGCGAACAGGGGCTTTACGATCGGGGTGAGGTCGGGCGCAGCATAGAACTGCTCAAGGAGCGCGGCCTGACCTATGAAAAGGATGGTGCCCTGTGGCTGCGTAGCTCGGACTATGGGGACGACAAGGATCGGGTACTCGTGCGTTCCAATGGGGCAACGACCTATTTCGCGTCCGATATCGCCTACCATAAAGAGAAATTCGATCTGGGATACGAAACGGTCATCGATGTCTGGGGGGCCGACCATCACGGCTATGTGCCGCGGATGAAAGCAGTGCTCGAGGGGTTGGGCAAGAAGCGCGAAAGTCTCAATATCCTGCTGGTCCAACTGGTGAATCTGTTGCGGGAAGGCGAACAGGTAGCGATGAGCACCCGTGCCGGCCAGTTCGTGACCCTTCGAGACGTGGTCGAGGAGGTCGGCCGAGACGCTTGCCGGTTTTTCTTCCTGATGCGTCGCTCCGACAGCCAGCTCGATTTCGATCTCGATCTCGCCAAGAAACAGAGTACGGAGAATCCCGTTTACTATGTCCAGTACGCTCATGCGCGGGTCTGCAGTGTCAACCGCAATGCGATGCAGCAGAATCTCGCTCTTCCAAGGCAGGGCGAGGTCGACCTGTCCCGTCTTGGGCTCGAGGAAGAAATGTCTCTGATCAAAGCTCTGTCGCGATATCCGGAAGTGGTCACCGCTGCTGCCGAGAGCCTGGAGCCGCATCGGGTCTCTTCCTACCTGCAGGAACTGGCGGCGCAGTTTCACAGCTATTACAATCGTCACCGCATTATTACCGAAGACAAAGAAACCAGCCGGTCCAGGCTCTACCTGGTCAATTGCTTCCGAGTGGTGGTCGCGAACGCCCTCAGGATGCTCGGGGTCTCGGCGCCGGAACAAATGTAGACCAATCTGGAGGAACTATGCGGACGGGAACGACACGGACCCAGCGACGAATGGAAAGGAAGCAGGCGATGCTTCTTCTCCTGATGGTACTCGCTGTTGCTTTGGTCAGCTTCGCACTCGGCGTTATGGTGGGCCGAAGCGGGACCGACGACGTTGCGAAAAGCGATTCCGGCAGCAAGGAGGTGGTCAAAAAGCTTCCCGCTCCGGATCCTGTGACCGCTGATGAGGAGACCTCCGGGGGAGCCGACTCAAACCTGACCTTCTATGAAATGTTGCCCAAGAGTGAGAAATCTCCCATGGGCAGCGGGATCAATCTTCCTCCGGAACAGAGGAAGGAACCAACCGAGGTTGAGGCTGCCCAAAAGACGATTGCTGGGAAAAAGACAAGCCAGGATACGGAAGAAACGACCGCGACCGAAACGGTTACGCCGCCTTCGACGGCATCGGTTGAGGCAGGCGGAACCTTTTCTCTGCAGGTCGCTTCGTTCAAAAAAATCAAGAGTGCACTGGCGCTTCAGGAAAAACTTCATAAAAAAGGCTATCCGGCCCAGGTTCGTGAAGTCGACCTGGGAGAGAAGGGGGTCTGGAGCAGGGTGATCGTCGGCCCCTTTGAGGCCCGAAGCAAGGCGCAAGAGACCCTCGAGCGACTTGAAGACAGAGAGGGCCTTTCCCCGATGATCCGGGAAGGTTGATTTTCATCGGATTATCGGTTCAGTGTGGTTTTTGAGAAGATGTCAAAATGTGCCAAGTTTCCCCTTGACAAGTTGCAATAACGGGAGTATTTTTACGTCTTCGTTGTCGCGGGGTAGAGCAGTCTGGTAGCTCGTCGGGCTCATAACCCGGAGGTCGCAGGTTCGAATCCTGCCCCCGCAACCAAATTATATACCCTCCGGAACAGCGAGGGATTGCAGGTTCGGCGGTGTAGCTCAGTTGGTTAGAGCATGCGGCTCATATCCGCAGCGTCCGGAGTTCGAATCTCTGCACCGCCACCAATAAACAAACCCCCTTCTGCAGCGCAGGAGGGGGTTTGTTTATTGGTGGCGAACTGTTTCGAGCATTCTGCGCCTGCGAAGTTCGTCAGCACGCGGAGGTTGTGTGCGCGATACATTGATCAAGACAATATCAGACCAGAACCTGATCCAGCCGGGCGACCGGGTTCTGGTTGCCGTCTCGGGAGGACGGGACAGTGTGGTGCTGCTTCACTTGCTCCTTGATTCCGCGGCGGCCCTCTCTGTCCATCTTTGCGTGGCCCACCTCGACCATGGCATGCGTGCCGAGGGGAGGGGCGATGCCTCTTTTGTCCGGCGGTTGTGCGAGAAATGGGGGGTGCCCTGCTTTGAGGGGCGGGTGGATGTTCGCGCCCTGGCGCAGACGCGCCGAAAGGGCCTTGAGGAAACGGCCCGAGAAGAACGCCGGCGATTTCTGCGGCAAGTTGCCCGGGCGGAGTCGTGTCAGGTGATCGCCCTGGGACATCACCGGGGCGATCAGGTGGAAACCTTCCTTCAGCGGCTTCTGCGGGGAACAGGCTCTTCAGGGCTGGCGGCAATGCGCCCACGCAGCGATGTTTTTGTGCGCCCGTTGCTTCATTTTTCTCCGGAGCGCATCGAAGCGTATTCACGAAGACATCAGCTGGAGCATGTAGAAGACGCCAGCAACCTGGATATGCGGTTCACCCGAAACCGGATCCGGCACCGGGTTCTGCCGGTGCTTCGCGAATTGCAGCCGGCGCTGGACAGTTCCGTGGCCCGCCTCTGCGATCAGCTTTCAGCCGAGGCGGACTTCTGGCGCGAATGCGAGGAGCGGGCTCTCGAGGACCTGTCCAGCAGAGACGGGGATTATCTGCGTCTTGACTGCTCCGGCCTTCTCAGTCTGCATCGGGCATTGCGCCCGCGGGTGATCCGGCGTGCTTTATGCCGGCTCCGGGGGGATGTGCACGGGATCGATGCCGCTCATATCGCTCATATCGAACGGTTGCTCGAAAACGGACCGCCTCAAGGGGAGGTGGATCTGTCCCGAGCCTGGGCGGGCCGACGTTACGATTATCTTCTGCTGGGCGAACATCCGCCCCCCGAACCTCAGGACTATTCGGTGACGATCGAGGGGACGGGAACCTGGCAGCTTCCCTGCGGCGGTCTGGTTATCGTCAGCCGGCAGGAAAAAGCTCTGCGAACGGATGACCCAAGGATGGCAGAGTTCTCCTCGGCTCTTCTGTTTCCACTGCAGATCCGAAACTTTCGTCCCGGTGACCGTATTGCCCTTCCGAGGGTCGCCGGCTTCAAGAAGATAAAGAACCTTTTTATCGATGCCAAAATCGAAAAAGAACTGCGGCAGGCCTTGCCGCTGCTGGCCCGGGACAGTGAAGTCCTTTGGGCTGCCGGGCTCAGAAGGTCATGTCGGTTCATGCCTGACAGCGATACTGAAAAAGTCCTTCGAATCGAGTTTTCCAGCTGTCCTGTGCTTGACAAATGGCTTGTGGATTCACGAGGTTTGTGCTAATTTTTAGCCTTGATTCGCTTGGGGATTTCTGGCCTCTCAGAGGCTGCAGGCGGCAATAAGACATCTAGGGGGATATGTGAACCAGTTTTATAAGAATCTTGCACTCTGGCTTGTCATCAGTCTGATGATGGTTCTGCTTTTCAATATGATGACGAACAAGGAGACGGAACAGAAACCGATCAGCTATTCAAACTTTCTGGCGGAGCTCGACTCCAACAATATCGGTAAAGTCACTATCGAGGGACCAAAAATCACCGGCCAGTATCAGGATGGCGGCCAGTTCGAAACCTATGCCCCCGAAGATAGTCAGCTGATTCCCGAACTGCGCGAGCAAGGCGTCGAAATCGAGGCCAAGCCGCAGGAAGATCGCGGTCTCTGGTTTACCCTGCTTGTCTCCTGGGGGCCCATTCTGCTCCTGATTGCGGTCTGGATCTTCTTTATGCGCCAAATGCAGTCGGGCGGCGGCAAAGCGATGAGTTTCGGCAAAAGCAAGGCCAAACTCCAGTCCGACACCCAGACAGTTATCACTTTCGGAGATGTGGCCGGCATCGACGAGGCCAAGGAAGAGCTCGAGGAGATCGTCTCCTTCCTGAAGGATCCCAAAAAGTTCTCGCGGCTCGGCGGAAGGATTCCGAAGGGCGTTTTGCTGCTCGGCTCTCCGGGTACCGGCAAAACTTTGCTGGCCCGCGCCATTGCAGGAGAAGCCGGGGTGCCGTTTTTCACCATTTCCGGCTCCGATTTTGTTGAAATGTTCGTCGGCGTCGGTGCCAGCCGCGTTCGCGACCTGTTTCTGCAGGGCAAAAAGAATGCCCCCTGCATCATCTTTATCGATGAAATCGACGCCGTCGGCCGCCATCGCGGTGCCGGTCTGGGCGGCGGTCACGACGAGCGTGAACAGACATTGAATCAACTTCTGGTCGAGATGGACGGGTTCGAATCGAATGAGGGTGTCATCCTTATCTCCGCAACCAACCGTCCCGATGTGCTCGACCCGGCTCTGCTGCGTCCGGGACGATTCGACCGTCAGGTCGTTGTCCCCAGGCCCGACGTGCGAGGGCGCTCCAAAATCCTGAAAGTTCATGCCCGCAAGATTCCCCTGTCCCCCGAAGCGGATCTCGAAGTGGTGGCTCGCGGGACTCCCGGTTTCTCGGGCGCAGACCTGGAGAACCTCATTAACGAGGCAGCTCTGCTCGCGGCCCGTTACAACAAGGACGAAGTCGATATGGCCGATCTGGAAGGGGCCAAGGACAAGGTCATGATGGGCACCGAGCGGCGTTCCATGGTCATCACCGAAGAAGAGAAGAAGGTGACGGCTTACCATGAAGCGGGACATGCCCTGGTGGGACTGCATATCCCCGGCTCCGATCCGGTCCACAAGATATCGATCATTCCCCGCGGCCGCGCCATGGGCATCACCATGTACCTGCCGGAGGAGGATAAATACAACGAAACCGAAACGGGACTGCATACCCGGATATGCACTCTGCTCGGCGGTCGTATTGCCGAAGCGATGACGTTCGAAAGCGTCACCAGCGGTGCCAGCAACGACCTCGACCGGGCCACCGAAATCGCCCGCAAGATGGTTTGCGAATGGGGAATGAGCAAAAAAATCGGACCGGTGACATTCGGGGAAAAAGAGGGTGAAGTTTTCCTCGGCCGGGACATGGGACATGTCAAGAATTTCAGCGAGGCGACTGCCGTTGCCATAGACGGTGAAATTCACGACATCATACAAAAAAATTACGAGCGGACGGAAAAGATTCTTACAGAGAATCGCGACGCTCTGGAGCGTGTAGCCCAGGCCCTGCTGGTCCGGGAAACCATCGATGGCAAGGAACTGCGCGAGCTGGCTTTTCAGTCCTCGGAGGTCCCCCCGGAAGAGAAAGAGGAGGAGGGCGAAACGATCGCGCCGGCTGCAGGGCCTTGTACCGATGATTCGGTGACACCTGAGGCCTGATGGATTACGCCCCCCGCCTTTTACGTGTTGAAAATGAGAACGACGCCCTGAAAGCTTTGGCCTCCGTGGGCGTCGATCCTGCCGGTATTCAGCGCATGGCCGGGAAGATGATCCGTCATCTGGTCAAGTTGAGAGCGGTTCCCTGCCGGGCGGCAAATATTCTAAAGCAGGAAATGCTCGCGTTGGGAGGGGATGCGGCTGTGGCCCGGGGAAGCGTCGCCTGCCAGATCCCGACCACCGATGTTGTTCTGATAGGGTCCCGCAAAAAGCTCCGGAAACTCTGTGAGCGATTGCCCCATCAGCCTTTCGGCCTGGCGCGATTGGCTAATGAATTGGGAGAGCTTCTCGATCGCGCCGCCCATCCGCCGCAGATTATGCGGGGGCTGGATTGTCATCTCGACCTTACAAGACCCAACATCATGGGAATCCTCAATGTGACGCCCGACTCCTTTTCGGATGGAGGAGTGTATGCCTCTTCTGAAAGGGCGATCCGCCGGGGCATCGAGATGAACAGGGAAGGTGCCGATCTGATCGATATCGGCGGCGAAAGCACCCGCCCCGGTGCTGAACAGGTTGGCCTCCAGGAGGAGATCGATCGAGTTGTTCCGGTGGTGGAACGTCTCTGCCGGGAAATCGACCTGCCGATATCCATCGACACCAATAAAAGCGAAGTGGCCCGAGAAGCGGTTCGGGCCGGAGCCCATTTCGTAAACGATATCAGCGGCCTGAACTTTGATGACGCCATGGCGTCCGTGGTCGCTGAGAGCGAAGCCGGCGTCTTCCTCATGCACACCCGTGGCCGCCCCGAGACCATGCAGCAGAATACAACTTATGACGACCTGGTTTGCGCAGTGATCGCCTCTCTGGGTGACAGCATCGCGAAGGCCGTTGAATCCGGCGTTTCTG
Organism: Desulfuromonadales bacterium; assembly: GCA_046483795.1. Classification (GTDB taxonomy): domain Bacteria; phylum Desulfobacterota; class Desulfuromonadia; order Desulfuromonadales; family JAWOCM01; genus JAWOCM01. Next base: position 15,527 of record JAWOCM010000059.1, on the reverse strand, counting down.
AAGAGAAGATCGCCGTCGATCCTGGAATCGGTTTCGGCAAGGACGCCGCTGGGAATCTCCAGCTTCTTCGCCGGCTCTCCGAGTTGAACAGCCTAGGTTATCCCGTTCTTCTCGGAACCTCGCGCAAGAGCTTCATAGGAAAGGTTTTACAGCAAAAAGATCCGCAGCAGAGAGTTTACGGGACCCTGGCGACCGTCGCCCTGGGGGTCGAACAGGGCGCCACAATCTTTCGAGTTCATGACGTCCGTCCGGCCAGAGAGGTTGCGCTGACGGCCTGGGCCATCTGTCGGGACACCATGTAAACGACAGTCCAATCAATGTATCCGCCGAAAGCGGGAGCCAATGATGCAGGGTGTGTCGCAAAACCTCCGGCCTCTTTTTGATATCATCGATATCGCGATCGTGGCCTTCATCATCTATCGCATCTTTCTGCTTATCAAGGGGACCCGTGCAGTCCAGATGCTTCTTGGACTCGCTGTCATTCTGGGTGTATATGTTGCCTCTCAGGTCGTCGGGCTCTACACCCTGCACTGGTTCCTCGATAACTTTCTCTCCTCCATCATTCTCGTCATCGTCGTTATTTTCCAGAACGATATCCGCCGTGCCCTGATGCATGTCGGCCGGAACCCCTTCTTCGGCGGCATGTCGACTATGGAGGAACTGGAGATTATCGACGAAATCGTCCAGTCCTGCGTCAGCCTTGCCAACAGGCGGACCGGCGCTCTCATTGTCATCGAACGCGAGACCGGCCTGAAAGATCTGCTCGAAGTCGGTACCCGAATCGATGCTCGGGTTTCCTCCGATCTGATTACGTCGATCTTTCTTCCCTACTCGCCCCTTCACGACGGTGCCGTGGTCATCCAGCAGGGACGCATTCAGCAGGCGGGCTGTTTTTTGCCGCTCTCACCGAATCCGGATATCAGCAAGGCCCTGGGAACCCGTCACCGTGCCGCGATCGGTCTGACCGAGCTTGTTGATGCCGTAGCCATCGTCGTCTCCGAGGAGACCGGCAAGATATCGGTCGTCGTCGGGGGACGGATTACCCGTGACCTGGATTCCACCGGTCTGAAAAAAGTGCTGAATCGTCTTCTCGAACAGAAAAATTCCGGGCCCGGTAAAAGGAAACGATAGATGCCCTTCTTCTCGAGACTGACTGAAAACTGGTTGCTGAAGGTGCTGTCGCTGATATTTGCCGCGGTCCTGTGGTTTTTCGTCATGGGGGAGCAGGAGGTTGACAGACGGTACAGTATTCCCCTCGAACTGAAAAACGTTCCCCCGGATCTTACTGTAACCAACGAGGTGCCGGCCCAGATCGACGTGCGTATCAGTGGCCCGCGAACACTTCTGGTCAATCTTGACGAGAAGAGGATCAGCATCCCGTTAGACCTCGAAGGGCTCAGTGCCGGGACCACTACATTTCGCCGTCTGGAAGAACGCCTGAACCTTCCCACAGGCTTGAAAGTGACCCGTGTCTCCCCTTCCCATGTGGAGGTTCAGCTCGACCGTATTCAAGAGAAGAGCCTGCCGGTGAAGGTCGCTTTGGTCGGCAAGCCTGCAGAGGGTTTTATGGTGGATTCGGTTCGCACCGACCCGGCCCGGATCAGGGTTGAAGGTGCAGAAAAAGATTTACGCGGCCTGGAGGCCATCTCTACGGAACCGCTTTCGGTGGAAATGCTTAAAGAGGACTTTGAAAAAGTTCTGTCTTTGACTTACGAGGGGAATTATTCCAAATTGTCCGAAGACAGGGTCAAGGTTTTTGTCGATATTGAACCGGCGGGAATGCCGGAATAATCCAGAAACAGGAGTCGCAGGGAAATGGAAAAAAAGCTTTTCGGCACAGACGGGGTGCGCGGGGTGGCGAACATCCACCCGATGACCACCGAAATGGCCATGCAGCTCGGCCGTGCCGCTGCCCATATTTTCAAGCAGAGCCAAAGGCGTCACCGCATCGTCATCGGAAAGGATACCCGTCTTTCGGGATATATGATCGAAAATGCCCTGGTGGCCGGGATCTGTTCAATGGGAGTGGATGTTCTGCTGGTCGGTCCTTTGCCGACCCCGGGGATCGCTTTCATCACATCGTCGATGCGGGCCGATGCAGGTGTGGTCATTTCCGCATCACATAATGAGTATCAGGATAACGGGATCAAGTTCTTCTCCAGCGACGGCTTCAAGTTGCCCGACGAGGTGGAACTGCAGATTGAGGAACTGATCTTCTCCAAAAAAATCGAGTCGCTGCGACCGATCGCATCGGAAGTGGGCAAGGCCTTTCGCATCGATGACGCCCAGGGGCGCTACATCGTCTATCTCAAAAACTCGTTTCCCAAGGATCTCGATCTCGAAGGGATGAAAATAGTGGTCGACGGCGCCAACGGCGCAGCTTACAAGGTGGCCCCTGCCGTCCTGCACGAGTTGGGCGCGGAGGTGGTGCCGATCGGGGTCAACCCGGACGGGACCAACATCAATGCCGATTGCGGCTCCTTGTATCCCGAAAAGATTGCCGAGGCCGTAGTCGAGCATCGGGCCCACCTGGGTATCGCTCTTGATGGGGACGCTGACCGGGTTATTTTCGTGGACGAATTCGGCAGGCAGGTCGATGGTGACCACATCATGGCTATTTGCGGTACTCAAATGATCGAGGCGGGAACGCTGGCCGGCAATACGCTTGTGGCGACGGTCATGAGCAACATGGGGCTCGATATCGCTATGCGCAACGCGGGGGGCAAAGTGCTCAAGACCGATGTGGGCGACCGCTATGTTGTCGAAGAGATGCGTCGCAACGGCTATAACCTCGGCGGCGAACAGTCCGGGCACATGATTTTCCTCGATCATGGCACAACGGGTGACGGCATGCTCAGCGCCCTGCAGTTGCTGGCTATCATGCGGCGTACCGGCAAGCCCCTTTCTGAACTGAGCAAGGTCATGGTGGCCCTGCCCCAGGTGTTGGTCAATGTCCGTGTTTCGGAAAAACGCGACCCGATGGATATCCCCGAGGTCAAGAAAACTATTGAGAACATCGAGAAAAAGCTCGGGGATCATGGTCGTGTCCTGATTCGGTATTCCGGTACCGAGCCGCTGTTGCGGATCATGCTCGAAGGGCAGGACAAAATAGAAATTGCCGCCATGGCTGACGAGATAGCCAAGGCGATCGACCGCCATATCGGTGACAACGGCAAGGAGGGTTGACGGTGGCCAGACTGGGAGTCAATGTTGATCATGTGGCCACAATTCGGCAGGCACGCGCTGGCGATGAGCCCGATCCGATCACAGCTGCCGCGCTTGCGGAGCTTGCCGGCGCCGGTGGGATAACCGTACATCTTCGAGAGGATCGTCGGCATATCCAGGAACGGGATGTGGAATTGTTGCGCAAGATGGTCAAGACCAGGATGAACCTGGAGATGGCGGCGACAGACGAAATGGTGAGCATCGCACTGAAGGTTCTGCCCGACATGGTGACGCTGGTTCCGGAGAAGCGCGAGGAGTTGACGACCGAGGGCGGACTTGACATACGCATGCATCGCCATCTGTTGCAGCGGCAGGTGGATTTGCTGCGTCAGGGCGGAATCGAAGTAAGCCTCTTCGTCGATCCCGATATTGAACAGATAAAGACCTCGCATCGGATCGGCGCCGATTATATAGAGATCCACACCGGCGCCTACTGCGAGGCCACATCGCCACGAGAAATCAGGGAAGAACTGCGCAAGATAGATCTGGCGATCCGCGCCGGGCGAAAACTGGGACTCGGCGTCAATGCAGGTCATGGGCTCAACTACTGGAATATCGCCGAGGTTGTCAAGCTCGGGGGTGTGGAGGAGTTCAACATCGGCCACAGTATCGTTTCGCGGTCTGTTCTGGTGGGGATGGAGCGTGCTGTTCGGGAAATGACCGCATTGCTGAAGGAGTAGCTGGACATGTCTTCGATTGCCGGCATCGGGGTCGATCTGGCCAGGATCGACCGATTTTATCGTTTGCTTGACCTGGGCAAGGACCGGGTCATCGACCGAATTTTCACCGAGGCCGAGAAGGATTATTGCCTCGACAAAAGAGATCCGTCATCCCATCTGGCCGTACGCTTCGCAGCCAAGGAAGCATTTCTCAAAGCACTCGGTCTCGGCCTGCGTCGGGGCATCACATGGCATGATATCGAGGTGGTGAGGGATGATTTAGGGGCTCCGTCGCTGAAACTTTCCGGCCAGGCTGCTAGAATATGTAAGGATCACCATTTGTGTACGACCCATCTTTCGTACAGTCATGATGGTCAATACGGGATTGCCACGGTTGTTCTGGAGAAATGAATGAGACTTCTGACCGCTCAGCAGATGCAGGAGGCCGACCGGCAAACGATCGAGGATATCGGTATCCCCGGCGTTGTATTGATGGAGAATGCCGGGCGGGCTGGCGCTGATGTCCTCTGCAAGCGTTTCGAATATCTGTATCCCGGGCCGGTTCTCGTACTGGCCGGCAAGGGCAACAACGGCGGGGACGGTTATGTGATCGCCCGCCACCTGCTCGAAAGGGGATGGCGGACGAGGACAGTCGTTCTGGCCCAAAAGGATGATATAACCGGCGATGCGGGCATCTTCCTCGAAGCCCTGATTCGGTCGGGAGGGGAGGTCAGTTTTGTTCCCGACGGAAAATGGGAACAAGCCGTCAACAGGTCCGAAGAGCCTGTCGTGCTGGTCGATGCCCTGCTCGGAACCGGTCTGAACAGCGAAGTTCGCGGCATGCCCGGCGAAGTGATCGACTGGATCAACAGCTGCAAGGCCCCGACTATGGCCGTGGATATCCCGTCGGGAGTCGATGCCTCATCAGGTCGGGTTCTCGGCCGGGCTGTTCAGGCCGATCTTACCGTGAGTTTTGCCTTTGCCAAGGTGGGACACGCGAGCCACCCCGGTGCACGGTATGTGGGAGAACTGATGGTGGTCGACATTGGTATCCCCCCGCAGGCAGGCAAGACGGTCGGCGGCCGCAATGACCTGATCGAGTCGGGCGAGGCGGCTGCTTTGATGCCGGCAAGGCCCGAAACCGGTCACAAGGGACGTTTCGGACATCTGCTCGTTGTTGCAGGCGCATCCGGGACCTCGGGCGCGGCAGCCATGACCGCCCGGGGGGCGCAGCGTGGCGGCGTCGGGATGGTGACGGTCGGCTGTCCGCAAGGCATCCACGACATTCTCGAGGTCAAGCTGACCGAGGCGATGACGGCGGCCCTTCCCGAGGTCGAGGGATCTTTGGCCCTGTCGGCGTTCGAAGAAATCAGCACTTTGTCGCAGCGGAAACAAGCTCTGGCCCTGGGGCCGGGGATCGGCACGTGCGAGCAGACAGTCCAGCTGGTACGCCGGTTGATCCGCTCCTGCCCCCTGCCTCTGGTGGTCGACGCCGACGGACTCAACGCATTGGCCGGTCATCTCGAAAGCCTGAAAGAGAGAAAGAATACGACGACCGTTTTTACGCCCCACCCGGGGGAAATGGCCCGCCTGACCGGCCTGGGCATTTCCGAGATTGAAAGCGATCGCGTCACCGTCGCCCGGGATTTTGCTGCAGAGCACGAAGTGGTGGTGCTGCTCAAGGGAGCACGGACGGTTGTCGCAGGACCGGAAGGGGACGTTCGCATCAATTCCACTGGCAATCCGGGGCTGGCATCCGGCGGCATGGGCGATGTCCTTACCGGCTTGATCGGCGCTCTGATCTGCCAGGGGCTTTCGGGACTTGATGCCGCCAGCCTTGCCGTCTATCTGCATGGTCGCGCCGCCGACCGGATTGCGCACCGCCAGGGAGAGGCGGGCATGACCGCCGGCGATCTGCTAGGGGAGCTGCCGGCTGCCCGATTTGAATTGCTTGACAGGGAGAATCCAACATGTTGAAAGCTCAAGATATCATGACCCGCAATGTGATCTCGGTGACCCCAGAGACGCGTATCGAGGATCTGGCCCGTCTCTTTGTCGAAAAGAGAGTCAGCGCCATGCCTGTGATCACAAAGGAAGGGCGACTGACCGGGGTCATCAGCGAAACTGATCTGGTCGAACAGAACAAACCCCTTCATGTTCCGACAGTCATTTCCCTTTTCGACTGGGTTCTGTATCTGGAAAGTGAAAAGGATTTCCAGGAAGAGGTCGAACAGATTACCGCACGTACTGTTTCCGAGATCTGCAGCGATGAGGTGGTTTTCTGCGATCCTCAGACGACCCTCAGCGAAATTGCGTCACTCATGAGCGATCACAAGGTCAATCTGATACCGGTCGTGGATGATGACAAAGTGGTTGGCGTTGTCGCCAGGCTCGATCTCGTTCGGGCCATGGGGCGGTAGCGTGCACGATTGGTCCATTGAACTCGACAGTGTCGAGCAGACCCGTCGGCTGGGCGAGACGTTGGGACAGTCTCTGTTCGCCGGTGCCGTTGTTCTTCTCAGCGGTGAACTCGGATCGGGAAAAACGTCTCTGACCCAGGCGCTCGCCAGAGGTCTCGGTGTTCCGGATGATGAGCCGGTATCCAGCCCCTCCTACACTCTGATGAATCATCACCGGGGCCGGCTCGATCTTTATCATTTCGATCTGTACCGTCTCTCCGACAGAGACGAACTGTTTGAACTCGGGTTCGATGAATATCTCCACGATGAAGGCGTCACAGTCGTGGAATGGTTCGACCGTATTCCAGATCTGCGGCCCGAGGGTCTGGAGATCGCGCTTTCCTACCAGGGAGAGGATGCTCGTTGCGCGACTCTGACGGCCCGAGGCGGACGGTATCACCGGTTGCTTGAGGAGTTAAGGCAAAAATGGCCAGCCGGACAGACTTCGACCGGCCGATAACCTGATCGGCGTGTTTTTCAGGGGCCTTTCGCCGGCTTCAGCCACCGCACTTCGGGAAAAATGTTTTGACCGGCAGGAAAAATCTTGGTATTTAAGACACTTCTCCGATTTCGTGGTTAAAATGCAGGTTCAGCAGGATCAGGAGAGCGATCATTTTTCTGTTGGACGTTTTTTGACCGGATCGGGGCTATTCCGTCTGTAAAACAGCGGATCGGTTTTTTGTGCCGGTCCTTTTGATCGTCAAGGAGGAGAAAGGGTTATGGCCCTGGTTGTGCAGAAGTACGGCGGAACGTCGGTCGGCACGGTTGAGAGAATTCGCAACGTAGCCCGCCGCGTGGCCAAGACCTATGATGAGGGGAATGATGTTGTCGTCATCGTTTCGGCAATGTCCGGGGAGACCAACAAGTTGGTCGCCATGGCCAACGAAATGTGTGAATATCCCAGTGAGCGGGAATACGACGTTCTCGTCTCCACCGGCGAGCAGGTGACCATCTCCCTGCTCTCCATGTGCCTTCAGTCGATGGGATACAAGGCCAAAAGCTATCTCGGCTCACAGATCCCCGTTCTGACCGACAATGCGCATTCCCGCGCCCGCATCCATAGCATTGACGACAAAAAGGTGCGCGAGGATCTGAAAAACGGCTCGATCCTGGTTGTCGCAGGATTCCAGGGAATCGACGAGGAGGGGAACATCACGACCCTCGGCCGCGGTGGCTCCGACACCTCGGCGGTGGCGGTGGCGGCTGCTCTCAAAGCCGATGTCTGTGAAATTTACACCGATGTCGACGGAGTCTACACCACGGACCCGCGCATCGTTCCCGAGGCGTCCAAAATCGAGCGCATCACCTATGACGAAATGCTCGAAATGGCCTCTCTCGGAGCCAAGGTCCTGCAGATACGTTCTGTGGAATTCGCCAAGAAATACGGAGTGGTCATTCATGTCCGTTCAAGCTTCAACGACAATCCAGGTACGCTGGTGACAAAGGAGGATGCCGAAATGGAGACCGTTCTGGTTTCTGGGGTTACCTACAACAAGGATGAGGCAAAAATTTCCGTGATACGCGTACCGGACCAGCCGGGGATCGCTTCGCTGCTTTTTACTCCGCTGGCCCACGCCAACATCACCGTCGACATGATCATTCAGAATGTCTCTCACGAGGGTTATACCGACCTCACCTTTACGGTTCCCAAGACCGATTTCAAAAAAGCGCTCAAAATCGTCGAGGACTCTGCCACCGAGATCGGGGCCGGGGGTGTCACCTCCGATGAAAACATCGCCAAGGTGTCCATCGTCGGGGTCGGCATGCGTTCCCACTCAGGGATCGCCAGCAATATGTTTCAGAGCCTCTCCCAGGAGGGGATCAACATCCAGATGATATCCACCAGCGAGATCAAGGTCTCCTGTGTCATCGACAAGAAGTACACGGAGCTGGCGGTGCGCATTCTGCATGAGGCATTCGAGCTTTCACAAAAGGACGTGAGCGTCGACTAGCGTCACGCCGGGAGGATAGATGAGTTCGATCAGGCTTTATGACACGACATTGCGGGATGGTACCCAGGCCGAAGATGTCTCTTTTCTGGTGGCCGACAAGATACGTATAGCCCGGATTCTCGACGAGATGGGGGTGCACTACATCGAAGGCGGTTGGCCCGGTTCCAATCCGAAGGATATTGCTTTTTTCAAGGAGATCAAAGATGTCCGGCTGAAACAGACGAAAGTGGCCGCTTTCGGTTCGACGCGCCGCGCCAGGACATCGCCTGAGAAGGACAACAATATCCAGACCCTGATCGCGGCGGAGCCCGATGTCATTACCATTTTCGGCAAGACCTGGGATTTTCACGTTCGCGAGGCGCTGCGCATATCCCTCGAGGAAAACCTCGAACTGATCTACGACTCTCTCGAATATCTGACGAAGAATGTCCCGGAAGTCATCTACGATGCCGAGCACTTTTTCGACGGTTACAAGGCCAATCCCGAGTATGCCATCAAGACCCTGAAAGCGGCTCAGGAGGCCGGCGCCGAATGTATCGTTCTGTGCGATACCAATGGCGGCACGCTGCCGTTCGAGGTCGCCGGTATCATCAGGAAGGTCAGGCAGGAGATAAAGGCACCTCTCGGCATCCATGCCCACAACGACAGCGAATGCGCCGTGGCCAACAGCCTGGTAGCCGTCGAAGAGGGGGCCGTGCATGTCCAGGGAACGATCAACGGTTTCGGCGAGCGGTGCGGCAATGCCAATCTCTGTTCGATCATTCCCGCCTTGCAGCTCAAGATGGGGCATGATTGTGTCAGCGAGGAGCAGTTGGCAGGTTTACGACAGGTCTCGCGCACCATTTACGAGATGGCCAATCTTGTGCCCAACAAGCATCAACCCTATGTCGGCAATTCAGCTTTCGCTCACAAGGGCGGCGTGCATGTTTCGGCTATCCAGCGTCACCCGGAGACCTACGAACATCTGCGACCCGAAAAGGTCGGCAACATCACCCGCATTCTCGTATCGGACCTTTCCGGTCGTTCGAATATCCTGGCAAAGGCTGCCCAGTTTAACATCAACCTCGACAGCAAAGATCCGGCGACCCAGGACATTCTCGAGAAAATCAAGGATATGGAGAACAAGGGATATCAGTTCGAGGGCGCCGAGGCCTCTTTCGATTTGCTCATGCGTCGAGCCATGGGCGGCCTTGAAACCTTTTTCTCCGTGATCGGCTTCCGCGTGATAGATACAAAGCGTCACGAAGACGAAAAGCCCTTTTCCGAGGCGACGGTGCAGGTCAAGGTCGGGGGGCGCATAGAACATACCGCCGCCGACGGCAACGGACCGGTCAATGCTCTCGACCATGCTCTGCGCAAGGCGCTCGAGAGTTTTTATCCTCAGATATCAGAGACGAAACTGTTCGATTACAAGGTTCGCGTCCTTCCAGCCAGCAAGGGCACGGCCTCTCTGACTCGTGTTTTGATCGAATCGGGGGACAAGGAAACCCGATGGGGGACGGTCGGCGTCAGTGACAATATCATCGATGCCTCATACCAGGCTCTGGTTGATGCGTTTCATTACAAGCTTTTGAAGGATCAGGGCAAGGTCGGAGTGTGATTCGACCGGGCGGTCATAACGTGATCGTTCTTGCTTTTACCGCAATACTTTTGTGGCATGCAGGCCGGGCGGCATTTCCCCAGGGAGATCCCCCGGCCTTTGTCGTGGAGGAATCCGCGGGAACCTATGTCTGGCTCGGAGAAGGGTTCGGCGCAAGAGGGGTCCGTCATTTTGATGGCGCTATTTCTCTCAGAGACGTCATTGAATTGACGGACAGCCCCTCTCCAATTTCACTGCCTGATGGCCTGTCTCCCCAAACGTCTGTTTTGTCGGGACAATCCTACTATGCCAAACAGGGCAAAGAAGGTTCAGAGATCTTTCAGGATGGAATGTTCCCGGCTGCATGGCGTATGGCATTGGGGATTCCGTTGCATCCGGATCGCATGAAATACGAAGATTGGCTTGAATTGAAAGGGATTGGTCCTGTTATCGCAGAGAGGATTGAATTTTTTCGTCAAAAAAATGGCGACTTTGGGAGCCTGGAGCATCTGCGACGCGTAAAAGGGATCGGACCGAAGCGAATAGAGAGGTGGCAGAAATTTTTTAAGTAAATTTCATTCTTTGGTAAGTACTTGGAAATGTTTTAAAAATCGCACTGAGTTCTGCTCTTTCTATGGTTTTTTATCCCCCTGGGAAATCTTTTTGGCACGTCTGGTGAAACAGCTGTTCTTTACAGACGTGAGGAAAACTTTTCAATAAGTCATTTTGAAGGGGGAAAAAGATGAAATGTCCAAAGTGCAGAGGAAGAATGTACTCCGAAAAGAATTATGATTTCGTTCGTGCTTTCGATGCCTGGAAGTGCTGTTCCTGCGGAGAGATGATTGATCAGACCATTCTTGCCAACAGAGCCCGCCGGAACGATGTTTTTCTCGGCTGAAACCTTTTTCCAAAAATAGTATAAGAAAAAAGGCCGGAGAGTTTCTCCGGCCTTTTTTGCTTTCGGCATCAATCGAAAAAGAAAAGTCAGGATGCCCTGTAAAAATTCGGGTTATCTTCAATGAAACTCACAGGCTTGAAACGCACACCGTGCTTTTGCTCAAGCTTTTCCAGCCTCTCATGAATCTTCGCAAGGCCGACCTCATCGGCCCAGCGGCATAACCCGCCCCGGAAGGGAGGGAAGCCGGTTCCGAACACCATACCGGTATCGATATCCTCGGGAGAGCCGACAACCTGTTCATCGAGACAGCGGGCTGCTTCGTTGACCATGAGGTACAGCATGCGTTCCAGGTCCTCTTCGGTGGCATTCCGTTCTTTCTGCAGGTCCAGCTTGGAATCTATAGTGAGATTCGGGCCGGACGGGTGTCCATTCTGATAATTGTAGAAACCCTTTGACCCCTTTTTGCCCAGGAGCCCCATTTCATCAGCTTTCTGCATCAGTTTGCTTTCCTGCAGATAGTCGAATGCATTGCACAGAGTCCTGCCGACCTCTGCGCCGATGTCGATGCCGACTTCGTCTATCAGCCGGAAAGGTCCCATGGGCAGGCCAAAATCCCTGGTGATTTTGTCAAGAGATGGCCATTCGACGCCTTCTTCGGCGATCAGGCAGGCTTCATTCAGATAGGTCACAAGCAGGCGGTTGACCAGAAAGCCTGGTCGGTCGGCCGCGATGACCGGTATTTTGCCGAATTTCAGAGCGGCCTGGTAGAGGGTTGCCACGGTCTGGTCCGAGGTTTTCGTGCCATGAATGATCTCGAGCAGAGGCATCTTGTCCACAGGGTTGAAGAAATGCATGCCACCGACCTTGTCCGGTCGACTTGAAGCCGATTGAAGTTCTGAAACCGAAAGCGCTGACGTATTGGTTGCAAAAACAGCCGATTCCGGAAGGAAGGTTTCGGTTTCTTTGAGAACGGATTGTTTGACAGATATTTTCTCGACCACCGCTTCAACAACCAGATCGGCATCACCGAAGTTTTCATATTTCGTTGTGCCGCTGATTAATTGCATCTTCTCGGAAACGGCGTCTTCATCCCTGCCCTGCCGTTTGAGTTTCTTTCGAAAAATACTGCGGGCACTATCCAGTCCGCTCTCGACAGCCTCTTCTTTGATGTCCTTCAGGATGACATGAACCTTTCTATCCGCCATCAGCTGAGCGATGCCCCCACCCATAACGCCGGCCCCGAGCACTGCAGCTTTTTTTATCTCGTTGGCTTCGACATCGTCAAAAGGAGGTTTCTTGGTTCTCTGAGACAGGTTGTAGATGTGGATGAGATTTTTGCTTTCGGGAGTCACAATCAACTCGCCTAAAGCCTTCGCTTCTATTTCCAGTCCCTTTTCAATTGATTTGCCTATCCCCTCTCGGATAACTTCAAGCGCCCGTTCAGGTGCAGGGTAGTGGCCCTTGGTCGTTTTTTGCATCTGCTTCTCGGTAATCGAAAAAAGCACGGCCCGTCCGAGAGGGGTTTTTTCGAGCAAAAAAGCGCGTAGACCGGATGTTTTCTTTTTTCGAGAGGCCGAAATAGCCCGCTCGTCACTGTCCGCGTCGCGAACGAGACGCAGGGCTTCTTCCTTCAAAGCGGACTGGTCGCAGAGACGATCGACCACTCCCAGGGATTCCGCTTCTCTGGCCCGGATCGTGCGCCCGGTCAGGATCATGTCGAGGGCTTTCTCCAGTGAAATCAGGCGTGGAAGGCGCTGCGTGCCTCCGAATCCGGGAAGAATACCGAGTTTGATCTCGGGCAGGGCGATAGCCGCATCCTGTGCTGCGATTCGGAAATTGCATGCCAGGGCGAATTCCGTTCCGCCTCCCATGCAGTGGCCGTGGATTGCGCAGACCACGGGGAAATTGAAGTTTCCCCATTTCTGCAGGATATCCTGCCCCTGGCGGGAGAGGCGGGCACCCTCCTCGGGAGTGTCAACGTCTTCGATCTGGTGTACGTCGGCTCCGGCAATGAACCCTTTTTTCTTGGCACTGAGAACCACAGCCCCTTTCAAGCCCTGTTCCTGGTTCAACTTTTCGGCCGTTTCATCAAGCTGGCTCAGAAAAGATTCATTGAGAATGTTGACCTTCTCCCCGGGCGTATCGAGGGTGACCACTGCGATGTCTTCCTCGATTTCATACTGGACCATTGCTGTCATATTATTTATCCCCTTCGGATTTCTCTTTTTCTAATGATAACCGCTTGTTGGATTACGGCAAGTTGAATTTGAAAAATTGAATGACCATCAAGTGAGTCGGCGGCTTGCCAGAGCTCCGATAGTTGCTATTCTTTGCTTAAATGATACCAACATCTCCCAAAAAGGGGTGGCTGAGATGAAGAGTAAAAAGGAACGTTCAATGCTCCAGAAAGAGGAATTGCTGGCGATGTATCGCGAGATGTCCCGCATCCGCGAATTCGAGGAATCCTGCCCCAAGTTGTACAGTCAAGGAAAAATGGGAGGCTTCCTTCATCTTTACAGCGGCCAGGAGGCGGTCGGCGTCGGGGTGACCCATGCAATCCATGAAGACGATTACATGATCAGTGCTTATCGCGAGCACGGTCTTGCCCTGGCACGGGGGATCGATCCGGGACCTGTTATGGCTGAATTGTACGGCAAGGCGACCGGGGTATCCAAAGGCAAGGGCGGGTCCATGCACTTGTTCGATGCCGATACGAATTTCATGGGCGGTTTCGGCATCGTCGGGGGACATCTGCCGCTGGCTGTAGGGCTCGGTTATTCGATCCTGTACAGGGAATCGGACAAGGTGGTGGTCTGCCTTTTCGGTGACGGCGCTACGAATCAAGGCGTTTTTCACGAAGCCATGAACATGGCTGCCCTCTACCACGTGCCGGTCGTTTTCGTATGCGAGAACAATGGTTACGGAATCGGGACCAGCGTGGAGAGGGCCAGTGCCGTTGAAGAACTCTACAAGAAAAGCTGTGCCTACGAGACGCCGGGGGAAAAGGTCGACGGAATGAATGTCATCGATGTCTATGAAGCTGTCCGCAAGGCTGTTCACAGAGCTCGTGAAGGACAGGGGCCGACCTATATCGAGGCGCTGACCTATCGGTATCGCGGCCACTCCATCTCCGATCCGGGGACCTATCGCAGCGATCAGGAAAAAAAGATATGGCAGGAGCGCGATCCTATACCCAATTTTGCCCGCTGGCTGACTGAAGAAGGGTATGCGGACCAGGAAGACATTGAAGCGATCGATGCCGAGGAGAAAAAAACAATCGAGAGCGCGATCGAATTCGCTGAGCAAAGCCCGGACCCGAAACCGGACGAACTTTATAAAGACATTTATGCCGATCTTTCCTAGAGGAGACAGTTTACATGGCTGAGATCACCTGTCGGGACGCTCTGAATCAGGCTCTCATGGAAGAGATGGAGCGGGATCCCAATACATTCATCATGGGCGAAGACGTCGGGCTCTACGAAGGATCATTTAAGGTGACCAAAGGGTTGCTGGGGCACTTCGGCGAAAAAAGGGTCATCGATACTCCTATCTCCGAAGCCGGCATCGTGGGCATGGCCACCGGAGCCGCAATGACCGGCTTGCGGCCGATCGCTGAACTGATGACCATAAATTTCGCCCTCGTCGCCATGGACCAGATCATGAATCATGCCGCCGTTATCCGCTACATGTTCGGCGGGAAAGCCTCCGTTCCAGTGACCATTCGAGCACCGGGCGGCGGCGGGAATCAACTGGGCGCCCAGCATTCGCATTCACTCGAAGGACTTTTCATGCACTGTCCGGGATTGCGCGTTGTTGTGCCTTCCGTTCCGGCGGACGCCAAGGGTCTGCTCAAAAGCGCCATCCGCTCACAGGACCCGGTCCTGTTTATCGAGCACGAGGGATTATACGGTAAAAAAGGCGATGTTCCCGAGGAAGAATATACGATCCCTCTGGGGGAGGCCGACATCAAGAGGGAAGGTGGCGATATTACGCTCGTTGCCCTCTCGCGGATGGTTTATGTCTGTCTCGAGGCTGCGGAAAAGCTTGCCGAAGAGGGAATCGAAGCCGAGGTGCTCGATCTGCGTTGTCTTAATCCGCTCGACATGGATACGGTCCTCGAATCGGTTCGGAAAACGCATCGTGTCGTGACGGTGGAAGAATCCTGGCTCACCGGAGGCTGGGGCGGTGAAATCGTTTCCCGCATTCTGGCCGGGGCGTTCGATGATCTCGACGGTCCACCCCTGCGGGTCGGGGGTGCCGATGTGCCGATGCCCTATTCGAAGGATCTGGAGCAGGCTGCCATTCCCGATGCGGACAACGTGATCGAACGGGTTCGACAATTGCTGCCCGCTCGTTAACAAGCTTCCACGCACGGACTAAAAGAAGCGAGGAGAAGAAATAGACATGGCAACTGAAATCACGATGCCGAAGTTGAGCGATACCATGGAGGAGGGAACCATCCTCGAATGGAAAGTCAGCGAAGGAGATCAGGTCAATCGCGGTGATATTATTGCGGAAGTTGAAACCGATAAAGCTGCCATGGAGATGGAGGCCTTCGATGACGGAGTGATCAGCAGCCTCAAAGTCGAAGAAGGAAAGACCGTTCCGGTCGGCACCGTGATAGCCGAGCTCGATGGAGAAGAGAAAGAAGAGAAAGAAGAGAAAGAAGAGAAAGAAGAGAAAGAAGAGAAAGAAGAGAAAGAAGAGAAAGAAGAGAAATAAGAGAAAGAAGAGAAAGAAGAGAAAGAAGAGAAA
>JAWOCM010000041.1:0-32720 GCA_046483795.1 Desulfuromonadales bacterium | reverse complement strand
GGTTCAAAAGCGACAGTATTGCAAAGTTTTTTAGCGGTGCGGCATATCGATAAGGCCGATCAGCATTCTTTATCTCGACACACCACAACATCTGGGTTGTGATTTTTTACCGAATTTTTGAATAGCATCTGGGTGCTATTGTATTATTCAGTGAAGGGATGAATTTTGATAGTGAAGAATGTTGAATGGTTTGCATCAGCGTCTGTGAGGAGCGCAGCGGAGTTCAGGTCGGCTGCATGCAAGGGAGCAATAGAGGAGAGACCCACTATTGCCCCCTATTACCCCTCGGCCGGGCTCGACCGAGTCCCCTGACGCTGCTTCTCAGTCGGCGGCGAGACCGATTTCCAAGATGACCGCGCCATTGGCCTCGACTTCAATGGGTGCCACCGAACGTACGCGATCGGGCTCGATCGCCGAGGCGTCGCCCTCGCCCAGGATGAAAGTGCGGACGGCGTCGGTGCGGGCCTGCGCCAGCGCTTCGAGGTCCTCTTCGGTGACGGTCTGGGCGGCAGTCACTTCAGTGGCCAGGTGTTCGCGGTACGCGGCGGCGTCGAATTCCGGCGCCTCATCGTCTTCTTCCGTGGTGAAGCGCTCCCGGACATCGGCGAGCGACCGCTGCGGATACCGATCGGCAAACATCGCCTCCAGCGTCTCGCTGGTTGCGGCGGCTTCCAGGCTCGGGTTGGCGACGTCGATGCCCGCCTGGTCCAGCCGCTCGACCATGGCGGCCCTGGCCCGTTGCCGCTGGAGCGCCGAACGGTCGGCGTCCGGTGCATACGGCGCGGGGAGTTCGAGCGCGAGTTCGGGCCGCTTGTCAAGAGCGGCGCGCAGCTGGTCAAGGCGTTGCCGTTGCGGTGGTGCAACCTCGCTGGAACCCGGATCGAAGGCCACCTGCGCGAGTTCGTCGGGGTCGCCGCCGACGAGGCTGGCCAACAATTCGAACGGCGAAGTCACAATACCTAGCAGTATATCGGTGAGCGCATTCCGGATCGCCGGCCCCAAGGAAAACTCGGGATCGTTGACGTTACCCCGCACCGGTATATCGACCCTGATCACACCGTCGCTATCCTTGAGCAGCGCGATGGCCAGGTCAAGCGGCAGGTCCGTTGCGTCCGGGTGTTCGAAGCGTTCACCCAGTTTCAGGTCGCGCAGGACAATGTGGTTACTGGCGTCGAGACGGCTCTCCTCCAGCACGTAAGCGAGATCGAGGTCCATACGGCCAGCGGCGATTTTGCGGCCGGCGAACTGGACCGCATAGGGTGTAAACTCCGGGATAGCCAGGTTCTCGAAGATGAGATCGACCTGCGCGCGGCTGAGCGGATTCCACGGATTCAGTTTCCCGCTGATCATGACCTGTCCGTAATCCGCAACCTGTCCTTCCAGATCAACCCGCGACGGCTCCTCCAGACCGGGCGTAAGCCGGGAGATGCCGCCCCTGAGCTTGTGCACGCGGGTGGCGAAGGGCAGCGGCAGAGAAAGGTCCGTAAAGGCCAATGCACCATCATCAAGGCGGACGCCGCCGATCGCGATATCGAAGGGTTCGGTCTCATCTTCCGGTACCGCTTCCGGCACCGTTTCTGGCGCCGTTTCTGGCACCGTTTCCGGAGTGGCGGGCTGCTCGACCAGCAATTCGCCAAGATTTGTTCTGCGGTCCTCGGCAATGAACACCCGGGCGGAGGGCTGATCGAGCCGGATGACCGACAGCTCGAGCAAACGCTCTCCGAGGCGGAAATCGATCTCATCGATGGCCAGCGCCTGCAAGCCCACGACATCCTCGCCACCGTCGCGTTCGCCGATGTCCAGTTCATCGATCCGGGCGCTGCCGGCGTAGGTCAGCGGGTCGCCAGGGCCGCTGCTCAACTCGCCCTCGGCGCTCAGGCTGCCGCTGTCGACACGAACGTGCGCGAAGCGCTGAGCAAACGGTTCCGCCATCGCGAGCGCCAGACCATCGAGATCGAGCGTGCCGGCCAGGTCGAGCCCGGGCAGTAGCTGGATTTCACCGTCGAAGTCGAATTCCCCGCCCAACTCGAATCGACCG
The DNA here is from genome assembly GCA_046483795.1 of Desulfuromonadales bacterium. Classification (GTDB taxonomy): domain Bacteria; phylum Desulfobacterota; class Desulfuromonadia; order Desulfuromonadales; family JAWOCM01; genus JAWOCM01. The sequence goes on along the minus strand of JAWOCM010000041.1, from coordinate 30,682 downwards.
CTGAGCTGAAACGGCGAAGCGGCGTCGTCAGCGAGGATGAAATCGTCAATCGAGAAATCGATATCGTGGAGCGCGATCGGCGCCGTCGGGCCGGTCGGTGCGGGAGTGAGGATGGCCTCTTCCGCCCCGGAGCGCGGCAGCGGCCGGCGTTCGAAATCGACCAGCAGACGGGTGAAACGCGTCTTCCCCGACTCGAACTGTTCCTCGTGCAGGCGGCCGCCCTCCAGGCGCGCCCTGGGTATGACTGGCGTCCACTCGAACAAGCTGGACCAGGCCACATCGACGAACAGGCGCTCAAAGCCAATAAGTTCCTGGCCATCGACATCGTCCAGAGCGAGATCCTCGACCTCGAGGTTGAGCGTGAACGGATTGGTATGGACATCCCCGATGCGCAGATCGCGGCCGAGATCGTCAGCTACCGTATTGACCGCAAAGTCGGTTGCCACCCAGGGCAGAACGAGAAAACCGACAAGCGCGTACAGGATAGCGACAGCGGCAAGCCAGAAACGGATTCGGCGCACGTTGAGCCAGTTCTCGCGCAACCAGGACCACACTGAGCGGGCGGTAATTTTCTGCATGGATTTGCCTCTGGCACGCCCGGCGCCCATGTCACCAGAGAAAGCGTGATTCGGGGCGTGATGGAATTTGTTTTGTTAGGGCTTTGCTCTTTTACAATCTCCACATACTGGAATTTTATCACCTTAGACCCTGACGTCAAAGGTCAGCAGCCTCGAGAAGCGTCGTCCACTGCACCGCCTGGATACGAAGACCGCCCTCTAAAACATCGAGGCAGGGAAAGAACGAATTAATTTGGTTCTGACATGAAACCGTTTCTGCTACAATCTGGTCCAAAGTAACGTCTCATTGTTAGTAACAAACGACTTTGCGGGTTTCATTTCCCCTTGCCGAAGGAGTGATCAAGTGAATACGGGCTCTATCGTTTTAATCGTTTTGCTGATTTTGGCCCTGGGCGCGGTCTTTTATCTCGTTGGCATCTATAACAGGCTGGTGCAGTTGCGCAATCAGTTCAAGAATGCCTTCGCGCAGATCGACGTGCAGCTCAAGCGCCGTTACGATCTCATCCCCAGCCTGGTGGAGACGGCCAAGGGATATCTGAAGCACGAGCGCGACACGCTCGAGGCGGTCATCGCTGCGCGCAACCAGGCAGCGGCCGCCGAAAAGCAGGCGTCGGCCGATCCCTCCGATCCCGAGGCGATCGCCCGGCTGATCGGGGCCGAGGGCGCCCTGACCGGTTCGCTCGGCAAACTTTTCGCCCTGGTCGAGTCCTACCCCGATCTCAAGGCGAATGAGAACATGATGCAGCTCAGCGAGGAGCTGACCGCGACGGAGAACAAGATCGCCTTCGCCCGCCAGGCCTTCAACGATTCGATCATGTTCTACAACACGGCCCGCGAGGTCTTCCCCAACGTCATCATCGCCGGGGCCTTCAATTTCGGGCCGGCCAGCCTGCTGGAGATCCAGGCTCCCGAAGAGCGGTTGACCCCGACCGTCTCCTTCACCTGAGTTGATTCGACGCCATGCGCGACTTTTTTCAGCGCCAGGACGAAGCACGGAGGAAGAGCCGGCGGCTCGTACAGCTCTTCGCGGCAGCGGTCATCGTCATCATCGTCTGCGTCTTCCTGGTGACCCGAAGTCTCTACCTCGTGCAAACGGCCGGCGATGCCGGACCCCACCTGCGCTCCTTCTGGGATCTGCCTTTTTTTCTCGCCGTAGCCGCCATGACCCTGACGGTCATTCTCGGCGGCTCGGCGTACAAAATAGCCAGGCTTCGCGACGGCGGTCGACGGCTGGCCGAGATGTTCGGCGGGGCTCCCGTTGACCCGGGAACCAAGGGACCGCAGGAGCGGCTCCTGCTCAACGTGGTTGAGGAGATGGCGATCGCCTCCGGCATGCCCGTGCCGGATGTCTACGTTCTGGAGCGCGAGCGCGGAATCAATGCCTTCGCTGCCGGTTTCGGCATTGACGATGCGGTGATCTGCGTCACCAGAGGCGCCCTGGAGCTGCTCGACCGCGACGAGTTGCAGGGGGTTATCGCCCACGAATTCAGCCACATCCTCAACTGCGACACTCTGGTCAATATCCGGCTGCTCGGATGGCTTCACGGCATCCTGCTCATCAGCCTGCTTGGAGAGGGGATGATCCGCGGCCTGGGCCGAACCCGTACCTTCAAGGGCGGCGCCTTCATTGTGCTGGGATTCGCCCTTTATCTCGTCGGCTCCCTCGGTGTTTTCTTCGGCAAGCTGATCAAAAGCGGAGTTTCGCGTCAACGCGAATATCTCGCCGATGCCTCGGCCGTGCAGTTCACCCGCCACCCGGATGGGCTGGCCGGAGCCCTGAAAAAAGTCGGCGGCCTCGTAGGAGCAGGCCGCATCCGCCACCCGAAGGTCTCTGAGGCCAGCCACATGTATTTCTGCAACGGCCTCAGGGAGAGCTGGACCGCATCCACGACCACCCATCCGCCGCTGTTCGAGCGTATCATCCGTCTCGAGCCTGCTTTTGACGGCGTGTTCCCTGCTGTGGAGAGACTTGCTCCGCCGCAAGCGCCACCGGGACGCACCGTCCGCCATCCGCCCCGGTCAAGCTCTGCGGGTGTCGAGGCGGTCAGCGGCGCCACGGCTGCCGCCCTGCTGGCAAGCGTGGGCGAACCGATGCGGGCCCACGCAGACCGGGCCCGTCAGCTCATCGACGATCTGCCTGGCGTGGTACGCCAGGCGGCCCGAGAGCCGGTAGGCGCCTGTGCCCTGGTCTATCTCATGCTGCTCGACCGGACGGCCGAGATACGACGCCGGCAGGTCGAATTGCTGAAGTCGTCCGCACACTCCGGAGTTGTTGCCGAGGTCGAGGCGATTTCGGGCTACCTCCCCGAGGTGACCCCCCGGTTGCGTCTGCCGCTGGTGGAGTTGTGCCTGCCGGCTCTGCGTCGACTCTCCGGGGAGCAGTATCGCCGATTCAACGAGACTATAGACCACCTGGTGCAGGCCGATGCGCAGCTGAGCCTGTTCGAATTTGTCCTGAAGACGCTTCTTCAGCGGCATCTTGCCACGCATTACGGGGAGCCGGGGAAAAGGGTGGCACAGATCTACGGTTTTCGCGGTGTTGCCTGGGAGTGTTCCACGGTGCTGTCGCTGCTGGCCCTGGTCGGTCATGCTGAGGCGTCCGAGGCGGAAGAGGCCTTCGAACGAGGCGGGCGGATTTTACACGAACCGAAGGCCGGTCTCGAGTTCATCCCGGCCTCAGACTGCTCCCTCGAGGCGATGGGCGAGGCTCTCGACCGGCTGGCGGTGGCCAGTCCGCTGATCAAGAAAAAGCTTCTGGCGGCGTGTCTTGAGTGCTTGACGCACGACGAATCGATCGAGGTCGAGGAAGTGGAAATCTTCCGGGCCGTGGCCGATGCCCTGGGATGCCCGGTACCTCCGTGGCTGGCAAGAGCTGCTGTAGAAGAGGTAGAGGGGTCGGGCCATCCACCATAACCTCAACCCGTCGACTGTCCAGCATCCCCCCCCTCCGTGTCACAGGCACCCTTGGGGCCAGCGTCCCGTCAATGCCTCCAGTGTTTCGCCCCATTCTGAATCTTTGTTCGGCGAAGCGCATCCTGTTCGCATTACGGCACCTCCACCTCGATCAGAACCTCGTTGCGCCGCAGGAACCAGAGGCTGAAAGGCGCATTATAGCGGGCAAAGATCGGCTCACCGATCGCTTTCAGGCCAGCTTCCTCGATCGCCTCGAGCAGGATTTTCTCGTTTTTGCGATAAAGTTCTTCGCTCCAGGTCCCCGAATAGCGACGGGCGGCCAGGACCCTGGAAGGGGTCTGCCTGATCCGGATGCTCTCGTCGGCGGGCGCTGGCAGTTCCTCCCGCGTGTACTCGGATGGCATGGTAAAGGCAAAGCGGTAGGTTGGCGGCTGATCAACCGGTCTTTCCTTGCCACTGGTCCCGGAGCCAGACACCTCCTCTTGCTCCACAGGTTGTTGAATAACCGGCACGGTCATGGAGATTTTCCCCTCGGGCCGCTCGTCGTTCTTGATATAATCGAAAAGCCGGCCAAAGGCTTGGCTTCCCGCTTCGTCGAACCCGCCCGAAACGAGCATCTCGGCCACCAGAAAAGAGTCATAGCGGCGCAGTTCGAACGCCTCCCGGGTTTCCAGCACCGTGTAATCGGGTTCCTCGTAGGCCATCACTCCCTCTCCGAGCAAAAGAGCCGCCAATCCAAAAATAATTGCCACGGGCAGGTGCCGCATGTCTTAACCTTTTCTCTCGATGTTCAGCCGGCATGGCGGATGGGCGTGGTGAAGGCCTCGACCGCGGGATCGGCATTCAGAAACTCGTGACAAATCTGACCCCGGAGAGCTCAATCCGTATCAAGTTTTTCGATCTGGCGGATCAGTGCGTCGTTCTCCGGCATCCCTTTGTGAATGTCCCGGATGATGCCGTTTCGATCGATGAGATAGGTGAGGCGACCGCTGCCGTAAAGCTTGCGGATCGTGCCGTCGTCGGAGATCAGGGGGAAATCGATGCCGAGCTCGTCGGCGAATTGCCGATGCGTTTTCAGCGAATCAGCGCTGACACCCAGAACCTGGGCGTTGAGGTCTTCAAAACGAGCAATATCGCCTTGAAAGGCCTCCATCTCCCTGGTTCAGCCAGGAGTGAAATCGGCGAAATAGAGAGCCAGGACCACCGTCCCCTTGTCAAAAAGGGAACTGAGAGCGATCTCTCCATGGGTCGAGGGCGCGGAAAAATCAGGTGCGGGGTCCCCGACCTCGAGAGCGACGGCCTGCGAGGCCATTAAAGTTCCGATAAGCACGCCGGCCGTCCGGATGATCCGTTTCATCTGCTCCTCCTCTTCTTCTTCCGTCAAATATACCCGGATACTGGTCGCTCCGCCATCGATAGATCGCGAAATTTTCGCTCGCCAGCGCTTTTCTTCCGGGCATTTGATGGTAAACATGGAATGTAAAGTGAAAGGTGTTGACCCATGACAGCAGTTTTCTATCTCAAACTCTACCTCTTGACCATCCCCGCCTTTTTCATCATTGACCTGCTCTGGCTGGGGATAGTCGCCCGCGGGCTCTACCAAAAAAACCTGGCCCATCTGCTCAGCGACAAAGTCAACTGGCCGGCCGCATTTGTGTTCTATTTCATCTACATCGCCGGCATCCTCGTCTTTGCCGTCCGTCCGGCCCTGGCTGACCAGTCCCTCATGAGAGCCGCCCTTCTCGGAGCCCTGTTCGGGTTCTTCACTTATGCGACCTATGACCTGACCAACCTCGCCACCCTGAAAGACTGGCCTCTGAAGGTTGTCCTGGTGGACATCGCCTGGGGAACGATCCTGTGCGCGCTGGTGGCCTCCGCCAGCTTTCTTTTCGGTCGGTGGCTCAGCTGAATCCTGTTCAGAAAGGCTGGCGGTACCCTCCCCTCGTGCCGGAGTTTCTTTCACTCCACCACAGCAGTATGGGCGTCGCAACCGACCAGACAATCGCCAGCGACGCCATGCTCAGGGCGACATCTCCTTCGAAGCTCGCCGCCCCGAGCTTTATCCCGGCGCCGTAGGCCAGCGGGCCGCCAACCATTCCGAGGCATGCGGCCAGGAGATAGCGGCCTGCAAGCCATTTCAGAGCGAAATGGAAGAGGGTGGCGAACTGAGCCCAGATGACCGCGACCCACAAAGGCACCGTGAGCGGCCAGGCCGGCTCCCCTGTGAAAGAGAAAACGCCGATCGCCTGCTGCGCACTGTCCACCGTAATGCCGAGAATGCAGGCACCGGCCATCAGGCGAATTTCCTCCTTGCGTGAGCGCGCAAGCCACAGGTGGACCGCCATGAGTCCCATGGCGCTTGCGGCGCCGAGACCGGGGCGCCCCCACGCGGCACCCAACACGCAGGAGAACCAGCCGAGCTGGTAGAGGATGATGTTGGTGATATTGGCCGCCAGCCTCGGCATCTCCGCTTCCTTTCCAAGGATCATGATTGCTGCGGCCTCTCCAAAACCAACCGTGTGAGATCGATTATCTGCGCGTCGAAACCGGCCCGGCAATAGGCGAAATAGTACAGCCATTTCCGCAAAAAAGCCTCATCATAGCCCATCTGCAGAACCTCCTCACGGCTTGACGACAATCGCTGCGTCCAGCAATCAAGGGTGCGGGCATAGTGCCGGCCGGACTGCGTGAGTTCGGCAAGACTCAGGGTCGAATGCCCGCCGATCGATCGGGCAAGCGCCCCGACCGAGGGCAGGTGGCCGCCCGGGAAAATATGCTTGCGAATCCAGTCGGAACTGTAGCGGTAGGCCGTGTACTTGCGATCGGGGATGGTGATGACCTGGACGACGGCCCGCCCTCCGGGTGCCAGAACCCGATCGCAGGCAGCGAAGAAGGCACCGAGACCGGCGTGCCCGACCGCCTCGAGCATTTCGATCGACACGACCTTCGAATACGAGCCGCGGATATGGCGATAGTCGCAAAAGCGGATCTCGACGCGGTCCTGCAGGCCGGCATCGGCAACCCGCCGACGTGCCAGTTCGAGTTGTTCGCGGGATACAGTGATGCCGGTGACCCGGCAGCCTGTGGCCCGGGCCGCCTCGATGGCAAAGCTTCCCCAGCCGCAGCCGATTTCCAGCACGTGGTCTTCGGCCGTCACTCCGGCCTTCTCCAGGATGCAGCGCAGCTTGTTGCGCTGGGCCTGCTCCAGCGAGTCGTCAGGACTGCAGAACAGGGCCCCGGAATAGGTCATGGTCGCATCGAGAAAGGTGGCGAAGAAGTCGTTGCTCAGGTCGTAGTGCTCGCTGATATTGCGGGCGCTGCCGCGCAGGGTGTTCGGACGCTTCACATGGCGAAGGAAATTAAGTCCCCGGCCCACGGCCGATGTGACGATGCTGCGATCATCCATGACCGATTCGTGGGCGGCCAAATGGGTCAGAAGCCCGGGCAGATCGGAGGTCGTCCACTCGCCATCGGTGAAGGCTTCGCCGAAACCGATGTCGCCCGCGACCATGACACGGCGAAAGAAACGGTACTCCTTGACCGTCATGTCGAGAGAGGGTTCGCTTCCCGCCTGGCCGAACCGGTACTCGCGTCCGTCGGGCATCGTCACCACCAACTCGCCCCGAGGCATCCGTGAGAGGAACTTCAGGGTCATCGCCATTCCAAGACGGTCGGCGAGGCTGGGCGGGGCGGGCCGAAGGGTCAGGGCGCTGTCGGGAACCGGTTTGGGGTACACAGGGAGTCTCCTTTGCCAGTAGAGCCGTGCCGCCTGCCAGAGGATCCTGGGCTTGGTCAGGCTGGCGCACAACGGATGGGACATGAGGGTTCGCGCCAGCGCCGCCGCCGTCAGAGGCCGGGCCCGTCCATGGATTCGGGCCACGAGGGAGAGCTGGTCATCGACATGGTAACGGATTGTGTTATCGATGCTCGTGCCGGGCTCGGTCAACCGGAAATCATAATGACCGCGGCGCGGAAAGAAGGGCGAGACATGGAACCGCTTGTCAACCTGCAGGGACCTGATTCCATCGACCGGATCATGGCCTTCGGCCGCCATTGGGTAGAGGTGCATCTCGCCGAAAGTATTATTGACCTGGGCCAGGACGCAGAACAGGGCCCCGGATGGATCATAGCAGTAGAAGAAGCTGATCGGATTGAAGATGTAATTGAAATAGCGCGCCGCGGTCACCAGAACCACCTCCCCCAGGTCGCCGCCCAGCCCCGAGGAGTGGAGGATATCCTCCAGTTTCTCACGCATCGGCGCCTCTCCGGGCGTCAGATAGTCCCGGTCATGAATGGAAACCGGCCGCAGCCGGTTGTAGCCGAACAGCGGGTTCTGCCGGTCGAGCTGCGTCAATTCCCCGAGGGAGAAGGCATAGAAGTAAAGGGGGTACCGGAACTGGTGCTTGACGGGGTCCGAGCGGGCATGGGTGACCTCTCCGAGGTATATCTTCGACTTCATGGCCCCCCTTCCAGAACCTTGGCAGCCGCCACGCCGGCCTTGACCGCATCCTCATGAAACCCATAGCCGAAATAGCTGCCGCAGAAAAAGGTGTGATTCCGCCCGTTGAGGCGGTGCAGTTCGGGCTGGGTGGCCATCGATTCCCGCGTGTAGAGAGGATGATGATAATCCATCTCGGCGATCACCGTATCGGGCTGAAAATCCGCATCGCAATTCAGTGTGACGCAGTAATCCCGTTTCGCCGAAAAGCTCTGCAGGCGATTCATGTAGTAAGTCACGAATACGGGGCGCCCGGAGTCATCGGTTCCGCGGCTGAAATTCCAGGCGGCCCAGGCATGGCGCTGACGGGGAAGAACAGACGTGTCGGTGTGCAGAACGGCATGATTCCTCTGGTAGCGCCAGGGCGCTAGCAGGCGGGTTTCCAGGGGGTCAGCGTCCTTGAGCAGGCACAGGGCCTGATCGGCATGGGTGGCCAGCACTGCACGATCGAAAGACTTCGCTTCTCCGCCGCTCGGTATGACCCGCACCCCGCCGGACTCTCGCCTGACCTCCCGGATCGGCGTCCCGAGATAACAGCTCCCCTTAAAGTGACGCTGAAACGCCTTGACGTAGGCATGGCTGCCACCGACGACAGTCTTCCATTGCGGCCGATCGCGGACCGAGAGAAGACCGTGGTTTTCGAAGAAGCGCAGAAAAGGCTCGGCAGGAAAATCTTTCACCTGAACTGTCGGCGTCGACCAGATCGCTGCGGCCATCGGCTCGAGGTAGTTCTCGATCATGAAGCGTGAGAACCGCCCGGCAGCCAGATACTCCCCAAGGGTCCCCCGCGGAACCTGTCCGATGGCCAGATCGGTTCGAGCCCTCTTGCAGAAGCGGCTGATCTCGAAGAGGAATGCGTAAAATCCCGGTTTTGCCACGTTGCGGCGCCGGGCGAAGAGACCGTTGAGGCTGGTGCCGGCATAAACCAGGCCGCTTTGCCGGCACTGGAACCCGAAGGACATCTCGGAAGAGCTCGTGTCGACGCCCAGACGGGCGAGAAAGGCCTGAAACGTAGGATAGGTTTTATCATTCAGGACAATGAAACCGGTGTCCACCGGCAGCCCGGCATCCGGCCCGTCAGGAATCTCGATGGTGTGGGTATGGCCGCCGAGATAATCGTTTTGTTCGAAGAGCGTGACATCGGACTGGTGTTGAAGAAGGTCGGCACACACGATCCCGGCGACTCCTCCGCCGATGACAGCGACCCTTTTCGGTTGTTCCGATTGAGAGAGCATGAGCTATCCCTTCCCGGGAATCCAGGGGAAGAAGGCATTGGTGCGTTGCTTGTACGCTTCGAACTCCGGGACGCCCTCGTATTTCGCCTCCAGCATGGGAATCCCTGAAACCTTGAGCAGCAGAAAATCGATCAGCATCGGACTGACAACCGCGGCCCACCCATAGGGGACACCCAGAGCGATGAGGAACACCCCCCACCAGAGGATAGCCTCGCCGAAATAGTTCGGGTGCCGGCTGTATCTCCACAGACCGGACTGCATAATGCGGCCCTTGTTGGACGGATCACTTTTGAAACGCATCAACTGGAAATCCCCGACCGCCTCGAAGGCGAAGCCCAGAAGCCAGACCAGGGTTCCGACTATGTCAAGCCACCCGAGAGCTCCTCCGGGCTGCCGGATGACCAATAGCACCGGCAGGGCGACGAGAAAAACAACCACTCCCTGCAACATGAAAATCTGCAGGAAGCTGCGCGGGACAAAGACTGAGCCCCACTGCTCACGCCATTTGCGATAGCGAAAATCTTCTTCCTCGCCACGCTTTCGCAGGAAACCGTGCCCGGCCAGACGTATCCCCCACAGGGTCACAAGCCCCAGGGCCAGCAATGCCCGGGGATGCGCCTCACCGCAACAGAGAAACGCAGCCCAGCAGGACAACACGAAGGCAAGTCCGTAGACAATATCTACGATGCTGTTGTCCTTGATGATCATAGCGACCACAAAGGTGGCCGTCATGATCAGCAGAATGATCGTCAAGGCCGTTCCAAAAACCCCCATCCCTTCACCTCGTCACCGCAGACCCTCAGGGATCGAACCTTGTCATATCTTTAGTAAAAATAGAATATTATCACGTTCTTAGAGAGATTCAATGCCTAGAGGATAGGGGGAGCTTGTGCCGGTCACCCGGAAGATTCCCGGAGCAGAGAAAAAAACGCGAGGTGGTCGGGACGGGAGACATTTTGGTGTTTCAGGAAGAAAAAGAGAGGATGGGCTGATTTTAACGCCGAAAGTCGAGCTGGAGTGCCTTAAAAAGCGACTCTTCTGGTGGTCTTAAGAAAGTCCCCCAGGTAGTCATCGACGATCTCGCCGTTGCCGTGGAAGTGGCAGGCCAGGCGGGCGTCGCCGGCGTTCACCCAGAAGGGATCGGCCCGGGTGCTGGTGCGGGGAAAGAAGTAGCTCTGTGAGATGAGGGGGGTGGTCGAGAAGATCGGCGGTCATCCGGGCCTCCGCTTATCTGTTGTCCTGTTCGTGCCCATAGTGGGACCAATGATACCCATTTTGGGAACGATCAACAGAATAAGTCCATATGCTCCTGATGACAGAGGTTCTTAGAGTGGCTATTCTGATACTGAAAACAGGGCTTTAAGGCAGTTTATGGTAGTTATTTTCGTGGGTTTCTTTTGGATTATAGGGAGTTGGCTTGGTCCGACCCCGGCAATTGCCACAAAAACCTTGATCTGCCATAAATTCATGTTTTCATCTATCGTTAGTACCGATGGATGGCATTCATAATATCGAAATTATCCATTTGACCAGGCGCTGCCAATGTTAGAAAATCCGGATGTTTTTAACAGCATAAATTACGAGGAAATCTTCTCTGCACCATTCCCTTCTTCTGTGAAATAACGATAAAAGGAGAATTCAGATGTCTGGTCGCTTTCAGGTGAAATCCGATCCGGATCTTTGGCACTCCCTCGATATGGACGTCAACCGGTTCACGAATGTGCCTCCCCTGTTGACAGAGGCTTTCACGGACATCTTCCTCAGCCAGGCGAATCGTCCGCAGGCGATGGCGTATTTCGATGACATGGTGAGCAATATTTTTACAGGTCGCATCCAGGAGCTGGTAGATGCCAGGGCAGAGGGTCGCCCGGTCATAGGGACCTTCTGCGTTTATGTCCCTGAAGAGATCATCCATGCTGCCAACGGCGTGTGCATTGGTCTGTGCAGCGGGTCGCAGGGTTCGATTGCAGACGCCGAGAAGATTTTGCCGCGCAACATCTGTCCGATGGTCAAGTCGGCTTTCGGTTTCAAGGTGGGTCGGATCTGCCCTTTTTACCAAGTCGTCGATTTTGTCTACGGCGAAACGACCTGCGATGCGAAGAAGAAAACGTGGGAAATTCTTGACCAGTATATTCCGACCCATGTCATGGAGATCCCTCAGAAGAAGCGCGAACGCGACAAGCGCCTCTGGATCGAGGAAGTCGAAGACTTCAAGCATGCCATCGAAGAGCGTGTCGGGAGGAAAATTTCTGAATCGGACCTCAGATCCGGCATCGAAACACTAAACCAGAAGCGCGAGGCGATGCAGCGCCTCAACAATCTGCGACATCACGATCCCTCCCCTATCAGTGGAAGGGACATGCTGCTGATCACGCAGATCGCCTTTTATGATATTCCGGAGCGTTTCACGACCAAGGTTCATGAATTGTGCGACGAACTGGAGAATCGGATTGCCAATTCGAGCTTTTCCGCGGCGGAAGGAACCCCGAGAGTGATGGTCTCCGGTGCACCAATGGCCCTGCCAAACTGGAAACTGCATAATATCATCGAGGGCGCCGGAGGGATTGTCGTCAACGAGGAAAGTTGCATAGGCACCCGTTACTTCAAGGATATTATCGATACCAATGGAGCGTCTATGGAACAGATGCTCGAAAAACTAACCGAACGTTACATGAAGATCGACTGTTCCTGTTTTACGCCTAACGATGAGAGAATGGAGCAGGTTATCAGAGAATACCGTGCCTCAGGAGCCCAGGGGATCATTGATTACAGTCTTCAGTTTTGCCATACATACAACATTGAAGCCGTGAAACTGCGTGAATTGTGTTCCAGAGAGGGGATTCCGTTCATGGCTATCGAATCAGACTATTCACCGGAAGATGTCGGACAACTCCAGACCCGGGTCGAGGCGTTCCTCGAACAGATTCAGGACTAAACCCGTATGCAGATCGGAATAGATCTCGGCTCTCGGGCCATTAAGATGGTCGTCTTTCATGACGGAGTGCTGGTAGGAAAAGAGGTGGCTGAAAGTTCTTTCAAGCCGCATAAACAGGCCGCGGACATGGTGTCACGCTACCCCTCCTCTTGTGTTGTTGCCACGGGTTACGGACGCCATCTGGCGCAGAAGCATTTTGCACAAAAGGTTATTACAGAGATCAAGGCCCATGCGCAGGGCGCCCGCTATTGTGTGCCGGGCTGCCGCACCATTATCGATGTGGGCGGACAGGACTCCAAGGTCATTTCCCTTGACGCCAACGGACGTGTCGCACAATTCCAGATGAACGACAAGTGTGCGGCTGGAACCGGGCGTTTTCTGGAAATCATGTCTGCATCCCTGGGGTATTCACTGGATGAATTCTCTGCTTCTGCGAGGGGTTCAACCCGGGACATCCCTGTCAATAGCATGTGCGCGGTGTTTGCTGAATCGGAAGTCGTGTCACTGCGTAATCGCGGTCATGCCGCCGCCGATATCGCTCGGGGGATCCACTTTGCGATTGCCGATCGTTTAAGCAGTATGCTTGAACGCATCGGTCCGCAGGATCATGTCGTTTTTACAGGGGGCGTCGCTAACAATCGATTGCTGGCCGATATCCTTGCAGACAAGATCGGCCGGCCGGTCACTGTGCCTGAGCAACCTGAGATCATCGGAGCAATCGGTGCGGCATTGCACCAGGACAAATCAGGGTAGCCTCCCCTTTTTGGAACGACCCTCCAGTGTTTCGCCCCATTCTGAATCTTTGTCCGGTGTAGCGCATCCTGTTCGCCTTACGGCACGTCCACCTCGATCAGAACCTCGTTGCGCCGCAGGAACCAGAGGCTGAAAGGCGCATTATAGCGGGCAAAGATCGGCTCACCGATCGCTTTCAGGCCAGCTTCCTCGATCGCCTCGAGCAGAATTTTCTCATTTTTGCGATAGAGTTCTTCGCTCCAAGTCCCCGAATAGCGACGGGCGGCCAGGACCCTGGAAGGGGTCTGCCTGATCCGGATGCTCTCGTCGGCGGGCGCTGGCAGTTCCTCCCGCGTGTACTCGGACGGCATGACAAAGGCAAAGCGGTAGGTTGTCGGCTGCCCATCCGGTCTGTCCGTGCCACTGGACCTGGAGTCAGTTATCTCCTCTTGCGCCACAGGCTGCTGGATAACCGGCACGGTCATGGAGATCTTCCCCTCGGGCCGCTCGTCGTTCTTGATATAATCGAAAAGCCGTCCAAAGGCTTGGCTTCCCGCTTCGTCGAACCCGCCCGAAACGAGCATCTCGGCCACCAGAAAAGAGTCATAGCGGCGCAGTTCGAACGCCTCCCGAGTTTCCAGCACCGTGTAATCGGGTTCCTCGTAGGCCATCACTCCATCTCCGAGCAAAAGAGCCGCCAATCCAAAAATAATTGCCACGGGCAGACGCCACATATCTCAACCTTTTCTCTCGATGTTCGAGCGGCAACGCTGGTGCGCGAAAAAGCTCCCCTCAGGCGCTCTTACGGTAGACGCAGATCTTGCACTTCGCCCCTTCCTTCGGGATGTAATCGATCGTCTTCTCTTCCAACTGTTTCCAGTCGCCGTTCTTTTCGATCTCGTCCAACGCCGGCCGGTAGTCATCGTCCTCCCAGGCCTTGTCCCGGACGGTGAAACAGATGTAGCCGCCCGGCCGGGTGATGCGGATCAGCTCTCGGAACCCTTCGGGGCCGACATGGCCACAAGTGAACGTGCCGACGCTGACGACGGCGTCGTAACGATCGTCCTCTATTTCGAGCCTGCCCGTGAGATCACCCTTGTGCAAGGCCTTGTAGACGCTCTTTTGCCGGGCCTGCTCCAGCATATGCTCCGAATAATCGAGGCCTTCGAGATTGCGAAAACCGGCCTCGTGCAGCTGCTCGCCGACCAAGCCGGTCCCGCAGCCGGCATCCAGGATTCCCGCCTGCAGATCCTGTACGTAGTCCTGCAGCAGTTGGCTGGTTTTCAGGGGAGCGATATACCCCATTTCGTCGACCAGGTCTTTGTCGTAGTTCTCGGCCCATTCACTGTAGGCCGAGGCCAGCTCCTCCTGGTCGGTCGCGTTCAGAACCCTGTCGTGAATCTTTTTCCGATTGTTCATCATCTCCTCCTGGGAACGGAATGGAATGACCCTGTGCGGTTTCAGTCTCGCCACGGGCATATGCTTTCAGCCATCCCGGGTTTTATGCGTCAAGATAGTACACACACGAATAGAACGAGTTGCGTAATGCCGGCGAACAGGACGTGCATCATCGGCCGGCCCGGACATAAAGGCCTTCGTGGATATCATTGCGGCGCCTACCTTACTAAAATAGCCGCAACCGGTCAAACCAGGAGACAGTTCTTGACAGCTTCGGCGCTCCCTGCTTTATTGGACTGTCAACATTAGTTTCCCGTACTTATTATTGACAACAGGGGCCTCTATTCAGCTCTGGCGAGACCCGGGATTGGGGGCACGAAACTATGGCATCGAAGGTATTTCTTGTTCACGGATGGTCCGTACAGGAGACGACCACCTACCAGGCACTGCATCGGCAGCTCGCCGAAAACGGCTACGCCCTGGAAGACGTCTTTCTCGGTCGGTACGTCTCGCTGGAGGACAAGGTCGAGATCCGCGACATCGCCCTGGCCCTGCACATGGCGCTCGACGAGAAACTCGGTGCCGACTGGTCGCAGCCCTTTCATATCGTCACCCACTCCACCGGAGCCCTGGTGGTGCGCCACTGGATCGCCCGGCATTACACGGGCGACTGCTGCCGGCGGCAACCGCTGCGCAACCTGGTCTTTCTCGCCGGGCCGCACTTCGGATCGCGCCTCGCCCACCACGGACGCTCGATGCTCGCCCACGCCCGCTACCTCGGAGACACCGGTGAGCAGGTGCTGGGGGCGCTGGAACTGGGCAGCCGCTTCTCCTGGGAACTGGCCGACGCCTGGATCGACTCCGGCGCGTGGCGCGAGAAGGGCATCCGCCCCTACTGCCTGACCGGCGACCGGGTCAAACAGGGCCTCGCCGATCGCTTCGCCGCCAAAATCTTTCCCGCAGGCTTCGAGACCGGCAGCGACATGGTGGTACGCGTCCCGGCCGCCAATCTCAACTTCCGGCGCTACACCCTGGATGCGCGCAACGGCGATATCCAGGCGGCCGGAGGCATCGAGGACGTGCCCTTCGGCGCCCTGCACGAGTACCTTCACAGCGGTGCCGAGCATGGTATCATGAACAGCATCAAACGCCGCTCCACCCCCGCCAACCACAAGGCGCTGAGGCTTATTCTGGAGTGCCTCGGGGTTGCAAACGATGCCGGCTACGAGCGGGTGCACGATCTGCTGGCCCGGCAGACCGCAGAGACGCGCAGGAAACGCCCCGGCTTCGCACAGCTCGATTTCCGCTTCCGCGACTCCGAGGGCCAGCCGGTCGACGATTACGTCTTCAAATTCGGGTGGTGGGACAACGGACGGCAGAAACCGAGCGAAACGGTTGCGCATAGCCACAAGAACACCGTGGCCCCCAGCCATTTCACGGTTTTCATCGAAATGAAACACCTCGACCCTGAGCAGGTCTACTTCATGGAGTTCGACTCCCGCTCCGGCACCGAGCTCTACAGCTACGAGCCGGATCCCTTCCGGGTCACCACGGGGGAGAACGCTGTGATCATCAGCGAACTGGTGCGCGAGGATCATACCACCCAGATCGACATAGTGCTTTCGCGCCAGCCGAGCCGGAAACTCTTCGTGTTTCACCGGGGGGATGATCCGGACCTGCATGTGGGGTGGAATCGGAACGGCGATATTGTAGAAATTCAATTGTAATGGCGTCGTAAAAGCTCACCAGCAGCTGCGTTGCTGCAAATGCTCTCGTTGCTTCGACGTATGTAAGTATTCATCATTGCGCGACACTTTTCCGAATAATCCCTCCCCTTCAGGCCCGCTTTACCGGATTACCGTTTACGAATCTTCCCTGGAGACCCGTATCGGTCCAATATCAGAGAAATCAATGCCTGCGCCGCGGGTGAACAGGTGCGATTATGCAGCGTGCTGAGCCACAGCTGGCGTTCGATCTGAAGGTCATGAATGTTGACCTGATACACCTCCCCTCTCTCGAGATCCTCCTGAACCGAGAGGTCCGACACAAAAGCGCAGCCCAGGCCCGTTGAAACCGTACGCCGCACTGCCTCGTTGCTGCCAAGGCGCGCAAGAATCTTCAGCTTCCCGGGGTCGCGCCCGGTACGGATCAGTGCCCGCTCCAGATTCTGATAAGTGCCTGAACCTGATTCCCGAATAATCAGTTCCTGTTCAAATAATTCGTCCAGCGTGATGGCTGATGATCGTCGCAACGGATGAGCGGCCCCGACGATGAGAATCAGCCGATCGACGCATACCGGCAGAAAATCAAAAGCGGGATCCTCACTGCGGGTTCCAACAAAACCGATGTCCACCTGACGCTCCTTTACGGCCTTCAGGACCTCCCAGCTGTCGCCCGCGGTCACATTCAACGAGATCCCGGGATATTTTTTCCGGATCGGCCCGAGCAAATCGGGCAACAGGTAGTTCGCGGGTATATTGCTGGCTCCGATGGTGAGTACAATATCCTTCAGGCCGAGAAAGCTGTTCATGGTCTGGCGCAGGTTTCCGACCTCGGCTACGATTCTACGGGCCTGCTGTAAGAACAGCTCTCCTCCCCTCGTCAGAAAAACCCCCTTCCCGGTTCGGTCGATCAGACGAGCCCCGAACTCCTCTTCCAGGGCCGCAATGTGCTGACTGACAGTTGACTGGGTCAGCGACAAACGCTCCCCTCCCTGGGAAAAGCTTTTCGATTCTGCTACAGCGACAAAAAGTTCCAGTTGTCGTAAAGTCATCCGCTACCTCATTTAAAAAACCGATTAAAATCATTGGTTCTATCAAAACTATCCATTTGACTGCCTGAAGTCAATTTTCTATTTTCCTGAGGAACATTTTATTCAGTCCAAGGAGCCTGTCGGACTATACGGACCGAAGCGAAAATTTGGAAGCTTGAGATCAGATTTTGGCTCGTTTGAGAGCTCATAGCCATAGCTATGGGCCGAAAAGGAGCTGAAATATGGGCCACGCAGCCGAATTTGCAGCCGGTTCATGGATAATCCGACAGACTCCTAGCTCTACTCATGTCATTTTCCCAGGAGGCATTCGATGAAAAAACAGTTCTCTCTCGCTTTCATTACCCTCTTCGTCGCTCTATTCGTTTCCTCTGCTCCAGCACTGGCAACACAGTATATTTCAGCTGCCGAGGTCAAGCAGATGATTGAAGAGAACAAGGCTATGGTTCTGGTGGATATCCAGCCTGAAGAAGAATTCAACAGACATCACATCGTCGGGGCTGTGCCAACCTACGCCTTTCCTGCCAAAAGCAAGGCAGATCGACTTAAGCTCGCCCCGCTGGCCAAGAAGCTTCGCGACACGGACGAAACGATTGTTGTCGTCTGTCCTCGAGGCGGTGGCGGCGCAAAAAATACCTACAGCTATCTGCTGGAATCAGGAATTGCCGAAGGGCGCCTTTTCATCCTGACCCAAGGTCAAGCGGGCTGGCCATACCCCGAACTGCTCGAGCAAAACCAATAGATATTGCTGCCAGCTACGACCCTGGCGCCGCAGCACAAAGTCAAAAACCCCTCCTTACCTACATGGATCGACTGATGTTCAAAAAACGTCTGCGACGCCATTTCCCAGCGGCAGCGACCAGGGAGCGAGTCCCTGCCCGGCCAACGCCAGAACCGACCAAGCCTGTTGCCGTCAAGTTCGCGATCACCAGCATTCTCATCATAGGCGTTGTGGCCGTTCATCAAACCGGAGCTGCCCAATTTCTTGACCAGGAGCGCTTGCGAGGCTTGCTGCAGCAATACGGCATACTCGCTCCATTACTCTACATGGCCATCTACACGATTGCGCCAGCCCTTCTGCTGCCTGCTCTGCCGATTGTCATTGTCGGGGGGATTTTGTTCGGCCCCTTCTGGGGGGTTGTCTACAGCATCATCTCGGCCACTGCCGGAGCGTGTGTGGCTTTTCTGGTTTCCCGCTATCTGGCCCGCGATTTGATCAGAAATCGTCTGACGGGTCCCCGCTGGCGCCAGCTGGACCAGCAGGTCGCCGAGCATGGCTGGAAAATGGTCGCCCTGACCCGTCTGATTCCAATATTCCCGTTCAATGTGTTGAACTATGCATTCGGGCTGACCGGCATCCGGTTCAGTCACTACGCCATGGCGACCTTTGTTTTCATGCTTCCCGGCTGTATAGCCTATATCGTTTTTTCAAGCTCATTGCTCGATTTGTTCCACGGGAGGATTTCACCGGCTTTTCTGATCGGGCTTGTGCTCATCGCCGCCGTTTCCGTGATGCCGGTGCTTTATCAAAAGATCAAACAGCGATACTCGAACCGCTAGTGTCCCCGAAGCAGACGGGTAAAGGCATAAACCTGGTCCGAATCCAACTGCCCGTCCAACGACCCACCCAGTTTGTTTTTCCCGGTTTGACAAAAGACGACGACCCGATAAATTGAAGAATAAGAAATTATTAATCATCTTTTTTCGGGAGAATCAGTATGGAATATGCAAAAGAATCGGCGGACGACCGCCGGGAATTGGTCCGGTTGACGGTACAAGCCCTGGAGAAGCGCGGCTATTCTCACCTTCTCGCCGACCTGCCGGAGCAGCACCGGGACGAACGCCCCTACTCCGTAGTCTGGGAAGGGGGAGAGGAACGCTTCCGACCGGACGTGATCGCCCGCAGCAAAGACCGGGACTTTCTGTTCGAAGTGGAAACGGCCGAAACCTTTGGCTCTCCCCTCACCGCAGAGAAGATTGAAATCTTCTCTGCTTTCGCCGCCCACAACGGCCAGCTCTTCTGTCTGGTGGTGCCGGCGGAATTCAAGGAAAAAGCCCGGGAGAAACTGCAGAGTCTCGACGTTAACGAGAGATTCACATATGTGGCCGGTTTTTGATTCCCCCTGAAAGGGGAATGCAGCCATGGGCGCCGGCAATTCATCTCGCGTTTAAAGGTAACACCTATTCCATAATCTTTTGATCGCTCGCCAGCAGAACCGCCGAGTTGTCAGACATCCCTTCGTAATAGGTGACGAATTTCTGGGTTTCTTCAGCCTGATAGGCGTCAAGATTCTGCGCCCAGCGAAAAGCGATCGGTTGATACCAGAGTTCAGCCTGGATTTGGAACGGGCCTTGTTTACCCTCCAACGGCACGGAGTACCGGATTTCATCCCCTGCCGCGAGGAAATCCGCATCTTCTGCGGCCAGCCCCTGAACAGCGATATCATCCGGCGCGGTCTCCTTTGAAAGCCCCCGGGGGAGGATCCTGTTATCCTTGATGAAGCGAACGGCTGAGATGAGCCCGGTCGTCACCTCTCCCTCATTGTCGGCCATGATCGATTCGTAGATCTGCACCTGTTCGGCGCTGTCGATGCGCTTGTGGTGCGGCTCGTAGCTCCGGGGATCGAGGTCGTTGTCGTTGCCGTCGATCGACCCATCCGGACGAAGCGCACCGGATTCGAAAAAGACCCGTCCTTCCCGGTCTCGGACGCTCAGGTGAATCCAGGCCCGCCGCGAGGGGTACGCCGTTGGCAGTTTGTGGCCTGCCAGGTTGGTCATGGAAAGATCGACATCGAGTCGGTCGCCTTTGCGCTCGACCTGCGCAATGCCGACACGGGCTGCATCCTGCTGGAGATGGCGCGTGGTTTCGTGTGCCGCCAGAACAAGATCCTGAGGCAAGGCAGTGACGCCGAGTTCCGTACGGTTCCGGTTGAAAATGCGGGGCATCAGGAAATTGCCGCCGCGAAATATGTGGCGGGAGAATCCGTCGCGCTCCTTCGCCAGGGGAGCGGAAATCGCCATCGGCCGATCCAAAACAGGCATGTGACATGACTGGCAACTCTTCTCCACGGCATAATCACTGTTCAGCCATTCCAGGTAGGGCATTTGTTCGGGCAGCTTGCCTGTGACTTCGCCATTCGGACCGCGGGCATGGGTATAAAGGGTATGGCAGGAGCCGCAAAGCTCGGACTTCTGAATATGCTGGGACTTTCTGGGGACGAACTCGGCGGCGGACTGCATGAGGCGGGTGCGGCCCCGGTCGACCTGGAAGGGACCGAAGATCGAGCGTTCACCGAGGGGATCTGTCCGGTCCACCACGAATCCGGCATTGAAACTGCCCTCGGTTCCCAGTTTGTCTTCCTGTATCTGGTGACACATGCTGCAGGAGACGGCGTCGGCCGCGAGGATATCCTGTCGGGTCCGGGCCGAAAGGGTCGGCAGGTGAGGGAAAACGGCTCCCTTAACCCCCTTTGTTTTTGCATTATAGCGAGCCATCGGCATATGACAGGCTGCACATTCGTCCTGGATCTGGTCCCCAGCGGCGGGATGGTCCATGATTTCGCGCCGTACCGAGGCCTGCCAGTATGGATCACGGGATGCGTTGGCCATCATGGAGGAGCGCCAGTTGCTCCCGATGGAAACGTTCTCGCCCGACGGTGTGATGAGGTCGTTGTGACACCCCAGGCAGCGATCCGAGGTCACAAAGAGCTGTCCGGGATTCGCGGCTGAAGGCGTTGGCTCGCCCCTCGCCCCGGATGTCGCCACAGCCAGGGCAACGAAAACCATCATTGTCATCCTGCTTATTCTTTTACCAGCCATCGAAAAAGCCTCCGTCAAACCAGTCCCAGAGCAGATAGGCCATATAGGTGGGGTTGCGCTCATCGGTGTCGTTGAGAGGAAGGCGGGCGCCGGCCGCGAGACGCACATGCTGACGGTGGTTGAGGGTCACCTGAAGTTGCGGTATCACGTCCCAGTCGACCTCTGTCCCGGACGCGAACTCTTTCGAACCTGTCACCTCAACCATCGGCGTCCAGCGCCGACCGTACTCTCCGGTGGTTATCATCCGGCCCAGGGCGGCCCGCCAGAAACCTTCCTCGTTCTGCCGGTCGGAATCGAAGGGCAGCGCAAAGCCCCCCTGAAACTCAAGGAAAAATTCCGAGGGGAGGATCTGTCCCGCAACGATGTAAGGTTCAAAAACCGCGGTGTCCGAACCGAACCCCTCCTCGTCGTCCCCTGTGGGCAGCAGAAGTTCGCCCCCAAGAGAGACAATCGAACCGCTGTCGAGACTGTGGACCATGACCCGCTTGAAGCCGAGGCCGATGTCCCCGACAGCGGACACCCAGTTCGTCCCGTTTTGGCCCTCCTGCTCACTCCAGCCGAGAGGCAGGACGAGTTCGAACTGGTTGCGCTCACCGAAGCGCTGTTCATAGACGAGGTTGTTGCTGATGCGATTCAATCCTTCCGTCTCGACCTCTGTTTCGAAAACCAGTTCGTCTTCGGGATAGGCCTTGGTGGTGGACAGAGGGCGCGGCAGGTTCAACTCGCCGGGGGGCCATGCCTCATTGCTGCAGAATCTCCTGATATAGTCGACAGTGCGGCTCAACTGCGCGTCGCTCAATGCCTCGCCGAAGGCAGGCATCATCTTCGAGAACCCCCGTGCCGGCCCCCCCTTTTTTGCGACAATGATCCAGTCGCCGGCGGCCTCGCGCGAAGCGAAATCGCAATCGGTAAAATCCGGCAGGGGAACCTTGAATCCCACCGAACTCGATGGCGCCCCAGTGCCATCAGACCCGTGACAGCCGGCACAATGGCTCTGGTAGAGCTCCTTACCTGTCATGGGTGAAGAATCGGCGGCTTGCAGATTTTGTATACCCAGGAACCAGAATGTCAAAGTCAGGACCGCGACGAATATTGCAGGGGAAGGAAAAGTCCGTAAAGCGAGAGAATCCATGGAAAGCACTCCTTGAACCGGAGACACGGGAAATTGGTCCTGCCGGACACTGATGAGATTTTACCAAGAAAACACTACCAGAGACAGGGATAAAAACAAGCTCTCTTTCAGTGGCTGTGAGAAGCACCAGGGGATACGGAGGGATCTTTTTACCGCCGGTCTCACCGTTCGACCTTGAGCCGCAGTCCGCGCGGAACGATTGCCAGTTCGAGCAGTTCAAACACTCCCTGTGCCAGAAGTGCGAGAAGAGCGGCCGGGACGGCTCCCCAGAGGATCAGGCCTATGTCGTCGAGCCGGATGCCGGTCAGAATCGGCTGCCCGTAGCCGCCGGCGCCGATCAGCGCTCCCAGTGTAGCCGTGCCGATGTTGATCACCGCTGAGATCTTGATGCCAGCCAGGATAGTACTCGCGGCCAGGGGCAGCTCAACCAGTCGCATGCGCGCCCCCGGCGGCAGGCCGAGCGCTTCGGCCGATTCCTGCACCTGCCGGGGAATATCGTGCAGCCCGGTATATGTATTGCGGATGATGGGCAGCAGGCTGTAGAGAAAAAGCGCGACGATCGCCGGCGGACCGCCGATGCCGAGCAGCGGAATCATGAAGACCAGCAGTGCCAGGGAAGGGATGGTCTGGATCACACCGGCGCCGGCGAGGATGAACTGGCCGCAGCGGGGGCGCGCGGCGGCGAGAATGCCGAAGGGGATACCTACCGCAATCGCGGCGCCAAGGGAAATCCCCACCAGCACCAGATGTTGGCGGGTGTAGCGCCAGAAACGCTGCCAGGTGCCGCTCTGCAGGGCAGTACTGACCTGGTCGAGTTCGTTTTCGAGAAATTCCGCCGCCACCGTCGCCTCGGGCACTTTCTCCAGCTTGGCGTCGGCGTTCATGGCAACCATCTCGTCCTCTGAGATCCTCCCCTCCAGCCGTTCAAGGGCTGCCACCGCTTCGGGGTTGCGTTCGACCAGCTCCTCGCGATAAAGCCACAGAGCTTCGTATTGGGGAAAGTAACTGCGGTCATCCTCGAGTACCCGCAGCTCATAGTAGGCGATCTCGGCGTCAGTCGAGTAGAGGTCGGTGACGTCGATGGTGCCGCTTTCCAGTCCGCGGTAGGCCAGATCGTGATCGAGCCCGCGCACCTTGTTGCCCTGCGGCAGGTTGTAGTGAGCCTGCAGACCGGGCCAGCCGTCCTGCCGATCGAGAAACTCGTTGCTGAAGCCGAACACCAGATCGGGATGCTCGCGCAGGTCCGATATGGTGCGGATGCCGAGGGCTTCGGCCTTCTCCTCCTCCATCCCCAGAGCATAAGTGTTATTGAAGCCCAGAGGCTCGCTCATCGCCACCCCGAGGCGGGCCAGGGCCCGGCGCATGGCGTTCTCATCGGGAATCTCCTCACCGGCGAGGATCTCCTGACTGATGGTGCCGGTATATTCGGGATAGACATCGATGTCGCCGCTGTGCAGAGCGCTCCACAACACGCGAGTACCCCCCATCTCGCGCCGGTGAACAGTCGGCGTTCCGGTGCTGCGGATGAGCTGGGTCGCCAGCTCGCCGGTGATCACACCTTCGGTAAATTTCTTGGAGCCGACCCTGAGCTCTTCCTCGACGGCCGATGACGGCGGAGGAATCAGAATGGCAAACGCCAACAGCAGGACATAAAGTATGTTTCCCATCAAGCTGTCTCCTGCTGCAGACTCTCCAAAGGGCTGCGCTGCGCCTGGATGAATGTGCGGATAAAGGGGTCGGCGGGCCGCTGGAGCAGATCCTCAAGAGATCCCTTCTGCAGAATGGCGCCGTCGCGTAACAGCACGATGGTGTCTCCGAAAAAACCGGCCTCACCCATGTCGTGCGTCACCATGACCACGGTCTTCTCGAGTCTGCGGAAAATCTCACGCAGCTCCTGCTGCATCTCGTAGCGGATCACCGGATCGAGAGCGCCGAGCGGTTCATCGAGAAGCAGGACGTCGGGATCGAGCATCAAGGCCCGCATCAGACTGACGCGCTGCTGCTGACCGCCGGAGAGCTCGACGGGGTAGCGGTCGAGCACTTCAGGCCAGAGCTGGGTCAGCTCGACCATCTCCTGCAGACGCTCTTTGCGGCGGTTCTCATCCCAGCCGAGATAGCGGGCCATCAGCTCGACGTTCTCCCGGCTGGTCAGGTGAGGGAACAGGCCGCCATCCTGTATGACGTAGCCCATCCGCTGGCGCATGTCGCGCACGTTCTCCCGCGTCAGTTCGGTCCCGTCGAACAGGATCCTGCCCGCGTCGGGACGAATCAGACCGATCATAAGGCGCAGCAGCGTCGACTTGCCGCAGCCGCTCGGTCCGATAAGAACGGTGGTGCGCCCGGCCGCGATATCCAGGTCGGTGGGCTGGAGGGCCTGAGTCGTGCCGTAACTTTTGGAGATATCGATCAGGGTGAGCATGGAAAGTCCCTTACAGTCGGTGTCGAAGATTGCCAATTATCTTGTCAACACTACCGAATCGCTGCGGTTTGTCCATATACAGGGCGCAAGACTGTCCGTGGCGAGCCCCTGCCCAAAAAGACGCTCCCCCGCCGGGTCTTGCTGGTGCTGGCGATTCACTCTTCGCCGTCTCCCAACTCAACCCAGAAGGTCGATCCGCCGCCTGGGGTCTCCTCGACCCAGGAGGTGCCGGAATAGAACTGCGCGATCTTCCTCACCGTCGCCAGGCCGATACCGGTTCCGAATTTTTCCTTGCCAGTGGATCCGCGGAAGAAGACCTCGAAGATCCGATCCCGCTCCGTTTCCGGAATCCCCGGGCCGTGATCACGCACGTAAAAGCACACTCTTTCCCCGGTCCTCGTCCCACCGATTTCGATCGGCCCGGCCTGGGTATCCGCGTACCGGATGGCATTGCCGATCAGGTTGGAGAATATCTGCGACAGAAAGGTGGCCGGGATGCGCACCGCTGGAAGGGATTGGGTCCGGATTGATATCCCTGCCTCGTGGATACGGCTCTTCAGTTCCTGAATCACCTCCTGTACGACCTCATCCGCGTCGACCGCTTCCGCCGGCCGGGGCAGTTTACCCACTCTGGCCAGCGACAGCAGATCCTCCATCATACCGGACATGCGATTGCCCTGTTTCTGGATTTCAGCCAATGCCACCCTGGAATTCTCATCGAGGTTTTCTTTGTGCTGCTCCAGAAGAAAGTCTGAAAACCCCAGGATCGAGGCAAGGGGGGAGCGCAGATCGTGGGAGACCGTATAGACGAAGGCGTTCAGTTCCTGGAGGGCCCTCTCCCTTTCCTCTTCGGCCTGCTTGCGTTCGCTGATGTCGAAAAAAGTGACCAGGGTGCCGATTTTTTCCGTTCCTTTGCAAATCGGGTGGGACCAGTATTCGACCGGAAAGCTGGTACCGTCGGTCCGCCAGAGGATTTCGTCCTCTCCATGAATGGTCTCGTCGCCCTTCAACGCCCCGAAGATGCGGCACTCCTCAGCGGGATGAGGCGTTCCGTCGACCCTGGTGTGATGGATAAGGTCATGGAGCTGCTTCCCCAGGAGTTCGGTCTTATCCTGAAAACCGAGCAGATCGACAGCAGCCTGATTGCAGAAGATGCACAAGCCTTTCAGATCGAGGCCGTAGATCGCTTCGGCAGTCGAGTTGAGGAGGAGATTGACTCTCTCCTTCTCCCGTGCCACGGCCGATTTGGTCCGAAGCAACAGGAATACGCTGATAATGAGAACCAGGACCAGCACCACCATGATGGAAACGGTGATCCACAACTCCTTCTCGCTGAGGGAATAAAATGGTGGAGGCTCATTGATAATCAGGCTCTCCGAAGGCAACGCCCGCTCGGAGATGGAAAATCTTTCCAGTTCGCGGTAATCGAACATGAAACGATTGCTCTTTGCCACAATGGGGATACTGTCAGCGTCTTCTCCACCCAGAATGCGCCGGGCTATACTGGCGGCAAACCTCCCCTGTTCGCTGCCATTCACCAGCTTGCCTCCGACGATCCCCCCGTCAAGAAAGAATTCCCAGAAGCTGTAGGTCGGCCGGGGAGAGGCCTCACGGATTTCACGCTTCTGTTCATCATAGGAGAGGACCTCTCCGGAGGCGGAGGCGAAGGAGACAGAGCCGTTGATGAGCACAATAGTCTCTTTCGGCAACTCCGCCAGCCGGTGGGTCAGTTCGTCCAGCGGGATATCGTCCCAGAAGGTGAACCGGGCCGGGAAGTCGGTTTCGGCGAGGACGGATTTTAGCATTTTGCGATTTTC
This sequence comes from Desulfuromonadales bacterium, assembly GCA_046483795.1. GTDB lineage: Bacteria > Desulfobacterota > Desulfuromonadia > Desulfuromonadales > JAWOCM01 > JAWOCM01. Next base: position 4,436 of record JAWOCM010000041.1, on the reverse strand, counting down.
CAGGCTTGTCACGTTGGATAAACCGCCGATGACAACGACATCCGTCGTCTCCGGATGAAGGCGCAGGGCAGCCTCTATCGTATCGCGGTAGGAGGGATACTCCGCGACTCCGGTCACCTGGGTAAAACCCTCGATCATCGACCGGTTGAAATTGTTGATGCCGCAAAAGACAATGGGCGTGTCGAGAAAGAGGTCATCCCGATGCCTCAGGGAGAATGACAGCGCCGGATTATCCGAAACCAGGACCAGATCGAATTTTCTTTTCTCGAGCTTGTAACGATAAATGGCATCCAGGATCCGGGTCGAGTACTCCCGGCTGGTATAACGCAGTGAATCCAGATACTCGATGTGCAGGTGGATGTCGTTGGACAGACCGCCGAGAACTTTCTGCATCCCATCCATAATGTTGTCGGTCCAGGGGAGCCCGGGGTGATACGAATGAAGGATGAGAACGTCTCTGTGGTCCCCTTTATGGGCCGAAACGGGAGTGGTGAAACAAGACAGGAACAACAAAAAAAACAGCAGGCACAATAGCTTGCCAGGGGCGTGTCCGATCATGCAAGAGACAGGTTCTTTCGGCATAAGAAATGATGACTCCTGACATCCACGCGGGCAAAAAGAAAAACCGCTGGTCGGATATTTGCCGGCGGCAGCAGATTGTTCTTGTATCAGAAGTTTTTGAGAATCTTCATCATTCCTCCAGATACGATCGTTTTTAGACAAACCAATATAATAAAGAGTAGCCAAGAAACGATCATCAGTCAACTACTTCAATTCATTCAGGTTAGAGAGGAATCTGTCGGGATGGGAGGATGCAGCCACCCTTTTTTTGCCTGTACAGAGCGGGGTTTTCAAAGCCCCGACCATCATCCTGCTTGACCCGCTCGCGACTGTTGCTGTTAAACTGTATCTATAAAATGATTTCCGGGATGACACTCCTATGACAACTCCGAACGACATACAAACAGTTCTCGCTTCGCATTCGCCGCAGAAGGTCACAGCTGCTCACGGAAACCACGCGGCCGTGGCGATGCTTCTCAAACAGGCGAATCAGGGGATTGACGTCCTCTTCATAAGGCGAGCAGAACACGAGGACGATCCCTGGTCGGGCAACCTCGCCTTTCCCGGAGGCAAGATCGACGAGGAAGACGGCAACCCGCTCGAGGCAGCGATTCGCGAGACACAGGAGGAAATCGGCATCGACCTCGCCAGAGCTGACTTGATCGGACAACTGGACGACATCGCCGGCGCCTACCTGCCGGTGACTGTCTCCTGCTACGTTTTTCTTTTGTCGGAATACGAACCTGAAATGATTCTCAACGAAGAAGTGCGAGAGACATTCTGGTTCCCCTTGAAGGAACTCGGCAAACCCGAACGCCACCAAACAGCCCGAGTCAACTGGAACAACGGCCTGCGCCTTGTCCCCGGACTCGATCTTCTGGGCAAGCGAGGGCCCGCGCTGTGGGGAATCACCTACCGCCTGGTCATGCAATTTCTGGATTTGATCGATTGCGCTTCAGGTGATTGTCCCGATAAGACGCAAGGCCGGGAACACAAGTGGAGGGAGCGATGGAACGGATAGAGATCATCAAGGACGATATCACGACCCTCGAGGTCGACGCCATTGTCAATGCCGCAAACAAGAGTCTTCTCGGCGGCGGAGGGGTGGACGGCGCTATCCATCGGGCTGCGGGTCCCGAACTGCTGGAAGAGTGCCGCACCCTGAAGGGGTGCGAAACCGGACAGGCGAAGATCACGGGGGGCTACAATCTGCCGGCCCGACATGTCATCCATACCGTCGGACCCGTGTGGAACGGCGGTGAACGCGGCGAAGAGAGACTGCTGGCCGACTGCTACCGTAACAGCTTGAAGCTGGCTGGGGAAAACCGATTGCAATCGATCGCTTTTCCGTCGATCAGCACCGGAGCCTATGGCTTCCCCCTGGAAAAGGCCTCGCGAATCGCCCTGCGCACGGTCCGTGATTTTCTCTCCGACCACCCTTCGATCGAAAAGGTGATTTTCGCCTGTTTTTCCGAAAAAGACCTGTCAGAGTATCGCACGGCATATAAAGAGATCCTCGCAGATAGCTGACCCGTCGGCTGTTTGCAGTTGACACCGGCCGAAGAGCGTGGAAGAATCCGCAGGCTCGGAACATTATGGAGCTCTCCATGGACTTTCTGACACTCTTCGGCATCGCGATAGCGCTGGCCATGGATGCTTTCGCCGTCGCCCTGGCGGCGGGCGTCGTCATCAGGCCTTTGACCGCGAGACACTTTTTCCGCCTCGGCTTTCACTTCGGCCTTTTTCAGGCGCTCATGCCGGTGGCCGGCTGGCTGGCCGGCATATCCATCCAGCGGTGGATAAGCGCTTACAGCCACTGGGTCGCTTTCGCCCTGCTCGCGCTGGTCGGCGGGCACATGATCCGCGAAGCCCTTAAAAACGAGCCCGAAAGGGCCGCTGCCGATCCCTCGCGGGGGATGACCCTGGTCGTGCTCTCCATCGCCACCAGCATCGACGCCCTGGCGGTCGGCCTGTCGCTGGCGGTCATCGGCGTCGATATCGTCTTCCCGGCAATCGTCATCGGAATCGTCGCCGGCATTCTGACTGTCGTCGGTCTGTTCCTGGGGCGTCGTATCGGTGCGGTCTGGGGAACGCGGGTGGAAATTTTAGGCGGCGTGGTTCTGCTGATTATCGGCCTGAAAATCGTTTTCGAACACACCTTCGGAGCCTGACCATCGTCCAGAGTCCGGACGGCAGGCTCCGAATTTAAGCAAAATTACGCAAAGAGGAGAATACACATGAGCGAAAAAAACCCCGTCGTCCTGCTGGAAACCAGCAAGGGCAACATCACCGTTGAACTCAATGCAGAACAGGCGCCGATCACTGTGAGGAACTTCCTCGACTATGTCGGCGAGAATTTCTATGACGGCACCATCTTTCACCGCGTCATCGAAGGCTTCATGATCCAGGGGGGCGGGTTCGACGAAAAGATGTCCCAGAAGAAAACCAAAAAACCGATCAAGAACGAAGCCGACAACGGCCTCGCCAACAAGAGGGGGACGCTGACCATGGCGCGCACCCAGGTGGTCGACAGCGCCACGAGCCAGTTTTTTATCAATCTGGTCGACAACGCCTTCCTGGATCACCAGAACAAGACCCCTCAGGGCTACGGCTATGCAGCCTTCGGGAAAGTGATCGAAGGGATGGACGTTGTCGACGCCATTGCCCGGGTCTCAACGGGGAACCAGGGCATGCACCAGGATGTTCCGAAAGAACCGGTGATCATAAACAAGGCAGTCGTGCAGGATTGATTGAACCGCAAAATCAGCAAAGACACGAAGGCCGGGTCGATCGACCCGGCCTCATTTCAGCACCCCGCTTCAAAACCGCCGAAGCAGTGCCAGATGAAAGACGACGTCGGGTGCAGTATCGACGGCGATGTCTTCACTGACTCCCAGATCGAGCATCGTCTCTCCCGGAAGAGCCAGGGTCCCTCCGACCACAAGTTGCACCGACGGGTCACCCAGCTCTCTCAAATCGGTTCGCTTGTAAAAGGGCGTGTGACCGTCGACTTGCATTTTCAAGGCCACAGAGGGTAAAGCCTTCCAGGCAGCTCCGAGCGAACCGAAAGCGACCCAATCTTCCTGCAGTTCGGGCAGCACGTCGCCCTCCCCCAGATAAAGCCCGCCGAGGCTGGCGAAAAAGGCATGCCGGCGCTGCTGTCTCTCCCAGTTCAAATGCAGTGCGGCGTCGGTCGCTCCGCTGCCGCGAAGGCTGTCGCTGTCGCCGGTGGGCAGTTTGAGGGAAGCTCGCAGGCTGAGCGCCGATTCCCGGTCTACGTCTTCCTGGCTGTAAAGCTGCCATCCGAGTTTAAGGGAAACATCCCCCACCCCCCCTGTCTCCTCGTGGAGGGCGATCCGCTCCTCGTCATTGCGGCTGTAGGCATAAAGAAGCTGGTCCTCAACTGCACCGCCACGACCGCCGCCCGGCAGATCAAAGATGTCATGCCAGTTCTCGATGAATCCGTCGAATACACCGCCGTCGTGGAACACAACCGGCAGGTCTATCCCCAACTCCATGTGCTGGCCCATGCCCCAGCGAATCGCCAGAGTGTTCCGATAGGTCTCCCCATCCAGTACGATCGCCTCCCGATCTGTTTCGTTGATGGTGAAACTGTTGGCGGCTTCCATGACCAGGCGTCCCTCCACGCCGCCCCCGGGAACTAACGCTCCCCTTTCAACAGCCGGCAGGCCGAAGACGTTGACAACCGGGCTCAGGTTACGGCTGTAAAAGGGATACAAAGCGACATCGGCAAAAGCTGCTCCGGGCAAGAGCAGAAACATCAGGATAAAGACAAAACGCATCGGGAGCCCCCTTTTTCAGCACAGTATGAAATAGTTTTGTGGAACTTTAGCAAAACCGGTCCGATAGGACAA
>JAWOCM010000012.1:0-54781 GCA_046483795.1 Desulfuromonadales bacterium | reverse complement strand
TGAAGATCACGCATTTCATCACAGCCCTGTGATCAGGGCAGCCATTTGTTGACTTTTTCCGGATTTTCCTCGATCCAGCGCTTGGCGTTTTCGTAGGGGTCGGCGCCTTTCTCTTCGTTCCAGACCATGACCTCGGCCATGTCCTCGGGGGTCCATTCAAAGTTGTTCAGGAAGGTGTGAACATCAGGCATGTCCGCCATCAGACCTTTACGGACGATCGTGTGAATGGCTTCTTCGCCGCCGTAGGTTTCTTTGGGATCTTCAAGGTATTTGAGGTCCCATTTCGCAAATTTCCAGTGCGGAGTCCAGCCGGTCACCACGGTCCATTCGTCATTCTTGATGGCGTCTTTCAGAGCGCCGGTCATGGTGGCGCCGCTGCCCGAGACGAGTTCGAAGTTGTCGAGATTGTAGTCCTCGAGGGCCTGTTCGGTTTTCGACATGATGCCGGCGCCGGGATCGATGCCGATGATCTTGCCGTCGAATTTCTCGGCATTCTCGTCAAGCTCTGCGATGGAGTCGATTTCTACATATTCGGGGACCACCAGGCCGATCTTGGTGCCGGTCAGGTTGGGACCGAGGTCGACGACCTCATCCTCCAGCTCTTCCAGATAGTGCCCGTGGGTGGTCGGAAGCCAGGCAGCGACCATGCCGTCGGAATCGGCCGAGGCGACCGCCTGCCACATGGCAGCTGCGCTGACCGATGTGATTTCGACGTCGTAGCCCATTTCCTCCTGGAGTACGGCTTTGACCACGTTGGTGCTTGCGACCTCCGAAGACCACTCGACGTAGGCCAGTTCGACAGTCCCTTTCTCCTCTTCCACCTTTTGGGCCTGTTCCTCTTCCGTGCCGTTCTCCTGCTGCGTGCAGCCGGCAAAAACCAGGGCCAGCAGAGCTGCAGATGCGATTAACAGGGATAGTGCTCGTTTGTGCATGGTCAACCTCCTTGTGATAAAAGTTACTGTCATGATGCTTTGCTGCGGCTTGCTATCTTCTGGGTAATACGGTCGAGAATGATGGCCACGATGACGACGCCGATGCCGGCCTCGAAGCCCATTCCCGGCTTCAGTCTCTGAATCGCCTTCCAGACCTCGCCGCCGAGCCCGCCGGCACCGATCATGGCTGCGATAACGACCATCGACAGCGACAGCATGATCGTCTGGTTGATACCCGCCATCATGGTCGGGGTCGCCAGGGGCAGTTGCAGTTTGACCAATTTCTGCGCGCGGCTCGATCCGAACGCATCGGCGGCTTCAATCAGGTCCCCGGGAACTTGCTGGATGCCGAGGCACGTCAGACGTATAGCCGGGGGCATGGAGAAAATGACCGTCGAGAAAATCGCCGAAACCGGACCGAGACCGAAGAACGGGATCGCAGGAATCAGGTAGACGAAGGCCGGCATGGTCTGCATGAAGTCGAGTATCGGCATGGTCACCCGGTTGACCGGCGTATAAAGCGCTGCAAGCACCCCGATCGGAAGGCCGATCGTGACGGCGATCAAGGTCGCGATCAGAACCAGAGCGATGGTCGAAACAGTCGGTTCCCAGAGTCCGAGATTCCAGATCAAAGCCAGACCGGCGACGGTGAAGATAGCCACCTGTCTGGTGCTCAACCACCAGGCGAGGGCGGCGAAGATCAGGATCAGCATCCAGGGCGGAAGCCAGAGCATGCTGAAGACCATGGCGTCGATGCCTATTTCGGTGACGTTGCTGATCCATTTGGTAATAAAAGCGAAGTTATCGGTCAAAAAATCGATCGAGGATTCGATCGCTTCACCGATCGGTATCTTGGGGATAGGCATGGCTGCGGCCATCAGGCGGACCTCCTTTCGGACAGGGCGGCAAGCAGGGCTCCGCGAATGACGACGCCTTGGAGTCTGTTGTCGTCATCGACAACGGCGACGGGATAGTGCTCTTCGGCGAAAAGATCGCTGAGCATGTCGTCACTCTTCACGCTTGCCACCTTCTCGATGACACTTTCGAGCGACGACCCTCCCTCTTTGGCAAGGCGGGAGCAATCCTGAGCAGAGACAATGCCAAGCAGTCGCCGTTCCTTGTCCACGACCAGGATGCTTGAAAGTCCAACCTCCCGCATTTTGTGCAGGGCCGTCTTCGGACCGTCCTTGGGATGGGTAACGGATGAGGCTTTGTGCATGACGGCGCTGGCCGGCAATACGTTGGCCAGGTTGACGTCCTCGACGAACTTTTCCACGTAATCGTTGGCCGGATTGGTGAGGATATCCTCGGGGGTCCCTTCCTGAACGATGGCGCCGTCCTTCATGATGATGATTTTGTCACCGAGCTTGAGCGCCTCGTCGAGGTCGTGAGTGATGAAGATGATCGTTTTTTGCATTCGGCTCTGCAGGTTGAGCAGTTCGTCTTGCATCTCCCTGCGGATCAGCGGGTCGAGAGCGCTGAAGGCCTCGTCCATGAGAAGAATATCCGGGTCGGTCGCCAGGGCGCGAGCCAGACCGACACGCTGCTGCATGCCGCCGCTGAGCTGTTCCGGCAGGGAATTCTCCCAGCCTTTGAGTCCGACCAGCTCCAGCGCCTCGATTGCCTTCTTGCGGCGCTCGTCCTTGGGCACGTCCTGGACTTCCAGGCCGTATTCGGTGTTGCCCGCTACTGTCCGGTGGGGGAAAAGGGCGAAACGCTGAAAAACCATACCGAATTTTTCGAGACGCAATTTGCGAAGTTTCTCATCCGACAACTCGGTGACGTTGACCCCGTCGACTTCCACGGTGCCTCCGGTCGGTTCGATCAAGCGGTTGACGCAGCGCAGAAGGGTCGATTTGCCGCTGCCCGACAGACCCATGATCACGAGAAATTCTCCCTCTTCGATCTCGAAGGACGCCTTGTCGACACCGACCGCCAGGTGGTGTTTACCCCAGAGTTCCTCTTTGGATATCCCATCTTCGAGGAGGGGAAGTCCCGCACGGGGGTTCCTGCCGAAAATCTTGGAGAGCTTTTCGACCTTGATTTTTGCTGTCATAACTCAGTCCTTGCCATTGCTTGATCCTTGAGGTGTATATGACACGGGTTGCCGCTAGTCGGCAGAGGTCATATTTCGTATGGTCACATGGTTATGCTGGTCAAGAGTCGCGATTCAGGTCGGTCAGAAGAATCAGTGTTTTTTACCGAAATTCAGCTGAGCAATGGTGCGTTTCGCGCCTGTTCCGGTGATGGTCAGGTCCTGGAGGGCCAGCAGGCAGGCCATCTGGTACGCAGTCATATAATGATGCACAAGATTGAATCTTCACTGCGTGGATGATACTTCGCGGTGACTGCAGAACCTTGAGTTCCTAACTGGTGTACGGAATCAAGAGCGGTTCGGGTTTATTCCTGGTGACCAGTTGTCTCTCTGCAGCATCGTATCTGATTCTGGTAGTTGAACCCCTTCGGCCTGACGAAGCATTTCTACCATAGCACATGGACAATGTCAAAAAGCCGGTTCGGGAATCCGGATTTCAAAAGTGTTTCTGCTGGAAAATTCTTTTATATTTCAGAATCTAACAGTTCAATTATATCTCATGAACAAAAGTATACAATATACAGATCGGGTTTTTGTTTTTCTTCTTCGGTTGCATCCATTCCAGTCTTCATTCTTATAGATGGTCCCGGGGTACAATACGATTCCATGTGTTGCAGTATATCCGCTGGCCGTTGAGGAAGGCGTCGAGGTCGGCATGTATATGAAAGGCTTCGGTCGTACAGGTGAGAACAGTCCGGGTCACTGTTCTGACTGACCAGTCCCCTCTCTTCAAACCGCGAATGGCGAGAACCTCGCCGCGAAGCGATGTGAAATCGTCGTTCGTGGACGTATACCACTCGGTGGTGCTGTCTTCCATCTCAAGGTTGATGTCGTCGAGACGGTAGCGGCCCTCGTCCTTGACCACTTTGAGGGTCGAGACGTCCTTTTCAAGGTCGCGGGTGACATACCAGTTGTGATGAGTTTCGCTCAGCATGGTCTGCGAAGGGGTGGGTGCTTCTTCCGGGGCAGGAAAAGGCATGAGTTGCTGATCGCTTTGCTCCCGCTGTTTCCGTACCGGCAGGAGCAGCCGGCTCACGCCGGTGTAGATCGTCAATCTCACGGGCTTCGGCGGAGCCCAGGCCAGAGGCCAGTATGATGTGGATACAGAGATACGGAACCGGTGGCCGGCCGGAAAGACATAGCCGATGTCGTTGAGCTTGACCTTGACCCGGTAGCGCCGGGCGGGGTCGAGGGGCTCGGGGTGTTCGTGGTCCCTGTGGTGGGTCAGATTCTTCAACCCGTAGGTGACGCGGGTGGCTTTGTCGTCCGTGGCCGTATCGGACAATCGGACCGCCACCATCGCCACCGGTTGGTCGCTCGAGAGTTCAAGTTCGACCTCGGGCGCCCCGAGGATTTCCATCTGCTCCGCCAGAGGCTCGCTCTCGAAGACCAGGGCCCCTCCGTCTTCCTGGCGCTGGTCGTGGGGAAGATCCGGCGTGGCGCTGTAAGAACACCATTTGCCCGCAAAAAGTCCGACGGTCAAGGGAGAGCGGACCGTCTCCTCGACTTCCGGATGCTCGCCGAAGCCGGGCGCTATAAGCCGCCAGCCGAGCGTGTATTCGCGTTGTTCAATGTTCGGTGACGGCCAGGAGGGTTCCCCTACCCAGCGGCCCGGGCGGGTTGGATAGTAGGTTGTGGGGGGGACGCTGTCGAGCATCCACATGCGCAGCATCGGCTCGTCCATGATGCCCGTTTCTTCGTCCTTGAGCCATCTGTCCCACCATCGAAGGCATTCCTGGAGAAAACCGATAGCCGGTCCCGGTTTTCCCAGATGTGGATAACGGTGGCTCCAGGGCCCGATCAGTCCCTTGCGGGGAACGTCGAGCTTTTCCATCAGCCGGAAGACGGCGTTCGAGTATCCGTCGGCCCAGCCACTTGCGGCCAGGACTGGACACTTGACCGCCGAGAAGTCTTCACAGATCGAGCCATGTTTCCAGTAGTCGTCGCGACGCTGGTGGTTCAGCCATTTTTCAAGCCACAGACCGCTTCCCTGAAGGCGCTCGAACCACATCTCCTTCCAGTTGTCACCGACGATGAGGGGGTCGGGCGGCAGAGAATTGTACGCGAACATGACCGCCGACCAGGACAGGTTGTCCCCCAGCAGGCAGCCCCCCATGTAATGGACGTCGTCGGCATAGCGGTCGTCGGTCGAACAGAGAGTGATCACGCTTTTGAGCTGCGGCGGTTGACGTGCGGCAAGCTGCAGGCCGTTGAATCCGCCCCAGGAGATGCCGATCATGCCCACCTTGCCGTCACTCCACGGCTGGTCTTCGATCCACTGTAGAATGGCTTCGCCGTCGGACAGCTCCAGTTCGAGATACTCGTCGGTCAGGATGCCTTCGGAATCACCGCTGCCGCGGATGTCGACCCGGAGGCAGGCATAGCCGTGACCGGCGAAATAGCCGTGCATGCCGGAATCGCGCTGGCGCTTGAAATCCCTCTTGCGATAGGGAATGTACTCGAAAATGGTCGGAACGGGCTCGTTCTCGGCCCCTTCAGGAACCCATAGACGCGCCGCCAGCTGAACGCCATCGGGCATGGTGATCCATATGTTTTCGATATCTTTGACTGGATAAGGAAATGACTCAATAGTTTTCACGCAACCTCCGCGCCTGGTTTCGAAGTCAAGAGGTGACCTTGTATCCGAGAATCTCCTTGGCCTTCTCGAAGTTTTCCCGCAATTTTTCGTGATTCTCGGCTCCCATGTAGAGAAGGGCCAGTTTGTAGCTGTAGCTGTCCTGGTATTTCAACTCGGAGAGCTCCTGTCCCTCCTCGACGAGTGACTGTACGATGGTTCCCGGGAAGAGATCCTTGACCCTGGCGATATCTTCGGCATCCGGCGTCCGGGCCACCGTTCCGCCCTCAAAGGAGCGGACGAAAAACTTTCCTGCTGCGCCGAAATCGCCCTGGCGCCTCGGCCATTGCGGATGGTTGCCCAGGCCGACCTGGACCATGATGTGATGATTCGAGGTGCCGTCCACCTTTTTGAACAGGTCGCTGTGCGATTGGGCGATGCGGGGATTGATTTCGAGCAGCCACAACTTGTCCTCGTCGCGGTTGTACAAAAATTCGATATTGAATGGCGAGTTGTCGAAGCCGATTTGCCGCATGACGTCGCGCGAGGCCTCCTTGATCCTGTCCCGGATCTCCTGGGGCATCCGCGAGGGATATTCGAAATGGCTAAAACTCACCTTGTTGGGATGGCGGTAGGAGTCGATGACGCCGTGGCTGTCGATTTCCCCGTCACAGGCGAAACCTTCCAGCGTACATTGCTGCCCGTCGATAATCTGTTCGGCAAGGAAAAACCCTCCTTCGCGAATCTCTTTCGGGACTTCGGCGAATTGCAGAAGGTAGTTGAACGGTTCGGAAAAATGCCCGACTTTTTTGCGGATCTGTTCGATGCTGCGGTGGAAGTCTTCAGCGCTTTCGATGAGAAAACCGAGATGGGCGCCAAAGGATTTGATCGGTTTTATCCAGAAGGGATACTCAAGGTCTATCTTCCCCAGGGCATCGTCATCGAAGGGATCGAATCGGGCGAATGCAGGCGTCACATCCGGCCGGGCCTTCTGCTGCTCGACGCGACTCCAGTATTTGTGTTCGCATTTGAAGACGCTCTCGAGCGGGGCGCAATCTGTGCCGTATTTTTTTCCGAGGATGGCGACCATGAGGCTGACGGGAAAATCCCAGAAGCTGACGATGGCGTCGATTGATCCTGAAAACTCATCCAACTGGTTTTCCGCCTTTTCCATCATCTGCGGAACATTGTATTCGCTGGAGCCATGGGATTCCTCGTAGCTCAGCAGTTCGTGGAAGTCGTAACGATCTGCATCGCGGAGGGAATTCAGCTTCTCCCAGTTAAGCTCGTCCGGTCCGAGGATGAATATATTTCTTTTCATATTACCCCCTTTTTCAGGTTGTCTCGCATGATGTCTTCCTTTTTATTTTAACGTAACATTCGGTCGGGTCAATTTCAGGGGGTTTTCGATGAGAACTCGAAGCCCAGCAGTTCATTACAACGCTCGTACTTTTGTTCGATTTCGGCGGAGTCACGACCACCGACAAAGAGGACAGCGTATTCGTAACTGTAGCTGTCCTGATCGTGCAGATCTGAAAGGCGCTCTCCAGGTTCGACATAGACCTGCAGGCGAACCTCCGGCATGTCCTCCTTCATTTGCCTGATCTGATCCTCGCTCGGGACGCTTAGAACCTCGGCGTCTTCGAAGCGACGAAGCATGAATTTGGCGGCGCAGGCGAAACGGCCGGCACCGTGGGGATAGCGAGGTTCTTGGCCGACCGCCAGATTGACCGCCACTTCATGATGAGATGATCCTTCGACCATCTCGAAAAGAGGGCAGTGCGACTTGGATATGCGAGCGTTGATTTCAAGAACCGACACGTGATCCGTCTTCTCGGCATAAAGGAATTCGATGTTGAAGGGGCCGTCGTCGAATCCGATATGTCGCATTACTTTTTGGGCCGCATGGATAATACGGCTTTGCAACTCTCCCGGGAGGGTCGATGGGTACTGGTACCGTGAAAGGCTGGAGTGGTGACCGTTTCGCAAGGAATCGACGATTCCGTAGATTCGGGGCTGCCCGCCGTAGACATAGCCCTCCAGAGTGCATTGGCGATCAGCGCAGATGATGCCCTCGGCGAGACATTTGTAGCCATCCACCGCCATCACTTCCGGCGGCAACTCGGCTTTCCCGAGGAGGACATTGAACGGTTCGGCAAATCGTCGAAGTTTGCTGCGGATGATCGGCAGGGCGTTCTGGAGATCGTTTTCGTCTTCGATGCGGAAACCCAGATGCGAGGAGTGGGCGCGAACCGGCTTGAGCCAGAAAGGAAACGGGAGATCAATTTGCTCCAGGGGGTTGTCGGCAAAAGGATCGAGAGAGCTAAAATCCGGTACCATATCCGGAATGATCTCTTTCTGAACGAGCCGACTCCAGTATTTGTGTTCGCATCGAAGCACACTCTCCACCGTCGGACCGGGCAGGCCGAACCGTCTGCGCAGAAAGGGAGCCATGGTCGAGGTGGGGAAATCCCAATAGGCGATCAGTCCGTCGATGCTTCCGCTGAAGTTTTCCAACTGTTTTTCCGCTCGATCGAGCAGTTCGCCCATGGGATATCGGGGAGCGCGGACCAGATCATGGTATTCGAGCAGACCATGAAAGCTGTACTGGTCTGCCTGATGAATCCCCCGGAGGTATCCCAGGTAGAAGTCGTCCAGCGCAAGAACGAAGATGTTTTGGGTCACGGATGCTCCCTTTGAGAAAGGTACGATACTGTGGAAATTGTAACACACCAGATTGTTCCCGCCAGAGATGCACAGAGCCACATTTAAGGTTGACAGCCGCCGGAGCCTTGAATATATTAAGCCCAGGAGATATAACGATGTTTCGATTGTTTGACCCCATAGAGCTGCTTGCGGTAGTTGCCGTAGTCGTCGTCACCCGACGGCTCGCCACTGCCCAGGTCTGAAAATAGACGAGGACAGGAAGCGCGGGCTGAAAAAAGCCCGCGCTTTTTTTACACTAAAAGAAAAAGGCCGCGGGAGTCTCCCGCGGCCTTTTTCTTTTAGTGCGCACAGAGAGGAGAGAAAAAAGATGAAGACAGGAGCACAGATTCTTCTGGAGTGTCTGAAAAAAGAGGGGGTGGATACCATCTTCGGTTATCCCGGTGCACGTACCCTGCTGGTGCACGATACCCTGATGGACGATGAGGATATCGCCCACATCCTGGTCCGCCACGAACAGGGCGCAGCCCACGCAGCCGACGGCTATGCCCGCACCACCGGCCAGGTCGGCGTCTGCCTGACCACCTCGGGTCCCGGAGCGACCAACCTGGTGACCGGTATCGCTACGGCGTTCATGGATTCGGTCCCCATGGTGGCCCTGACCTGCCAGGTGACGACGGCCGATATCGGCAACGATGCTTTTCAGGAAGCCGATATGACCGGGATTACCCGGCCCATCACCAAACACAACTATGTGGTGACCGACATCAAGGATCTGGCCCGAACGGTCCGGGAGGCCTTTCACGTGGCCCGCAGCCGGCGCCCCGGCCCGGTACTCATCGACCTGCCCAGCGACGTGCTCGGCGCGAGCGACGCAGGGGAGATCCCGGAAGCGGTCAAGCGGCGAGGTTACCAGGATACGCCGTCCTTGAACCGCAAGCAGTTGAACAAGGCTGCGGAGCTTATCAACAACGCCGAACGTCCCCTGATCTATGCCGGCGGCGGGGTGACCATGTCGGAAGGATCGGAGGCCCTGCGCGCCGTCGCCGAAAAGGGACACCTGCCGGTCACTCATACCCTGATGGGAATGGGGGTGATGGATCCAGCCTCGCCCCTTTCAGTCGGTATGCTCGGCATGTACGGTACCTGGTACGCCAATATGGCGGTGCATGAGTGCGACTGCCTGGTCGCCGTCGGTGCGCGTTTCGACGACAGGGTGACCGGCCGGCTCGACGCCTTCGCGCCGAATGCCCGCATCATCCATATCGATATCGATCCGGCGAGCATCGGCAAGGTCGTCAACGTCGAATTGCCGATCGTGGGCGATGCCGGAGAAGCGTTGAAGGGGTTGCTGCCGCTGGTGGAGAAAAAGGATCGTTCCGCCTGGCTCGCAGAGATCGAAGGATGGAAGAGTGAAGGGCCTTTGCCGCGTCCCGAAAAGGACTGTCTGGTACCGCACGAGATCATGGAGGCGATCGCCGCTGTGGGCGGTGACGATCCGGTGGTCGCGTCCGACGTCGGCCTCTCTCAGATGTGGACCGCCAATTATCTGCCTTTCGCCAGTCCGCGCCAGTACATTACCAGCGGCGGACTGGGAACGATGGGATACGCGCTGCCGGCGGCGATGGGGGCTGTGATCGGCAGGCCGGAGGGAGCCGTTTTCGCCATCTGCGGCGATGGCGCGTTCCAGATGAATATCCAGGAGCTGGCTACCTGCTCGTTCTACGGGCTGCCGGTCAAGACCGTGGTCCTCAACAACGGCAAGCTCGGCATGGTCCGCCAGTTCCAGCAGGTCTTTCTCAAGCAGCGCTTCGCTTCGACCTGTCTGGGAAGCCATGTCGACTTCTGCACGGTCTCCAAAGGGTTCGGTGTTCCCGCCTTTCGAGTCACCGACAAGAGCGAATTGATCGGCACCATGACCCAGGCGATGGCCGTGCCCGGTCCGGCGGTGATCGAGGTGATCATCGACCCGGACTGCTACTGCTTCCCCATGGTTCCACCGGGGAAAAAATCCGTGGAGGCTATCTTCTCGCCCGAGGATTGGGAAGGGTAGAAGAGGGGCGCTGAATTTGCGTCACTCCGAACTCGATTTCCAGAGACCGACAAACCGGGAAAATGGAATAGCTCAAAGATTTTTATGAAAGGCTTGTTTCAGATGGACAACAAGATGGTCCTCATCACCATGACCGGCCAGGATCGGCCGGGGCTGGTCGCTGCGGTGACCGCCCAGATCGCCGAGGGAGGAGCCCGGATACGCGATATCGAGCAGACGGTGACCCACACCTTGCTCTCTCTGTCGGTGATCATCGATTTTCCGACCGCGACCAGCAGCCAGAAGCCACTGATCAAGGAGCTGGAGGAGGCGATCACATGAAGCTTCCCGCACCGCTGCTCGAAGCCAGGCTGCTGCGCCGCTATCAGAGGTTCCTGGCCGACGTCGAATTGAAAGACGGCACGATGGTGACAGCTCATACCCCGAACACAGGCAGCATGAAGCAGTGTGCCGTTTCGGGCCACGAGGTCCTCATCTCCGAAAGCGACAACCCGGCGCGCAAGCTCAAATACACCCTGGAGCTGATCCGGGTGAACGGCCACTGGGTGGACACACACACCCATCGCACCAACCGGGTCGTCGAGGAGGGGCTGCGCAAGGGATCGATCGGCGAATTGGGCGGATTTGCGGTCAGGCCCGAGTATCGCTACGGAGGCAGCCGGATCGACTTTTACCTTGAGAAGGAAACGGAGAAGGTTCTGGTCGAGGTCAAGAACGTCACCCTGTGCTGCGAACCGGGCGTCGCCTGTTTTCCCGACGCCGTCACCACGCGGGGGCAGAAGCACCTGCGCGAACTGCTGGCGGCGCGCCAACAGGGCTACCGGGCGGTGATCTTCTTCCTGGTGCAGCGCGGCGAAGCGGAGTCCTTCGTTCCTGCCGATGAAATCGACCCTGAATACGGCCGTCTGCTGCGTGCCGTGGCGGCGGAAGGCGTCGAGGTGCTGGCCTACAAGAGTGTCGTGACCTCGGAGGAGAACCGGGTGGGGGTGAGGATTCCGGTTCTTTTATAGCGCCCGCCAGGGTTCCGGGAAAATTCAGACAGCGCCTGCGGAAATTTGCATTAAACCTGGCACTGTTATACTTATCCGGTATGGACGAGCCCGGGACAGATAATCAAAAACAAAAAAAGACCGGCCAGAAGGCTCTGTGGTCCTGGTCCTTTTATGACTGGGCGAACCAGTCCTATGCCACGGTCATCCAGACGTTCGTCTTCGCAGCCTATTTCACGAATCAGGTCGCCACAGATACCGAGCGCGCCACGACCCACTGGAGCCTCACCATCGGCCTCACCGGTTTGTGCGTTGCACTGAGCGGGCCGTTTCTGGGGGCCATCGCCGACAGGGCAGGCCGACGCAAGCCCTGGATCGGCGTCAATACGCTTGTCTGCGCCATCGCTACTGCCGGGCTCTGGCTGGTGCATCCCCGTCCCGACGACTATTGGCTCGCTCTGGGCCTGCTGGCGATAGCGACCTTCGGGATCCAGACAGCGACCATTTTTTACAATGCCATGCTGGGAGATCTGGCTTCGCGGCGGGAGTATGGGCTCTGGTCCGGCAGGGGATGGGCCATGGGA
The DNA here is from genome assembly GCA_046483795.1 of Desulfuromonadales bacterium. Lineage (GTDB taxonomy): Bacteria > Desulfobacterota > Desulfuromonadia > Desulfuromonadales > JAWOCM01 > JAWOCM01. The sequence continues at coordinate 42,889 of JAWOCM010000012.1, read as the reverse complement.
TATGTGGGCGGAATAGGCTGCCTGGTCGCCGTGCTTGTGCTTTTTGTCCGGGAAGGGGCCCTGTTTCCCCTGGACCGTGAGGCGGCAGCCCATATCCGCGCGGCATTCCCCTTCGTGAGTTTATGGCTTGTTGCGTTCTCTCTCCCCCTCTTTCTCTTCGCCCCGGACCGGCAAGCCAGCGGGAGCAGATGGCGCGAATCGATCAGGGAAGGGCTCTCTCAACTGCGCGATTCCCTTCGAAACGTTCGGCAGTACAAAGGGGTTGTCAGATTTCTCATTGCCTGGGCTTTTTGCACCGACGGGCTCGCAACGGTTTTCGCTCTCGGCGGCGTTTACGCGGCCGGCACTTTCGGCATGGACGAGACGCAGATCCTGCTTTTCGGGATCGGTCTCAGTCTTACGGCCGGTGGCGGGGCGTTCGGGTTTTCGTGGGTCGATGAGCGCATAGGGAGTCGACGGACGGTTCTTCTGGGACTTGCCGGCCTGTTTGTTTTTTCGACCCTGATCCTTCTGGTGACGGATCCATACTGGTTCTGGGTCTACGGACTTCTTCTGGGAATATTCGTCGGCCCCGTCCAGGCGTCAAGCCGCTCCTATCTTTCCCACGCAGCGCCGGAAGAACTGCGAGGGCAGCTGTTCGGCGTCTTTGCGCTGGCGGGCAAATCAACCTCGTTTCTGGGCCCGCTCCTCGTCGGGGGAATTACGGCGGTTTCCCAGAGCCAGAGGATCGGACTCTCCATCATCCCGGTTTATTTTGTCGTGGGTTGGTTCATTCTCCGCGGGGTCCCCGAGGTGAGTTCCCGGTGAAACCCGCACATCCATAACTGACAACGGATTTCCTTATGCGCTCCGTCGGCCTGATCACCGAGTACAATCCCTTCCATAACGGGCATCTGCACCATCTGCAAGAGAGCAAACGAGTGAGCGGCGCCGATGTCACCGTGGCGGTGATGAGCGGACATTTTCTGCAGCGGGGCGAGCCCGCCCTTCTCGATAAGTGGGTGCGGGCCGAAATGGCCCTCGCCGCCGGAGTCGACCTGGTGGTGGAGCTGCCTCTGCCCTGGGCGTGCAACAGCGCGCCGTATTTCGCCCGGGGGGCGGTGCAGGCGCTGAGCGCTATGGGCGTCGATACGCTGTGTTTCGGAAGCGAGATCGGCGATCTCGATGTGCTGAAGCAGTGCGCCGGGCTGCTTGAAAAACACCAGGCGCTGGTGGCGCGGCACACCGAGGCGCTGCTGCGCCAGGGGATCAATTACCCCGAGGCGCGCCAGAAGGTTTTTGCCGGCCTGACCGACCGGACGGAATGCCTTGAGGCGATCGGCTCGCCCAACAACATCCTTGGCATCGAATATCTCAGGGCGCTCCATTGCGCGGACACTGCCATCGAGCCTTTCACTATTCAGCGCATCGGTGCCGGTTATCACGACAGCAAAGCCGCTCCCGGCGGGATTGCCAGCGCCACCGGCATTCGCCGAATGCTTGGGGAAAAAGCGGACGTCACCGAATACATTCCGCCATCCGTTCTGGGTGTTCTGGAAAGAGCGACCGGGGCTGGCCGGGTCGTCGATTTCTCTCACCTGCACCGGCTTCTGGTTACCGCGATTCTGCGGGACGGCGAGCGCCTCGACGCCCTCTATCAGGTCGAGCACGGTCTCGCCCGGCGCCTGATCGAAGCGGCGCGCACCAGCCGCGACTACGAGGGACTTGTCGAAACCGCCAAGTCGCGCCACCTCACCCGCACCCGCGTCCAGCGCCTGCTCGCCTACGTCCTGCTCGGTCTGGAGGCCGCCGAGATGGAGGCCTATCTCGGCAGCGGGCCTCTCTATCTGCACCTTCTCGGATATTCGGAACGCGGCCGCGAGTTCCTCGCCGCCGGGCGCAAGTGCCGCTCCCTGCCTCTGATCAGCAACTATTCGCGGGTTCATGCCGCCCTCAAGCGCTCCTGCGGCAAGGCGTCGCTGCAGTTTCGTCTTGCCGAAAAGATGCTGAACGCGGAAGTTCGGGCCACGGCACTCTATTCATTGCTGATGTTCGAAGCTCCGGACGGCGACCGGAACCGCGACTTCTACCGCGACCCTGTCGGTCTGGAGGGCGGCGACGGCGATGGTGATGGCGATGGCTAAAGGGAAGGTCGAAACAGGCCGCATCATCAACGCGCCGGCCGAGGCTGTCTGGCGCTTGATCACAGACACCCGTCAATGGCCGCAGTGGGGACCGTCGGTCGTTGCCGTTGAGTGCGACAGCCGATACATTGGCCCTGAGAGCCGCGGCCGGGTCAAAACCGCGATCGGTGTTCGGCTGCCGTTCCGGGTGACCCGGTTCGAGCAGGGGCTCTTCTGGGCGTGGACCGTGGCCGGGGTGCCGGCCACGGGGCACCGCCTCGAATCCCTGGGGCCCGGTCGCAGCCGGCTCATCTTCGAGATTCCCCTGATCGCCGCCCCCTACACGATCGTGTGCCAGATGGCCCTGGGCCGCATCGCCTGCCTGCTGCAGGACGATGCACCCCAGTGATTGAGGGCGTTAATCCGGCCCTGGCCAATGCGTAAACCGTTGTCCGATAGGACAAATGTCTCTGCCGGACTCCCGGGGGAGATTTTCTTTGATATGCTCGGGGTAAGATCCCCCACCAGGAGGGCGAACGTGACAGACGGAAGACTTCGGGATGAAATCGGCACTCTGCTCCAGGATCAGCGCCTGGCGGTACTCGCCACTAGCCTCGATGGGCATCCATACACCACGCTGGTCGCTTTTGCCGCCAGCGATGACCTTCGGCATCTCTTCTTCGCGACGACGCGGGCAACCCGCAAATATTCCAACCTGACGTCGGACAGCCGGGTTTCGCTGCTGGTGGACAGCCGGCGCAACGAGACCGACGATTTTCGCCAGGCGGCCGCCGTGACGGCCATCGGCCAGGCCCGTCCCATGGAGGAGAGCGGCACCCAGGCCGAGGCCCGACGCCTCTACCTGGGAGCGTTCCCCTATCTGAGGGAGTTTCTCGACAGTCCCACCTGCGTGCTTGTCCGGGTCGATGTGCGGCGGTATATCCGCGTCGATCGCTTCCAGCATGTTCTCGAACTGGACATGATCCCATGAAAACGATTCAGAGCAGCGACCAGGTCGTCCGAAGCGACATAAGCCGGGTGGGCGGCAAGGCCCGGGCGCTGGGAAAACTGGTTCGACATGGGTTTGCGGTCCCGGAGTTTTTCTGTGTGACGACCTCGGCCTACCGGCGTTACCTCACAGCGAGCGGGCTCGGCGACACCATCTCAATGGAACTCGGACGCAAGGAATTCGAGGCCATGCGTTGGGAGGAACTCTGGGATACGGCGCTGCGCATACGCGGTCTCTTCCTGTCGACCCCCCTGCCGCATGCCCTGCAGGATGAACTGCTGGCCGGCCTCGCTCCCCTGATCGATGGTCCGATGGTGGTGCGCTCCTCCTCGCCCGTCGAGGACAGCGCATCCTTCTCCTTTGCCGGCCTGCATGAATCGGTGGTGAATGTCCGCGGCAGAGAAGAACTGCTCCAGGCGCTGCGCACCGTGTGGGCCTCGCTGTGGTCCGACCGGGCGCTTCTCTACCGGCGCGAACTGGGACTGAGTATCGAAAATAGCGCCATGGCGGTCGTCGTTCAGAGGATGCTGGTTGGCGAAGTCTCGGGGGTTCTGTTCACCCGCAGCCCCTTTGACGAAAACGCGTGTCTTCTTGAAGCGGTGCGAGGGCTTAACGAGGGTCTGGTGTCGGGATCGGTCGAACCGGATCGCTGGAGACTGCGGCGGAATGACGGGGAGGTCATCGATCATGAGGCCGGCCGTTCAGACCTGACCACCGTCGCCGTGGCCGGCGGGGTCAGCCAGAAGCGTCTGGACAAGGCCGGGGCCTCAAAACCGCTCCTCGGCCCGGAGAAGCTGCACGCCCTTTATGATCTGGGAAAACGGGTCGAGGCGATCTTTTCCTCGCCGCAGGACATCGAGTGGACGCTGAGCGGGGGGACGGTCCATCCCCTGCAAGCCCGCCCCGTGACGGCAGCCCGGGGGGACAAACGGACGTGGTACCTCTCCCTGCACCGCAGCTACGCCAACCTTCTCGCCCTGCGGGAGAAGGTGGAAGAGGTCGTATCAGGTATGGATGCCGAGGCCGCCCGGCTTGCCGAGGTGGAGCCCGGACGGCTTGACGCAGCCGCCCTGGCCGGCGAGATCGCCCGGCGGCGCTCGGCCCTGGAGTGGTGGGACGAGGAGTACCGCCGCTGGTGTATCCCCCTTGCCCACGGCGTGCGTCTCTTCGGGCAGGTGTACAATGATCTGTTCTCGCCCGCCGATCCCTTCGAGTTTGTCGATCTGTTGCGCCATGGAGGAATGGTGGCCGTTGAGCGCAACAATAGCCTCCGGGAGTTGGCCAGGTCCGTTCGCGACTCGCGGGCACTGCGACAGGCCCTGGAGAATGGCTGGGAAGCGATCGACGACCGGCATTTTCTCGAGCAGCGGGACCTCTTTTTGTCGCGTTACGACTTCGAGCCCGGTGAAAAGGGACAAGAACTGTTGAGGCATCTGCTCTTGCAGTATGCCGGTGGGGCTGCCCGGACCGTCTCCGACACGGATCAAAAAGGGCGGGAAAAGAGATTCCTGGAAGCTTTTCCGGCAGACAGAAGAGCGTTCGCCCGGGATCTTCTGAGCCTGGCCCGGGACAGCTATCGCTTGCGGGACAACGACAACATCAGCCTCGGCAAGGTCCTCCATCAGGTGCAGCGCGGTGAAGACGAGGCCCGACGGCGGCTCGAATCGGAGGATATCCCCATCCTCTGCGCCCTCGAGCCGTTTGCCGACAGGGCATTCCGTTCACTCAGCCAACCTCGCATCGGTCCCGGCAGCGGTGAGAACGCAAAGCGGGCACGGCAGCTTCTCGGCCAGCCGGCTGGCCGGGGGGTGGCGAGCGGGCCGGCGCGGGTGATCGGATCGAAGGACGATTTGCCCAGCTTTCAAAGGGGCGAAGTCCTGGTGTGCGACGCCATCGACCCGACCATGACTTTCGTCGTGCCGATGGCGGCGGCCATCGTCGAGCGCCGGGGCGGCATGCTCATTCATGGCGCCATCATCGCCCGCGAGTACGGTCTGCCCTGCGTTACGGGAGTGCCCGAAGCGATGGAACTTGTTCAGGACGGGGATTTGTTGACTGTCGACGGCTATCTCGGGATTGTGGTCGTGGGTCGCTAGGAGACCGGCTTGCAGTAGCCGTCAGATCAATCGGTGATCAGGTTCGGCAACTCGTCGGTACCATCGGCGCGCGCCGGAAAGTTTTCGACCAGCAGATCCCCGCAGCGTTCGACGGCGTTGCAAAGCGCGTCGCAGGTGCGCCCCTCGTGGATGCCCCGGGTGACGGTGGTGACGATTTCGTCCCAGGTATGCGGCGGCACCTTGTCGTTGATCCCCCGGTCGGCAAGGACCTGTACGCGGTGCTCGAAGAGCGATATGAGGATGAGAACGCCGGTGGCGTCGCGGGTCTGGTGCAGACCCTCTTCGAGAAAGGAGGTCAGGGCCTTCTCCTCGACCTCGGCGTCGATCTCGTCCGGGTGGATCAGGCGCCTCTTGAGCGGCGGAATTGCGCGGATCAGCCATTTGAAAGGGAAGTAGGCCGCAGCGAAAACGGGCAGGAAGGCCCAGACCGAAGAGGAGAAAAAGGCCCAGGAGAGCGTTGTGCCCAGGGCCAGGGAGAGCAGTCCGCCACCGAGGATCTCGGCCCGGGGATAATCGTACGACTCGTCGATCACCATCGGTACGATCTCTCCGCTGGTGCGCTTTTCCACGGCCTGCACCGCATGTTCGATGCGTTTCTTTTCTTCGTCGGTAAAAAATGTTTTCGCATTCATATCGGGCATTTCAAGTCCTAACGCAAAAGAAAACGGATTTATAACTCAAAAACAGGTCGACTTAACGCAAAGACGCAGAGATCGGGAGCATGACGCAAAGAAAGGCAAAAAGGTTCTTCGCTCTCTCCTTTGCGTCTTTCCTGGATTCTTGGCGGTTTTGCGTTAAAAAAGGTTCCGGTTTGTCGGCTACCATCCCCCCGATGCGCCGCCGCCTCCGAAGCCACCGCCTCCACCGCCGAAGCCACCGCTCATACCGCCGCCGCCTCTGAAACCGCCGCCCCCGAGCCAGACGCCGTGACTGCGCCGGCGATGATACCGGTTGCGGCGACCGCCGCCGAACAAGAGCATGCCCGGTCCGAAAAAGAGCAGCATGGCAAGGGCGCCCCAGGGGTTGCGTTCTTCCTTGCTGCCCGAAGTGCGTCCGGTTCCCTGGTATTCGCCCCGGACCGCCTCGGCCATGGACGCAACGCCGGCGAGAATACCGCCGTCGAAATCGCCTTGTTTGAACCGCGGAGTGATCTCGTTGTCGATGATGCGCCCGGAGAGCAGGTCGGTCAGGCGGCCCTCGAGACCGTAGCCGACCTCGATGCGGACCTTGCGCTCGTCTCTGGCGACAAGCAGCAAGGCACCGTTGTCCTTGCCTTCCTGACCGACCCCCAGGGTCTGGGCGACCTTGAGGGAATAGGCATCCAGCGCTTCGCCTTCGAGACCCGGCACCGTCAAGACGACGAGCTGTGTCGAATCGCTGCGCTCGAAATCGGTGAGAAAGGTTTCCAGCTTCAGCTCAAGGGCGGGAGAAATGAGATCAGCCCTGTCATTGACGTACCCCTGCAATTCAGGGACGTCTTTGGCTGAAATTGATGTGGCTGCAAATGTGAAGAGCAGAAGCAGGATGGCAGTGGCAATATATCGCATAAAGGGGTCCTAGAATTCGACCTCGGGTGCTTTTTCAGCACCGGATTCGGCCTTGAATGATTCCTTGCGCTCGAGATGCAGCAGGAATTTGTTGGTCAGGTTGTTCGGAAAGGTCCGGATCGAGCTGTTGAAGTTCTGCACCGCCTCGTTGTATCGCTGGCGGGCGACATTGATGCGGTTTTCCGTCCCTTCGAGCTGGTGCTGCAGGTCACGGAAGTTCTGGCTGGCCTTGAGATCGGGATAGCGCTCGGAGACGACCAGAAGACGTGAGAGCGCTCCGGAGAGCTGGCCCTGGGCCTGCTGGAATTTGGCAAGGCTTCCGGCGTTTCCGAGATCGTCGGCGGAGATGTTGGCCTTTCCGACGCTGGCCCGCGCCTCGGTCACCGCCTGCAGGGTTTCCTTTTCGTGGGAGGCGTAGGCCTTGACCGTTTCCACCAGGTTGGGGATGAGGTCGGCCCGGCGCTGGTAGGTCGCCTCGACATTGGCCCAGGCGGCAAAGACCGCCTCCTCGTTCTTCTGGATCTTGTTGAAGCCGCATCCGGAGATGGCGAAGGGGATCACGGCAAGGAGTAGAACTGCTAGCACGCGTTTCATATAAGAGTCCTTTACGTTAATAATTCTGATGGCGATCGGCAATATCTGCCGGGTCTTCGTGTTCCGGCAGCGGAGTGATTCGGGGCGTCTTTTCCACCGGCTCGGGCGACTCGAGTTCCTTGTCGCTGTAGGCGCCCAGCTCCTTGAACTTTCGGGCGGTCACCAGCACACGGCTGTCCAGAGACGCCACCGCCTTGTTGTAGCCGTCCACCGCCCGTTCCAGCCCCTTTCCGACGCCGGAGAAGTGGCTGCTCAGAGTCACCAGTCGATCGTAGAGTTCGCGCCCGAGACGGCTGATGACCTGGGCGTTCTCGGCCAGCTGTTCCTGACGCCAGCCGTAGGCGACGGCTCTCAGAAGTGCTATGAGGGTGGTCGGGGTGGCGAGCAGTACTTTTTTGTCGACCCCGAATTCGATCAGGCCCGGATCCTGTTCCAGTGCTGCGGCGAAGAAGGTTTCCCCCGGAAGGAACAGGACCACGAATTCCGGAGTCGCGTCGAACTGGTCCCAGTAGCTTTTGGTGGAGAGCTTCTGGAGGTGGTCGCGGATCTGACGGGCGTGATGCTGCATCTTCTCACGGCGCAAATCTTCATCGTCGGTTTCGAGCGATTCCAGATAAGCTTCCAGCGGCGCCTTGGCGTCGACGACGATGTTTTTGCGGTTGGGAAGCTTGACGATCAGGTCGGGCCGAAGCCGACCGCTGTCGGTGTTGACTGTTTCCTGTTCCGAAAAATCGCAGAAATTGACCATCCCGGCCATTTCTGCAACGCGGCGCAGCTGAATCTCGCCCCAGCGCCCCCGAACCGTCGGCTTGCGCAGGGCATTGACCAGCTTCCCTGTTTCACCCTGCAGACGGACCTGTGATTCGAGCATGGAACGCAGCTGCTGGTCGAGACGCTGGTAGGCCCCCTCTCGGGTCTTTTCCATCTCCTGGATGCGCACATCGACCTTTTCGAGCGACTCGCTCAGCGGTTTGACCAGCTGGTCGATCGCGCTTTTGCGCTGGTCGAGATCCCCGCGGGCTCCTTCCTGGAATTTCTCCAGGGAGGTCTGCGCCAGCTGCAGGAAGGACTGGCTGTTGCTTTTCAAAGCATCCGCCGAGAGGGACTTAAAGGACTCGGCCAGCTTTTCCCGAGCTTCGTCCACGAGACGCAGCTTTTCCTCCGAGGCCTTGCGTTCTTCCTCCATCCGGGTTTCCTGCCTCGCCAGCTGTGTCTTCAGCGACGCGACTTCGTCGCGAAGCCGCCCGTTTTCGTCCTCCGCTACCGAACGTTTCTGCATGATCTCGCTCAGGCGCTCTTCGCGGCCGCGCAACCGTTCATTCAGCCCGGCCAGTTTGCCGGACAACTCGTTTTCCAGGCGGGCCTGCAGCCGGTTCGTTTTGACGCGGAACAATAGCCAGGAAAAGAGGCCGGTGATGAGCGCGCCCAGGAGGATAAAAAAAACAGCAGGAATGATTTCGGGGGACATTACGGTTCCATAGTGACGTAAAAAAGCGGAGAGCGAAACAGACGGATTGCTGTCACAGCATAACAGTTCGGCCAAGGTGGTAGCAAGAAGGAAAAGGAGGGCGGTTTTCCTGTTCCGAAAGGAGGGAAAAAGATGCTAAAATAGGTAGATAAAGCATCGGAGAGAACTACCGCTCGATAGACCCGGAATGGGTATTGTGTTACCATACATCAAGAATTCAGACTTTGGAGGTCAGCAGACGTGGGAACGCAGATTCCAGGTCAGAAAACTGAAGAGGACACACGAACTCGCAGCAAGTCGTCGCTTCCACCGCTGCACAAAGTGATGCTTCACAATGACGATTACACCTCGATGGAGTTCGTCGTCACCATTCTGGAGGCTGTTTTTCACAGAACGCCTGCCGAAGCGAACCGGATCATGCTCAATGTTCATGTAGAGGGCGTCGGGGTGGCGGGTGTCTACCCCTTCGATATCGCCGAAACGAAAGTCAAAAAAGTGCACTCCATGGCCCGTCAGGAGGGATACCCCCTGCGATGCAGCATGGAGGAGGAATAGATGATGTTCAGTCAGCAAGTACAAATCGCCTTTACTCTCGCAGTACGGGAGGCGCAGCGTCGTCATCACGAATACCTGACGACGGAGCATGTCCTGTACGCAATTCTGTTCGATGATATCGGGCAGGATATCATTCGCAACTGCAATGGGGATATCGACACGTTGCGCGACCAGCTCGAGGAGTTTTTCAGCGAAACCCTCGAAGCCATGCCGGAAGAAACGGAGGCGCTGCCCGAGCAAACTATCGGGTTGCAGCGTCTTCTCCAACGGACCGTTCTGCACATGCAGTCTTCGGGGAAGTCTCAGATCGAGGTCGGAGATCTTCTGGCGGCCATCCTCGAGGAAGAGGGCTCGCACGCCAGTTATTTCCTGTCAGACCAGGGCATGAACCGGCTCGATGTTATCAAATACATCTCGCACGGAGTATCCCAGGTCTCGAACGGCAAAATCCGGACCAATCAGCCCGGCGGAGGGCGTCGCAGCCAGGAGTCTCCGGCGGAGAAGAAAGCCCCTTCGCAGGATCCGCTGGAAGCCTATACCGTCGATCTCGTGGAGCGGGCCGGTGCCGGCCGCATCGATCCCCTGATCGGTCGCGACGAGGAGTTGCAGCGCACCATCGAGGTGCTCTGCCGCCGGCGCAAGAACAATCCGATCTATGTCGGCAATCCCGGCGTCGGAAAGACGGCTATCGCTGAAGGTCTGGCGTTGAGGATTCATGAAGGGCAGGTGCCGGAGGTTCTGGAATCGAGCCGAATCTATGCTCTTGATATCGGGGCCCTGCTGGCCGGCACCAAATATCGCGGCGATTTCGAGGAGAGGATCAAGGCGGTGATTTCAGCCCTGGACGGGGAGCAGGACGCCATTCTCTTCATCGACGAGATCCACACGATTGTCGGCGCCGGCGCCACCAGCGGCGGTTCGCTCGATGCCTCGAACATCCTCAAGCCGGTATTGGCTTCGGGGGAGCTGCGGTGCATCGGTTCGACAACCTACGAAGAGTACAAAAATCTCTTCGACAAGGACAGAGCCCTGTCGCGCAGATTCCAGAAGATCGATATTCTCGAGCCGAGCGTTGAGCAGACGGTCGGGATTCTCCACGGGCTCAGGGACCGCTACGAAGAGCATCACAGCGTGCACTACAGCGAAGAGGCACTGCGCGCAGCCGCCGAGTTGTCGGCTCGGCACCTCAATCAGCGCTATCTGCCCGACAAGGCGATCGACGTCGTCGACGAGGTCGGCGCCTCTTTTCGCGTTTATCAGACCTCGCGCAAAACCGTCCGCCCCGACGATGTGGAAAAGGTCGTCGCACGTATGGCTCGCATCCCCGCGCGGACCGTTTCGCGAACGGACCGGCAGCGACTGAAAAGCCTTCACAGCGATCTGAAGAAGGTCGTTTACGGACAGGACGAGGCGATCGAAAAACTCAGCCGCTCCATCCTGAGGGCCCGTGCCGGTCTGGGTGCGCCGGAAAAACCGGTCGGCTCCTTCCTCTTCACCGGTCCGACCGGGGTGGGTAAAACGGAAGTCGCCAAACAGTTGGCGCGTCAGCTGGGCGTGGAGTTCCTGCGATTCGACATGAGCGAATACATGGAGAAGCATGCCGTCAGCCGGCTCATCGGTGCTCCGCCCGGTTACGTTGGATTCGAGCAGGGCGGGATGCTTACCGATGCCGTGGAGCAGTCGCCTTATGCAGTGCTTCTTCTCGACGAGATCGAAAAGGCGCATCCCGACCTCTTCAACATCCTGCTGCAGGTCATGGACCACGGCGCCCTGACCGATAATAACGGTAAAAAGGCCGATTTTCGCAACGTCATACTGATCATGACAAGCAACGTGGGCGCCCGCGAAATGAGCGCTACAACCATAGGTTTCGGAGAGCAGAAGGCTGGAACCTCCCGAGTGGCTGTGGAAAAGACGTTTTCACCAGAGTTTCGCAATCGACTCGATGACGTGATTGCCTTCCGCGCCCTTGACGAAAAAGTCATGGAGAAGGTGGTCGATAAAATGATGGCGGAACTCTTCCCCCACCTGGCCGAACGCAATGTCTCGCTCCGCTTGACGACGGCGGCGCGTCGGCACCTGGCCCGGGAGGGTTTCGACCCGGTTTTCGGTGCTCGACCGTTGGCACGCTATATCCAGGCGAGGGTCAGCGATGTCATCGCCCAGGAGATCCTCTTCGGTGAATTGAAGAAAGGCGGCCGGGTCCAGGTCGGATTCAAAGGAGGAGAATTGACTTTCTCCTACGAACCTGCCCAGGAAAGCGGACATCAGCAGACGAAGGATACCAGGAAAGCGAAGACGTAAAGAGAAGCATGACGATATACCGCCTCATCAACGAGCCGATATTCCCCCCTCCCGAGGAGGCCGAGCCGAGCGGGTTGCTCGCCATCGGTGGCGACCTCTCTGTGGAGCGGTTGTTGCTGGCCTACTCTATGGGAATATTCCCCTGGTTCAATGAGGGGGAGCCGATTCTGTGGTGGTCGCCCGATCCGCGTTTCATAATCGAACCGGAGGAATTGCATATTTCTCGCAGCCTGAACAAGGTCTTGCGCCGCGGCCATTTCGAGGTGACCTTCGACCTTGCTTTCGATGATGTTATCCGGACCTGTTCCGAACTCCGCAAGGCAAGGGGAGAGGGAACCTGGCTGGGAGACGGCATGATCGCGGCTTACAGGCAGCTGCATCGCATGGGGTTTGCCCATTCGACGGAGTGCTGGAGTGAGGGTGAACTGGTCGGAGGGGTGTACGGCGTCTGCCTGGGACGCTGTTTCTTCGGCGAATCGATGTTTCATCGCGTTCGGGACGCTTCCAAGGTCGCCCTGGTCGGCCTTGTTGATCGATTGAATGAGCTGCAGTTCGAACTGCTCGACTGCCAGATGCCTACAGCTCATCTGGCTTCCATGGGAGCCAGAGGCATCCCGCGCAGCGAATTCCAGCGACGCCTTTCCCGTGGCGGGGTGACGCCCAGCATCATGCCGGCGCCGGGAGCCTTCACAGCGGAAAGCTGAAAAAAGCGAAGGGGCCGCAGTGATCACTGCGGCCCCTTCGCTTTTTTAACTGATTTTTTCGGTATCAGCCGGTTTTACGCTTTACGAAATCGTCGATGCGTTTCTGGTCCTCCTCCATGACGGCGATGAATTGCAGGCCGATAACCAGTTTTCCGCTTTTGGCCATATCGGTAGACGTCCAGACCGTTTCCGCCAAAGCACACACTGGCGGTCCGCCGTCATGGAGTTCGATCAGCAGCAGGAAAATATCTGCAATCTTCACCGGCGTTGCGACCTCGAAGCGTAGACCGCCGGCACTGAGATTTGCGTTACAGGCCGAAAAGGACTTGAGACTGGAGAGATCCCGCCCACTGTGAAGGAGTTCGGTGTTTTTGCGCCACCGCTCTCGCAGGCTCTTCAGAGCCCTGTCCCCCTTGCTGAAACGCAGGCCGACTGTGCTGTCGGTGCGTTTCTTCGTTCGCCTCTGGAACGCCTGCAGTTGTTCATCGACTTCAATGCGGTGGAGGTTGGGGGCGATCTTCCCTGCGTAATGAGCCTTCAAGCTGATGCCGAGCCCGAAGTTCTCGGCCAGGACTTCCAGGGGCATTCCCTCCGTGAATGGATAGGCTTCGTCTTCGCTGACCTGGTACGGTAGTGACACCTCGAGCCTTCCGGTCCGGCATTCTTCGACGAATCCGGTCAAGGCTTCAAATATCCCTTTGCCACTCTCGGATCTGAGGATTTTCAGGCGGATTTTTTGTCCCGGCGTAAAATACTTGTTCAGTTGCATTGATTGGCCTGGTGACAGCGTCTTGTTTGATGATTGCAACTCAATAATATCCTTACTTTTTGAGTCTATGTTGCAGACATTATACATTCATTGTAGCACAGACCCAACTCAAAATTGGCGGAGGAGGAAAACCGGTCTTCAGCATGAGAGGTTGGGGAAGGCTGTACAGAGTTTTTGCCCCAAACAGCATGCTTACGGATGAGCCCGCTTTGTGCTAGAGTTCCCGGATGAAAAAGACCTCTTTTACTCTCTTTGCCGCCACGACGCCGGATTTCGAAAGAATCTGCGCCGAGGAATTGCGGTCCCTGGGACTTCCGGATATCGAAGAAGTGCGGGGCGGCGTAGAATTCACCGGCGATTCTGGCGGTCTTTACCGTGCCAATCTCTGGTTGCGCAGTGCCAACCGTGTCGTGGCCCGGCTCGGCAGCTTCCGCAGCCGTGATTTTCCCCGTCTCTACCAGCGCGCTCTGCAACTTCCCTGGGGGCGCTACATCAAGCCCCGGACATCGGTGGAGATTCGAGTGACATCCCGGGGCTCGCGCCTGATGCACAGCGGACGGATCGCTGAAACGGTGGCCTCGGCCCTCGACCGGACTCTGGGGCGCAGGGAGAATCCCCCTGCAGGAGATGATGGCGTCCAGTTGGTGCTGGTACGAATCGAGGACGATCTTTGTCAGGTCTCGGTCGACAGTTCCGGGGCGCTTCTTCATCGCCGCGGATATCGCGGCGAAGCCGGTGCAGCGCCACTGAGAGAGACGCTGGCCGCCGGTTTTTTGATGGCGTTGGGATGGAGCGGCACCGTCCCTTTTTACGATCCCTTCTGCGGCTCGGGAACCTTGCCGATCGAGGCGGCGATGCTGGCTGGCGGAAAGCCGCCCGGTTCGAATCGCCGGTTCGCGTTCATGAATTGGCCCCGCTACCGGCCGGGACTCTGGCAGGCCCTTCTCTCCGAATCGGTTCGGTCTCAAGCTGAGCCCTCGCTTCCGGTCATCAGCGGTTCGGATCGCGATGCAGCGATGATCGAGATCGCCCGTCGGAATGCCCAGAGGGCCGGAGTGGCGCAGGAGGTTTCGTTTCAGGGTCTCGAACTGGCGGCGCAGTCATCCGTTCCCGGGCCGGGCCTTGTTTTCTCCAATCCCCCTTATGGAACTCGCCTCGGGAGCACGGGTGGCCTGACCTCCCTGTATCGGCAGTTTGGACAGGTCTGTCGAGCGAATTTTCCTGACTGGCAGGTGGCGTTTCTCTGCCCGGATCCCCGGCTTGCCGAGCAAACCGGTCTTTCCCTGTCCTCAACGGGGCCTTTTTCCAACGGCGGGTTGCAGGTTCATCTTTATCAGACCGACCGTTAGGATTCCGTGCTTGACACTATTCAGAGAGTTGTATAATGTACAGTGTTCGTTCAGGGTACTTTTAAGGTCCTGAACGATAGATAAGACAGAAAGCGAGGTGAGTTCAAACGTGGAAATCCAGGTTGTCGACGGTAACGTCGAGAAGGCCATCAAGGTCCTCAAGCGCAAGCTGCAGCAGGAAGGCCTGTTTCGGGAAATGAAACTGCGTCGCTTCTACGAGAAGCCTTCCGTCAAACGCAAGCGCAAAGAGAAGGAGGCCCTGCGCCGTCTGCGCAAGAAGATGCGCACGATGAAGCGACGGGATTAGTTCACCTCCTCGCATTGAAATTATGAAGAAAAAGGGCCGGTCATGAGACCGGCCCTTTTTCTTTTTGGTGCTTTTCGCGGATGTGTCGAGAAGGGTGTTTATCGGGGGAAGAGGGGTAGTTCCAGGCCCGCCATGCGGTTGAGCATGCGCACGACCTGGCAGCTGTAGCCGAATTCGTTATCGTACCACACATAGAGAACGCAATGGTTGCCGTCGACAATGGTGGCCAGTGAATCGAAAACTCCGGCATATCGGGAGCCGACATAGTCGCTCGAAACCGCTTCCGGAGAGTTGGTGTAATCGATCTGGCTCTGCAAGGGCGAATCGAGGGAGATGTCGCGCAGGTAGTTGTTGAGTGATTCGACATCCGTTTGCTTGTCCAGGGAGAGGTTGAGTATAGCCAGGGAGACATTGGGGGTCGGCACGCGGATCGCATTGCCTGTCAGCTTGTCTTCGAGTTGGGGCAGGGCCTTGGCCACTGCTTTGGCGGCGCCGGTTTCCGTGATGACCATGTTCTGGGGAGCGCCCCGGCCGCGGCGCGATTTCGGATGGTAGTTGTCTATGAGGTTCTGGTCGTTGGTGTAGGAGTGGCAGGTTTCCACGTGGCCGCGAGTGATGCCGAATCTATCGCTGACAGCCTTGAGCACCGGCACGATAGCATTGGTGGTGCAACTGGCCGCCGAGAAAATATTTTCCTCATCCTTGAGCAGCTCATTGTTGACTCCGTAGACCACGTTGGGAATGTCGCCCTTGCCAGGAGCGGTCAGGATGACTTTGGAAATCCCCTTCGCCTGCAGATGGCGCCCCAGCCCTTCCCGGTCGCGCCACATGCCCGTATTGTCCACCAGAAGCGCATCCTGGATGCCATAGCGGGAGTAGTCAACGCTTTCCGGAGTGTCGGAGTAGATGATGCGGATCATGTTGCCGTTGACGATCAGAGCGTTTTCCTCTTCATCGATCTTGATCGTTCCCTGAAAGTGGCCATGCACCGAGTCACGACGCAGCAGGCTGGCGCGTTTGATCAGGTCATCCTCGCTGCCCTTGCGTACCACGGCGGCCCGGAGGCGCAGCTTGTCCCCGCCTCCGGCCTGTTCGATGAGAATACGGGCCAGCAGGCGCCCGATGCGGCCGAAACCGTAGAGGACGACATCGCGAGGTTCGGTGAGGACCGAACCCTGGCCCGTGTTGAGTTCAGCCAGTTCCTGCCGGACGAAATCATCCACGGACATTTCGACCGCCTGCGACTGGTAGCGTACTGTCAGTTTGCCTATATCCACGCGGCCCGGAGCCAGTTCGAGTTTGCTGACGGCTTCGAGCACCGGAAAGCTGTCGCGGACCGATATCTCATTTTCGAGGATCTGACGGGCGAAGCGGTGGGCGCGGAGGATATCGATGGTCGACTTGTTGACCAGCTTGCGGCCGTAGACGGTCGTGACCACCCCGTGCTCCCGATAGAGACTGCCGATGATCGGAATCATCCTTTCGGCAATTTCCTCCCGTTTTTTCCAGTCCTTGAAATATCTTTCCTGTTTTTGCGTCTCCATCCCCTTGATTCCTTCCGTTACTGGTATTGCCCATGTCACGTTCTCGGGCCAAAACGGAGCGTATCCTAAACGAACCCGCCCTCTTTTGCAAGTTTTAAGGAGACGGATTTTATTCTCCCGGACTGGACTTGGAGGCACTTAGCTGTTATTAATACAGACGTCGCATTCCGGATGGGAATGCGATCGTTGAAATCGTCCCAGGAGGTCTCATCTATGAGCGACAAAGTACATTATTCGGAATTGGGCCTGGTGAACAGTCGTGAGCTGTTTCGGAAAGCCGTTGATGGCGGCTACGCTATTCCGGCCTACAACTTCAACAATCTGGAGCAGCTTCAGGCGATCATCACCGCCTGCGCCGAAACCGGCTCCCCGGTCATTATCCAGGTCAGCAAAGGCGCCCGGAACTACGCCAACGAAACGATGCTGCGCTATATGGCGATGGGGGCGGTCCGGATGGCGAGGCAAATGGGGTCGGAGATTCCTGTCGTGCTGCATCTCGACCATGGCGATTCGTTCGAATTGTGCAAATCCTGCATCGATTCGGGGTTTTCATCGGTCATGATCGACGGTTCGCACCATCCCTTCGAGGAGAACATCGCCCTGACGCGCGAGGTCGTCGAATACGCCCGCCAGTTCGATGTGACTGTCGAGGGAGAACTCGGTGTTCTCGCCGGTATCGAGGATGAAGTCGAGGCCGAGGAATCGACCTACACCAAGCCGGAGGAAGTCGAGGAGTTCGTGGAGAAGACCGGTGTCGATTCGCTGGCGATCTCCATCGGCACCAGTCATGGTGCCTACAAATTCAAGATTTCCGAAGGGCAGGAGCCGCCGCCGCTGCGCTTCGATATCCTCGAAGAAGTCGAGCGACGGTTACCCGGCTTTCCGATCGTCCTTCACGGCGCTTCCAGCGTGTTGCCGGAATACGTCGAGTTGATCAACCGTTTCGGCGGACGCCTCGAGGGAGCCGTCGGCGTATCCGAAGATCAGTTGCGACGGGCGGCGCACAGCGCCGTTTGCAAGATCAACATCGATTCCGACGGCCGTCTGGCGGTGACCGCCAAGATACGGCAGCATCTTGCAGAGCATCCCGAAGAGTTCGACCCGCGCAAGTATCTCGGAGATGCCCGCAAGGAACTTGTTCGGTTGATCAAGCACAAAAACGAAAAGGTTCTCGGCAGCGCCGGAAGAGTTTGATTCCTCAACCGTTCGCCGATTATCCGAAAAACAAGAAAGCGCCTCCTTGCAAGGGGGCGCTTTCTTGTTTTTTATTTGCTCCCGTGTTTTTCCTTCATGCCATGACGGGGTTCCTGAAGAGTCAGGGTGATCTCTTTCTTCTCGTCATCGCGCAGGTATTCGACCATCACCTCGTCGCCGGGCTGTCGCTGGCCGATTTCATATATCAGGTCGAAGGAGTCCTCGAGCCTTGTCCCCTCGATACTCAGAAGGATGTCTCCTGCCTTCAGTCCGGCTTCGGCTGCAGCCGATTCAGGTACGATGGCCAGGACTTCGATGCCATCCTCGATCTCTTCGAAGCGTACGCCGAGCTGGGCCTTGTTCGTTTCCAGCTCCTCGTATTCGGTATAAACGAGGTAATCGTAGGGTTCCATAGGAAGGGGCGGCGGATCGACGTTCATCATCCGGTCTTTTTTGTCTTCGGGGATATCGATTTCCCGGGAGCCGACCAGTGCATAGGAGGTGGGCAGGCGGCGAAAGACCCTCCGGGGGATCCCGTAGCCGAAGCGGACATGGTTGCCCCCGGCCATGACGACCATATGATGATCTTTGCGATCCTCCCCGGACAGGTAGTCGGCGATGCTGGCTGCCATCGTTTCGTCCCAAAGCGTCTGGACGCGCAAAAAGCTCTCCAGCATGTTGCCGCCGCTGTCGTGGTCGCCGAAGATCGCTTCGGTCATGGCCCGGTGGTAGGGATCGTCCATGTCGAGTTCCGGGACTTTCCGGCGTTCCTCCTCGCTCAACGCTTCAACCCCCTGACGTCCCACCTTGCGAACCATATCCTTATCGGCATTGAGGCCGAGAATCGGGATGTCGTGATCACGGGCAAATACGAGGATGTCACGAAAGAGGGCGAAATCCATGTTCCATTGTTGATACCATCCGGATTCCTTGAGAAACTCCTTTTCGGACAGCTCTCCGGCAACCCAGCGATCAAGGGCGTCCTGTTGCGATGGCGTGAACATTTCCATACCCAGGGCCACCTTGCCGGGATGACGATCGGAGACGCCCCGGAGGACGGTCAGTTCGAGCCGGTGAGCAGCGGGGTTGTCGTGGGTTTCCCCGACGTAGACGATCCGGGAGTCCCCTATGGCATCGAGCATCTCGGATTCGTCCACATAATAGCCGGTCGGAATATGAAGAATGTCACCGACCTGTGGCGGTTTCGGAGGCGGATAGGGGGATTGGGGGTCGCCGATGGCGGCTGTGTTCGCCGAGCAGCCGGCGGCCAGAGGCAGAAGGATGAGTCCGGCATGCAACAGATTTCGAAAGCTGGATGTCATGGTGGCGTTTCTCCATGTTCTGCTGGCAGGTGATTAGTAGATATTCTTCGAATAGAAAATCTCGGTCATTTCCTTTTCCAGGATACCCTTGACGTGTTGGCGATCGGCCTCGGAAAAATCTTCATAGGCCGAGGCGAAAAGGTAGTTGCGCAGGTCGAGGTCGCGCAACAGCATCTTGGTGTGAAACAGATTTTCCTGGTGGATGTTGATATCGACGCAGGTGTAGCGGTCGCGAAGCGATTTCTTGATGAACTGCTGGATGGAATGGATCCGGTGGTCGATGAAATGTTTCTTGCCGCGCATGTCCCGCGTGAACCCGCGCACCTTGTAATCCATCAGGACGATATCCGACTCGAAAGACTGGACCAGGTGATTGAGCGCCTTGAGGGGGCTGATCTTGCCGCAGGTCGAGACGTCGACATCGACCCGGAAGGTGGAGACGCCCGACTTGGAGTCTGTTTCCGGGTAGGTGTGGATGCACAGGTGACTTTTGTCGAGGTGAGCCAGCACCTGATCGGGTTTCGGATCGACCGGCTCCTCGGCGATGAGGATGGTCACGCTGGCGCCCATCGGCTCATAGTCCTGGCTGGCGATATTGAGGACGTTGGCACCGATGGTATCAGCCACCTCATTGAGGATTTTGACCAGCCGTTCCGAGTTGTACTCCTCGTCGATATATTCCAGGTACTCTTTGCGTGCCTGGGGGGAGCGGGCATAACAGATATCGTAGATATTGAACGTCAGGGTCTTTGTCAGGTTGTTGAAGCCGCGGAGCCTGAGCTTGCCTTTGCGCTTCGGCCTCGTCTTCGAACGGGGATTTTTTTTTGCGCTCATGGAGATCTCCTCCGATATCGGGTCTGCCTTCGGCACTTTTTGGGACTGCAAAACCGTTTAGCCGGCGGTCTTTTTCACCGGCTATGTGAGCATTTGAGCAGCACAGCAACGCAGCCAGAGGGCAAAAGGCGGGTTGTGCTGAATTGTTACTACCCGGCCGTCTTTTTCTCCCGCCGCTCGTTCATCACCTTGTAGGCGCAGAATTCGCCGCACATGGTACAGGCGCCGTGGTCTTCGTCGACTCCCGATTCGGCCCGCAGCCGACGGGCTTTTTCCGGATCGAGAGCCAGCTTGAACTGGCCTTCCCAATCGAGATTCTTGCGGCATTTGGCCATGGCGATATCTTTTTCCATGGCGCCGGGGACGCCTTTGACGACGTCGGCGGCATGGGCTGCGAGACGGCTGGCCATGACTCCCTCATGTACGTCCTCGACGGTGGGCAGACGCAGATGCTCGCTGGCGGTCACATAGCACAGAAAGTCGGCTCCGGCCGCGGCGGCAAGGGCACCGCCGATGGCGCAGGTGATGTGGTCATAGCCTGGAGCGATGTCGGTGACCAGGGGGCCCAGGACATAGAAGGGCGCGCCGTGACACAGGCGCTTCTGCAGCTGGATATTGGCTTCGATCTGATTCAGGGGCACATGGCCCGGCCCCTCGATCATGACCTGAACACCCGCCTCCTGGGCGCGCTGAGTCAGTTCGCCGAGCAGGATCAGTTCGTGGATCTGCGCCCGGTCGGTGGCGTCGGCCAGACAGCCGGGGCGGAAACCGTCGCCGAGCGAAAGAACGGCGTCGTAGGGTTTGACAATCTCCAGAAGCCGGTCGAAATGTTCGAAAAGGGGATTCTCGGCGTCGTTGTGCGCCATCCACTCGATGGTGAAGGAGCCGCCGCGGGAGACCACATCCATGATCCGTCCTTCGCCGTCCATCCGCTCGACCGTAGACCGGGTGACACCGCAATGCACGGTGATGAAATCGACCCCGTCGTCGAGATGCTTGACGACGCCTTCGAAGATGTCCTCGACGGTCATGTCGACGATCGCCTTCTTCTTGCGGTTGATCGTATCCAGCGCCGCCTGATAGAGGGGCACGCTGCCGATGCAGGCCTCGGTTTCGGCGATGATGGCGGCCCGGATCTCGTCCACAGGTCCGCCGGTCGACAGATCCATGATCGCGTCGGCGCCGGCTGCCACGGCGACGCGGGCCTTGTCCAGTTCCTTGTCGATGCTGGTATCGTCTTTGCTGGTGCCGATGTTGGCGTTGATTTTGGTACGCATTCCACGGCCGACCGCAAGGGGAATGCCGTTTTCGCGTCGGCTGTTATGGCAGATAACTGCAGTGCCATCAGCGATACGCTGTCGCAGCAGTTCAGGCTCAAGGCCTTCGTTCGCAGCCGCCTGCGTCATAAGAGTCGTGATGATGCCCTTGCGGGCTTGTTCGAGTTGCGTCATTGACTGAATAACCTCTTGATCTTTCTATTGATGTCAAGTGCCTTGATTTATGCTGGCTTGTCCCGGAAGGTTTTCGGGACAGGTGTCTGCAAGGAGCGCCTGGAAAGACAGTGCTCCATTTTTCTTTGATTCAGGACCCCGTTTCTTTTCCGCCCGTCGGTTTCGGCTGGTGCAGGATCATGCTGGCGGCCTGCCAGTGGTTGACCGGTCCGTGACCGGCACCCATGGAGACGGCGGTGCGGATCGCCTCGGTCATGAACCTTTTGGCGGTGGCTACAGCCATGACCAGCGGCTGGCCCTGAGCCAGGAAGGTGGCAATGGCGGCTGAGTAGGTGCATCCGGTTCCATGGGTGCTGCGGGTGTCGATGCGTGGAGCAGGAAAGCGATAGAATCTGTCGCCCTCGAGCAGCAGGTCGAGCGGTTCGCCCTCGAGGTGTCCGCCCTTGATCAGGACATTTCGGGCGCCCATCTGCTGCAGTTTTCTGGCGGCCTTCTCCATGTCCTGCGGGGATTTCACGGCGAGTCCCGCAAGGGCCTCGGCCTCGGGCAGATTCGGGGTCAGCAGGTAGGTGCGGGGCAGCAGTTCGCTGCGCAGCACCTCGACGGCGTCGCTCTTGAGAAGCGGGGCGCCGCCCTTGGCCATCATCACCGGATCGACGACGGCCATCAACGAGTACCGGCGGATCGCTTCGGCAACGGCGTGTACGATGGAAGCCGAGTCGAGCATGCCGGTTTTGACGACATCGGCGCCGAGGTCGGAAAGAACCGCCTTGATCTGGTCGGTGACGAAATCGGCCGGGACGGCATGTGTTCCCTTGACGCCGCAGCTGTTCTGAGCGGTCAGGGCGGTCAGCGCGCTCATGCCGTAGCTGCCCAGAAGGGCGATGGTCTTCAGATCGGCCTGGATTCCGGCGCCGCCGCCCGAATCGCTGCCGGCAATGGTGAGGACCTGGCCGCGAGGCATGGGCGTCTTTCGATTGAAGAGCAGTGCGATCTCTCCGGCGGCGATGGCCGGCCGGGGATCCTTCATGATGGCGGAGATAACGGCGACAGCGTCTGCACCCGCCTCGATGGCCTGCTCAGCGCCATCCCTGTCGATGCCCCCGATGGCGACAATGGGAATGCTGACGGCACGGCGCACTTTTAGCAGGGTGTCGATGCCGACGACTTCCGCATCGTGCTTGGAGCCGGTGGCGAACATGCTCCCCACACCGATGTAGTCGGCACCCAGCATTTCTGCCTTGAGGGCCTGTTCAACGGTGCGGGTGGAGAGCCCGATGATCTTGTGCGATCCGAGAATTTTGCGCGCTTCGGAGACGGAGCCGTCTCCCTGACCGAGATGGACGCCATCGGCGCCGCTGGCCAGAGCGAGCTCCGGCAGGTCGTTGATGATGAACGTCGCATCATGCTGGCGGCAGATAGCCAGTAAATCCTTTGCAATCTCGATCTTTTCAGCGTCCGGACGGTCGGTCTTGTCCCGATACTGCAGAATGCGCACACCGCCCCGCAACGCTGCCCGAACGCGATCGAACAACTGATCGTCGGGGGTTTGCTCGGTGATGAGATAGAGGCCTTCAATCATTCGATTGTCCTGGCTGCGCCGATCAGTCCGAGACGCAAGAGGGGGAAGTTTCGTTTACGCAACAACGATGAGCTTGTTCAGGGAGTCAACTTCGGTAAAGTTTCCATCGTCAGCGTGAAAACAGGCCATGATACAAGCACATACAAGACTTTTTTCGCATCAAAGCATAAACAGATCAAGCCTAAAGGATCGGGCATGCAGTGTCAATCAATTATGGGGGCGCGAAAGGGGGGCGGGTCGATTATTTCTTTACAGTTTCGGAAGGGTCGTGCTAAATCTCCTGAAGCTGGACAGAGCCTGAATCGGCTTTGAATTCAGCGAGGTGCAAGTTGTATCCTGACGCTTCACCCCATAAAGAGGCAGACGCTCAAATGCACGGACACCGTCCAACATATGTGGAAATCGACCTGGGCGCGCTGCGACACAATTTTCGCCAGGTCCGGGCCCGGGCGGCCAGGGGGTGCGGCACGCTGGCGGTTGTCAAGGCCGATGCCTATGGCCATGGCGCTGAGCAGATCGCACCGCTGCTCGAGGAGTCGGGCGCTGATATGTTCGGCGTGGCCCTGGTTGAAGAAGGCGTGGAGCTCCGTCGCGCCGGTATCAGCCGGCCGATCCTCGTCCTCGGGGGAATCTATCCCGGTCAGTACGAACTGCTGTTCGAACATCGGCTGGTTCCCTGTCTCTATGATATAGAGGCAGCCCGTCGGTTGAATGCCGTTGCCGATCACCTGGGCAGAAAGTGCCCCTTCCATCTGAAGGTCGATACCGGCATGGGGCGGGTCGGCTTCCTCCCCGAGGAACTGCCTGGAATTCTGGATGTGTTGACCGGATTGACACAGCTCCATCTGGAGGGGGTCATCTCCCATCTGGCCGTGGCCGATGATCCGCACCATCCCTTCACCGACGAGCAGGTCGGCCGTTTCAGGCAATGCCTGGAGCAAGTGCGTCAGGCCGGATTCGCTCCCGAATATATCCATATCAGCAACAGTGCGGCGCTTTTCAGCCGCGACCTGCCGGAATGCAACCTCGTGCGGCCCGGTATCGTCCTCTACGGCGCTCTGCCCTCCGAGGCCTTTCGCGATCGGCTCGATCTGCGACCGGTCATGAGTTTCCGATCCGGCGTGGCCCAGGTCAAGACCGTGCCCTCCGGGTGGGGGGTTTCCTACGGCCACCGCTTCGTTGCTGACCGCCCCTCGGTGATCGCCGCCGTTCCTGTCGGCTATGCCGACGGCTACAACCGTCTGCTCTCGTGCTGCGGGGAGGTGCTGATCCGAGGGCGACGCGCCCCGGTGAGGGGAGCGGTCTGCATGGACTGGATCCTCGTCGATGTGACCGACATTCCGGAGGTGGCCGTCGGCGATGAGGTGACCCTGCTCGGGCGCGACAACGGCAATGTCGTATCCGCCGAGGAGTGGGCGAAGAAGATCGATACCATCCCCTACGAGGTCTTCTGCCAGGTCAGCAAACGGGTGCCGCGGATCATGAAGGACGACGGCTGAGATGCGGGAGAGAAGCATTTTGGCAGATCCTACGGTAGAGCTGGCTCTTGATCTCGGGACCACGACCCTCGGAGGCTGCCTGGTCGGGCCGCGGGGCGAAGTGCTGGCCGAATCGCGGCTACAAAATCCCCAGGTGCGCCTCGGGACCGATGTCATTGGGCGACTGGAGGCCTCTCGCGCAGGGTGTGGAGAGGAATTGCGGCACCTCCTGGTCGGAGGAATCGAGACGCTGACCGGCGATCTTCTGCGTCGGGCCGGTCTCGAGCGCGGAAAGGTTAGCCGGATCGCCGCAGCCGGCAACCCGGCCATCTGCCATCTGCTGTTGAATCTCCCGGTCGATCCGATCCTCTTTCCGCCCCATCGCCCTGCCGAGCCATGCGGCCGTGAATTTTCCGCCGCCGATCTCGGCCTCTCCCTGTCTGCGTCCTTTTATCTCTTCCCCCTTGTCAGCGGTTATGTCGGAGGCGACCTGGTCGCTTTCCTCTTCGGGGTGGAAGAGGCCGTCCCCTCACGCCTCTATGTCGACATCGGGACCAACGGCGAAATGGCTTTGCTGACGGAAAAGGGCTGGCTGGTCACCTCGGTACCCGCCGGGCCGACGTTCGAGGGCGGCGGGCTGGCATGCGGCATGATGGCGAAGGACGGTGCCGTCAGCGGCGTGCATGTCGCAGCTGAGGCGTTGCAGCTCGAAATTATCGGAGGGGGACCACCGCGCGGCCTGTGCGGGTCCGGCGTCGTTTCGGCCATCGCCGCCTGTCGGGAGGCCGGCCTGATAGGTCGCGACGGGACCATTGCGGATCCCTTGTCCGTGGAAACCAATCTGGCGCGCCATGTCATCGAAACGGACAGAGGGAGGGCGCTGCGCCTCTACCGGGACGCCGCCGTTGATCTGGTGCTGTACCAGGAGGAAATCCGCAACTTCCAGCTGGCCAAGGGGGCTCTGCGGGCCGGAGTCCAGTGTCTGGTCGAGCGCGCCGGTGTCCCTGAAGAGAGGATCCGCGACGTGGTCCTGACCGGCGCATTCGGCCTCTCCCTGCGCCCCTCCGATCTGAAAGTGGTTGCCTTTCTGCCTGAGAAAATGGTAAATAAAGTACGATTTGTGGAGGGGGGAGCTCTTCAGGGTTGCCGTCGCTTCCTTTCCGATTCCGATGGTGTCGAAAAGGTCCGGCAACTGGCGAAGATATTGAAACCTTTCCCCCTTTCCGGGACGCCGGTTTTTGAAAAAAGCTTTTTGAACTCCCTGAATTTTTGAAGACCGCCCGGCCTGTTTGTGCCGGGAACGGTTTTTTTGTTTGGGGTTCATACTTCGAAATCAAAGAAAGGACTTCCACCATGGCCGAGATCAAGCGAGCCCTTGTCAGTGTTTCCGACAAAAGCGGCGTTGTCGAGTTCGCCCGGGAACTGCAGGCCTTCGACGTCGAAATTCTTTCGACCGGCGGAACGGCCCGCCTGTTGCGCGATGCCGGCGTACCGGTCAAGGATGTTTCCGATTACACCGGCTTTCCCGAAATGCTCGACGGCCGGGTGAAGACCCTGCATCCCAAAATCCACGGCGGTCTTCTCGGACGCCGCGATCTGCCGGAGCATCTCGCGAAGATGGAGGAACACGGCATCGAACCGATCGACATGGTCGTCGTCAATCTCTATCCCTTCGAGTCCACGGTGGCGAAAGAGGACTGCACCCTCGCGGATGCCATCGAGAATATCGATATTGGCGGTCCGACCATGCTCCGGAGCGCCGCTAAAAACAATAACGACGTCACCGTTCTTGTCGACCCTGACGACTACGCCGTCGTCCTGAAAGAGATGAAGGACGGCGGGGGAGCGGTGAGCCGGAAGACTAATTTCCGTCTGGCGGTCAAGGTCTACCAGCATACTGCCGCCTACGACGGGGCCATTTCCAATTATCTGGGCCAGCTGACAGGGGAGGAAAAGGCGGATTTCCCCGAGACATATACGATGCAGTACAAACGATCGGACATCATGCGCTACGGTGAAAATCCCCACCAGAAGGCGGCATTTTACGTCGAGCACGACCTCCGGGAAGCGTCCATCGCCACATCCCGGCAGCTGCAGGGCAAGGCGCTCTCCTACAACAACATCGGAGACACCGATGCAGCGCTGGAATGCGTCAAGCAGTTCGACCAGGGCCCGGCCTGCGTTATCGTGAAGCACGCGAACCCCTGCGGCGTGGCCTACGGCGCAACGCTGAACGAGGCCTACCAGCGGGCCTTCTCTACCGACCCGGAATCGTCCTTTGGTGGCATTATCGCCTTTAATCGCGAGCTTGATGCGGCTACGGCCAAAGCCATCGTCGAAAAGCAGTTCGTCGAGGTCATCATCGCTCCCGCCGTGTCCGCCGAGGCGGCCGAGGCTGTGAAGGCGAAGAAGAACGTCCGTCTGCTCGAATGCGGCGTCTGGCCTGAAAACCCCGCACCCCGCCTCGACTTCAAGCGGGTCAACGGCGGTCTGCTTATTCAGGATGCCGACCTGGAGCTGTCCGGGGAGATCAAAGTGGTCACCAAACGCGCGCCGACCGACGAGGAGATGCAGGACCTGCTCTTCACCTGGAAAGTGGCCAAGTTCGTCAAGTCCAATGCCATCGTCTACGGCAAGGATGGCATGACGGTCGGTGTTGGAGCGGGGCAGATGAGCCGGGTCAACTCGGCGCGCATCGCCGCCATCAAGGCGGAACATGCCGGGCTTGAAATACAGGGAGCGTCCATGGCCTCCGATGCCTTTTTCCCCTTCCGCGACGGCATCGACAACGCTGCCGCTGTCGGAATGACTGCCGTCATTCAGCCCGGCGGCTCGATCCGCGACGAAGAGGTGATCGCCGCAGCCGACGAGCACGGCATCGCCATGGTCTTTACGGGCATGCGGCATTTTCGACACTAAAACACTGACAGGATAAAACGTTTTAACGCAATGCCGCAAAGGGAGCAAAGAAAGGCGCAGAGCACAATCTGAATGAGGTTTTCTTTGCGTCTTGCTTCCGATCGTCTTTGCGTCATTGCGTTGAGGAAGGGTTCGAAAATGAAGGTTCTCGTAATTGGCGGGGGCGGGCGTGAGCATGCTCTGGTCTGGAAAATCGCCCAGTCGCCCCGCGTGGAGAAGATCTACTGCGCACCGGGCAATCCCGGTATCTCCTGCCAGGCTGAGTGCATCGATATCGAGGTCGATGATCTGGACGGTCTTCTCGGCTTTGCCACGGAGCAGGAGATCGATCTCACCGTGGTCGGCCCCGAGCTGCCGCTCACCATGGGGATTGTCGACCGTTTCCACGAAGCCGGCCTGACCATTTTCGGCCCCGATTCCAAAGCCGCTCAGTTGGAGGGCAGCAAAGTTTTCTGCAAGGACGTCATGGCCAGATACGGCGTTCCCAGCGCAGGCTATGGAACGTTCACCGACCGTGAAGAAGCGGTGGCTTTCATCCGCAGGTACGGCGCGCCCATTGTCGTCAAGGCCGACGGTCTGGCCGCCGGCAAGGGAGTGGTCGTCGCCCGAAACGAAGAGGAGGCGGTTGCGGCTGTCGATGCGGCGATGCTCGACAAGGTTTTCGGAGAGGCCGGGCAAACGGTGGTCATCGAGGAATTTCTCGAGGGCGAGGAAGCCTCTTTCATCGCTCTGACCGATGGCAGGACCATCCTTCCCCTGGCATCCTCCCAGGATCACAAGCCTGTTTTCGATGGGGACAAGGGGCCCAATACGGGCGGCATGGGCGCCTACTCCCCGGCCCCGGTCGTCACCGAGGAGATCTACGACAAGGTCGTTCGGGAGGTCCTCAGGCCGCTGGTCGACGGGATGGCCTCCGAAGGCTGTCCCTACAACGGCGTGCTCTACGCCGGTCTGATGATCAGGGACGGCCAGGTCAGGGTTCTCGAATTCAATGCCCGTTTCGGAGATCCGGAAGCCCAGCCGCTTCTTGCGCGACTCAAGTCCGATATCGTTCCGGTCCTCCTGGCCTGTGCCAAGGGAGATCTGAAGGGTGTCGAGCTGAAATGGTACGACAAGGCGGCCGTCTGCGTCGTCATGGCCTCCGGCGGCTACCCGTCCTCCTATGAAAAAGGATTGCCGATCAGCGGTCTCGAGGACGCGGAGAAAATCGAGGATCTCACTGTCTTTCATGCCGGAACGGCAGAGAAGGACGGCGCTATCGTCAACAACGGGGGGCGCGTTCTTGGCGTCACAGGCCTGGGCGATACGGTTGCGGACGCCATTGAAAAAGCCTACGCCGGTGTGAAGTTGATCAGCTGGCCGAAGGTCCATTATCGGACTGATATCGGCGGCAAGGCCCTTAAAAAACAATAATTCAAAGACCAGAAACTAAAACCTTAGCCAAGCGGAGTGGATGTAGAGATGAGTGAGAATAAGCCGTTGGTTGGTATCCTGATGGGAAGCGACAACGATTACGATGTCATGGTGGAGACCGCCAGGGCACTGAAAGAGTTCGGAGTCCCTTTTGAAATGACTGTCTCCAGTGCCCACCGATCCCCCGAGCGGACCAGCACCTATGCGCGCCAGGCCCGTGAACGCGGCATCAAGGTCCTGATAGTCGGCGCCGGAGCCGCTGCCCACCTCGCCGGTGTCGTCTCTTCGGAAACGACGCTTCCGGTGGTTGCCGTCCCCATCGACTCTTCGGCCCTCCAGGGGCTCGACGCCCTTCTGGCCACAGTCCAGATGCCGGCGGGTATTCCTGTGGCGACTATGGCCATCGGCAAGGCCGGGGCTCGCAACGCCGGTATCTACGCTGTGCAGTTGCTTTCCCTCGACGACGAATCCATGGTGAACAAGCTGGGTGATTTCAAGAAATCCCTGGCCGATGGAGTCGGCGATAAAGCGGCCAGATTGGCAGAACGTCTCAAGGAGGATGGATTTTAATCTTCACTGCTGATTCTGATAGGCTATGGAGAGAGCCGGAAAAGGGCACCAATTTTTCTTGACAGCCCCACTGGGTTGTATTAGTTTTCGGCGGAACATCTGGAATCTGCGGTCTGTGACAGGGATCTCGTTTCGGCGACAATCCCTGTCCGGGCGAATAATTGGCGACGTATCCCGCATATCCGATGCATCATGGACCGAATGGACCATCCGCCAGAAATATGCCAGGGCCTGAAGGATGGTTGTTACATCCACCTGCTCTGTTTGTTTCTCCAGGTCCAGGACTGGCATCGATTTCCTTCATGGGAGATAGAGCTTGACAGTGAAAAAACGTAATTTCCTAACCGTAGTCTGGGACTTTTTCTGCTCCCTCAAGTTGACGATCATCACCCTCATTCTGCTTGCCGTCACTTCGATTATCGGGACCATCATCCCGCAGACGGCGAACCCCCAGGAAAATCTGCAGCGTTTCGGGGAGACCAAATTCAAGATTTTCCAGGCTCTCGACTTTTTCGACATGTACCACTCCTGGTGGTTCCTGGGGTTGTTGTCGCTCGTCTCCCTGAACCTGATCGCCTGTTCCATCAAACGACTGCCCAAGGTGATGAAAACCGTCAAGGAACCCAAGCTCATTCCCGACGAGTCGCACTACCGTTCCTTGTCGAACCGGGTGGAGTACACCAGTTCCCTGCCGGCGTCGGAACTGCGTGAAAAGGTGGCAAGCGTTCTTCGCAACAATTTTGCTGCTCCGGTCATCAACGAAGAGGGCGAGCGTGTTCATTTCTTTGCCCAGAAGGGGCCATGGGCCCGTTTCGGCGTTTATGTGACTCACTTGTCGATTCTGATCATTTTCGCCGGTGCCATAATCGGCAACGGGTTCGGATACAAGGCCTTTGTCAACATAGTCGAGGGAGACTCGACCGACGTCGTCTGGCCACGGGGAGGCGATGAACCGATCGAACTCGGGTTCACCGTCGTTTGCGAGGATTTTTGGGTCGAGTATTATCCCGATCGTCGCCCAAAGGATTACTTCAGCGAACTGGTTGTTGTGGAGGACGGCCAGGAGGTGATGCGCAAGACGATCGAGGTCAACCATCCGCTGACCTACAAGGGGATAACCTTTTACCAGTCGAGCTTCGGCCCTGCCGGAGACCCGACCTTCGAGCTCAAGGTGACGGAACGCGGGACCGGTGAGGAACAGACCCTTTCTGTACGACAGGGGCAGCCGAGCAAATTGTCCGGCGGGTCCAGTTTGAGGGTCGTCGGCTATGCCGAGAATTTTCAAGGTCTGGGCGGGGCCGCCCGGGTGGAAATAATACCCGAGTCCGGAAAACGCCGGGTGCTTACCGTCCTCAGGGAACATCCGGATTTCGACGTGCGACGGGGCGGAGAATATATTCTTTCCCTTGTCGACGTGGATCAGAAACAGTATACCGGTCTGCAGGTCGCCAAAGACCCGGGAGTCTGGGTCGTCTGGATCGGGTGCATCCTGCTGGTCATCGGCTGCATGGTCGCCTTCTTTGTGTCCCACCGCCGCATCTGGGTGACGATCATGCCTCTCAAGGGCAAGTCGGCCATCGTTGTGGGAGGCACTGCGCACCGCAATCAGCCCGGTTTCGAAATCTATTTCGAAGAACTCAAGAAGCAGTTTGACGAGGAAATTAATCCCCGGGCCTGACGGCCTGGCTGGAGGTTGCTGAAGAATGGACAGTCATTTTCTTTTTAACGCCGTAACGGTTGCTTATTTCGTTTCCATGGTGCTTTTCATCGCTTACCTGGCGACCCGCAGCAAGACGGTGGCTCTGTTGGCGAACGTTCTGATCTATCTCGGTCTGGCGGCCCACACCGGCGCTATCGCGCTGCGTTGGATCGAGTCCTATGAAATGGGGATCGGCCGTGCTCCCATGACCAATCTCTACGAGTCAGTGGTCTTTTTTGCGTGGACCATCATTCTGATCTACGCCCTCATCGACTTGAAGTACCGCCAGCCATCGGTTGGCGCTTTCGTCGTTCCTTTGGCCTTTCTCAGCATGATCTGGGGGCAGCTGAGCCTCAACGCCGATATCACGCCCCTGGTCCCGGCGCTTCAGAGCAACTGGCTGACCTACCACGTCGTCACCTGTTTCCTGGGGTATGCCGCCTTCGCCGTGGCCTGCGGCGTGTCGATCATGTACCTGATCAAGGCCTTCAAGGAGGAGAAGCATGCCGGAGATTCGCCAGCCGGCGGGATTCTCGCAATATTCCCCAGCATGCGTGTGCTCGATGACATCAATTACAAGGCGATCATGATCGGCTTCCCCCTGCTGACCATCGGTATCATCACCGGCGCAGCCTGGGCGAACTACGCCTGGGGTACTTACTGGAGCTGGGATCCGAAAGAGACCTGGAGCCTGATCGTCTGGTTCATCTACGCCGCTTTTCTTCATGCCCGCTTCACGCGCGGCTGGGTCGGGAAAAAGGCCGCATGGCTCTCTATTTTCGGTTTTGCCGCCACCCTGTTCTGCTATCTCGGCGTCAACCTGGTCCTGTCCGGGCTTCATTCCTACGGAGGCGGCTAAGAGTAAAGGCTTTTTCACTGGCTTGAAGGAGCGCGTTGGAAGTGAGTGTGGCCCGACTCGCGCTTTGTATTTGAACCCCATCCTGGAGTTCGCCTCAGCAAGGACCTTGTGTTTTTGGCCGGGCGGATATCTCAGTGATGGGGTTTTATTTTCTGAGGGGATCGACGAAGATGTCTCTTGCAGGTCTTGAGTTCGTACAAGGAGAGAGTGGATACCGTTTTTCCATCGATCCCGTTCTTTTGACCGGTTTTGCTGAAGTTCGCCGTGAAGACACCGTTCTTGATCTGGGTACGGGATGCGCAATCATTCCGTTATTGCTGGCGCACCGCTCCAGGGGAAGCAAGATCATCGGGGTAGAGATTCAGCCCGGGATAGCCGACCGCGCCCGCCGCAGCGTTGAACTGAACGGCTACACGGACAAAATCGAGATTATCGAGGCCGACCTTCGTAGCCATCGTCAACTTTTTTCTCCCCAGTCTTTTGACGCTGTTCTGGCCAATCCTCCATACCGGCAGGCCGATTCGGGGCGGCAGGCGCCGGACTCGGAACGGGCCGGGGCGCGGCACGAGCTGGCGGGCGGCCTGGAAGACTTCCTCCAGGCAGCCTCTTACTGCATGGGCGATGGCGGGCGATTTTATATCGTTTTTCTCGCGGGGCGGCTGACCGACCTGTTGTCGCAGATGCGCCGGTTTCGGATTGAGCCGAAACGCCTGCGGTGCGTGCACGGGCGTCGCGATGATCCTGCGCGCATGGTGCTGGTGGAAGGGCGAAAGGGGGGGCGTCCGGGACTCGATGTGGGACCGCCTCTGTTTGTGTTCGACGAAAACGGCTATTCGCAGGAGGTTCTCCAGATATACGGAGAATAAAAAAACAGGTCAATCGCCCTGACGGACCTTGTCCAGTTTGCGCTGACGGATGTGGAGCTGCCGGAGACGTTGACGCAGCTCCGGGTCGTCGAGGCCCTGCAGGTTCTCTTCGATTTGATCTTGCTCTTCAGCGCTGAGTTCGACGTTTCGGGATTTTTCAGCGGCTGAGGGGGGCTCAGGCGGGGCCTGTTCGGCAATTTTGCCGCGCCGGAAATAGAGATCGCGAATATGAGCGCCCTCAAGGCGCTCATTCAATTTTTGGAGCAGTTGCGGTTTCATCAGCTGAAGCTGTTGCATCCAGACCGGGTGCGCAACGCGCAGTTCGAGCACTCCGTCGCGAATGCGCAGCGGCCGGGCGTTTTTTGCGATCTGCGGTCCCACCGCCTTTTCCCAGACAATCCAGGTACGAAACTCCTTGAGCTTGCCTTCCATACCCTGCTGTTTGAGGATATTCTCGAGCAGAGATCTGACCGGTTCCGCCCTGTAAAGAGGTGGCCGCTCGTCCTTACTCATCGCACTCTCCGCCTGTTGAAGTAGCCGCCGACAATCTGGCCGAGGACCGCACAACCAAGAGTCAGAGGGATGATCCCCCAGTCGAAGCCGAATGTCACCCGGACGGAAATGATGATGGGGATCGACAAATGGATATAGACGAACCAGCGCAGGGACAGTTTTCGCTGACCTTCACGCAGGTAGCCCAGAGGGACATTCAGCCCGAAAGAAAAAAGCAGCAGAATAACGAGATTGAATAATTGAGGGGCTGTCAACAAAATGTCCTTTCGGGGGCCTGAAGCCGGAAGGCTCACAATGATTTTCCTGACCTTCCAGCTCAAGACCATGCAGTTTAACCGCCAAGGGCGCGACGTGTCAATCAAAGAGGGGTTGCGTGAGGCCGGTGTTCGTGGCATGATGCGTCGCTGGATCTCAAAGGAGCTGCATGCATGATTCGCGAAAACGACCTGGTGGCCATATTTCATTCGATTCACCGGGTTATGAAGGCGGAAAAGGTCCTCAAAGGGGAGGCCGCGGAAGTGCTCCTGATTCCGGTTCCGCGGCAGCTGTCCTCCGATTGCGGCCTCGCCCTGCGGTTTGCAGACTCCGACCGGGAACACGTCGAAGGGCTTCTGGAGGCCGCGAATCTGGTTCCTGAGGAACTGTATCGAAAAGACGCTGAAAGCTTCGAGAAAATCTTCTAAGCCGGTGAATCACTGTCCTTTTACGGTTGATTGGTTTTCCCTTGACAAGGCCGGGGCGGCTCTCTATAGTGTTTTTTTTGTGACATTGGGGTTTTAGGTCAAGTATGTTTGATACACTGTCGGATAAGCTGGAAGGGGTTTTTTCCAAGCTGCGCGGACGCGGACGCCTGACCGAGGACGATGTCCAGGCCGCCCTGCGTGAAGTGCGTCTGGTCCTTCTGGAAGCCGACGTCAACTTCAAGGTGGTGAAGGATTTCACTGCTGCGGTGCGTGAACGCGCCCTCGGGCAGGAGGTTCTCAATAGCCTGACGCCGGCACAGCAGGTTATCAAGGTCGTCCGCGAAGAGTTCGGACGGATCATGGGCGAGGGCGAGGATAACGGCCTCGATCTCACAGGCCGTCCGCCGGTTCCTGTCATCCTCTGCGGACTGCAGGGCGCCGGCAAAACGACCACCTGCGGCAAACTGGCTCGAAAACTCCGGAAAGAAAAAAGAAACCCGCTGCTGGTCCCTGCCGACGTATATCGGCCTGCTGCGATCGAGCAGCTCAAGACTCTCGGGCGACAGCTCGATATCGAGGTGTTTGATACCCAGCCGGATCAGGATCCGGTGAAGATTTGTCGAGAGGCCCATAAGTACGCAGAACTCAACGGGTTCGATACGCTGATCCTCGACACGGCCGGTCGTCTTCATATCGATCAGACCCTGATGGAGGAGTTGCACCGGATCAAGGAAGCGCTCGATCCACGCGAAGTCCTTTTTGTCGCCGATGCCATGACTGGACAGGATGCGGTCAATGTGGCTCAGAGTTTTGACGAGCAACTCGGCCTGACCGGCGTCGTCCTGACCAAACTCGACGGAGATGCCCGCGGCGGAGCGGCTCTGTCGATCCGGGCGGTGACCGGAAAGCCGATCAAGCTGGTGGGGCTGGGCGAAAAGCTCGACGCACTTGAACAGTTCCACGCCGATCGCATGGCGCAGCGCATCCTCGGCATGGGCGATGTGCTGACCCTGATTGAAAAGGCCCAGTCCGCCGTCGATGAGGACAAGGCCGCCGAGATGGAAAAACGCATGAAAAAAGGCGGTTTTTCCCTCGAGGATTTTCGCGATCAGCTGCAGATGCTCAAAAAGATGGGCTCTGTCGATTCGCTGTTGAAGATGGTTCCCGGAGCCGGCAAGGCGATGAAGCAGATGAAGAATATGCAGCCTCCGGAGAAGGAGATGGACAAAATCGAGGCGATCATCAACTCGATGACCATCAAGGAGCGCTACAACCACAAGATACTGAACGGTTCCCGACGTCTGCGCATTGCCAAGGGCAGCGGAACCAGCGTGCAGGACGTCAATCAGTTGCTGAAGCGCTTCGTCGAAGCGCAGAAAATGATGAAAAAGATGCAGAAAATGGGCCCCAAAGGGGTCAAGGGCATGCTCGGAGGCGGTGGATTTCCCATGTAGGGGAGGCACTTTTCCGGCCTTCAGGGTTGAGACTAGAGAAAAATATAGGAAAATATCTGTAAGGACACAGAAGGAGCAGTTCAATGTCTGTAAAAATCCGCCTCGCTCGCGGGGGTGCCAAGAAAAAAGCTTTTTACCAGGTTGTCGTCGCCGATGAGCGCAAACCGCGCGATGGTCGTTTTATCGAACAGCTCGGCCAGTACGATCCCCGCCAGGAGCAGGGGTTGATGAACCTTAAAGAGGACCGTGCTCTTGAATGGCTCAACAAGGGGGCGCAGCCGACCGATACCGTTCGCTCGCTGCTTCGCAAGCAGGGCTTGTGGAGCAAATTCAAAGAGGCCACCGAGGCCTGATTCATCCTTCCACTGAGACGGACCGTACCGTTTCCCGGGGGCAGACTCTATGAAAGAGCTGATTGAATTCATCGCCAAATCCCTAGTAGAGAATCCCGACCAGGTGTCGCTCACCGAAGAAGAGGGTGAAGATGGAACCATCCTTATCAAGTTGTCAGCGGCGCAGGAGGATATGGGACGGATTATCGGCAAGCAGGGTCGCACCGCCAAGGCAATGCGGACGTTGCTGAACGCCAAGGCGACCAGGGAAGACAAGAGAGCGTCCCTGCAGATCCTGGAGTAATGTCGAATCCCGATGAAGAGCTGTTCCAGGTCGGTGTGGTCGTCGGAATCCACGGTCTGAGGGGCGATCTGAAGGTGCAACCGCTGACGCCCGAATCGGATTCTCTCCTTTTTGCCGAAAAGGTTTTCCTCGGCCGTGAAGGCAGGGAAAAAGAAGATCATGTTCCGGCCAGGGCGAGGCGACATAAGGGAAGCATCCTGTTGCGTCTCGAAGGTCTGGAGCATATAAGTAAAGTCGAAGGCCTGGTGGGCAGCCAGGTTTTCATGCGTTTGGGTGATTTGCCTGAACTGCCCGAGGATGAGTTCTACTGGTTCCAGTTGACGGGAGCGCGGGTATTTGATCGCAGGCGCGGCGAGATCGGGGAGGTTGTCGATGTCTTCACCACTGCGGCCCACGACATACTCGAAGTCCAGGGACCCTTCGGGGAGGTACTGATTCCGGTCGTCGACGAGATGGTCGTCGAGGTCGATCTCGAGGGGCGACGCCTGGACGTCGACCTGCCCGATGGCCTTGTCCAGGAATAAAATGATCTTTGACGTTTTGACCCTGTTCCCTGCCATGTTCATTTCGCCTTTCCGTGAGAGCATACTCGGAAAGGCCATAGGCAGGGAACTGATCGAGATTCGCGCCCACCATCTGCGCGAGTGGGCCGAAGGGCGGCATCAGGTTACGGATGATTCACCCTACGGCGGCGGAGACGGAATGGTCATGAAGCCGGAACCGGTAGCGCGGGCTGTCGACGATCTGCGCAGTCGGAACCGGGAGCCCAAAGTGCTGCTCATGACTCCGCAGGGAACCCCCTTCACCCAGAGGCAGGCCGTTTCCCTGAGTCGGGAAGAGAGTCTGATCTTTATCTGTGGGCGGTATGAGGGGTTTGATGAACGCATTCGCTCCCTGGTCGATGCCGAGTATTCGATCGGCGACTTCGTTCTGACCGGAGGCGAATTGCCGGCGATGATGATGATCGATGCCATATCCCGTCTTCTGCCGGGGGTTTTGGGCAGCGAATCCAGTTCAGCAGCCGATTCCTTTTCCGACGGTTTGCTCGAGTATCCACAATATACCCGGCCGGCGGATTTTCGTGGCATGCGCGTCCCGGACGTTCTGCTTTCGGGCAATCATGCCGCCATTGCCCGCTGGCGCCGCCGGGAGCAGTTGAAACGCACCCTGGTGCGACGACCGGAGCTTCTCGAACGAGCCGCACTCAGCGAGGAAGACAATCACCTGCTCGAAGAGATCCGACGCGAACTCTGCGAGGGGAAAACGTGAGCCGCCCGCAGATTGCGGTTGCGCTTGTGCATCATCCGGTCTGCGACCGGCGCGGTGATATCATAACGACGGCTGTCACTAATCTCGATCTCCACGACATCGCCCGGACCTGCCGGACCTACAACGTGCGCCGATTCTATGTGGTGACGCCAGTGATCGAGCAGCAAAGACTGGTGCAGCGTCTTCTTGATCACTGGTGCAGAGGTCATGGGGCAACCCACAATCCGGACCGTCGGAACGCCCTTGAGGTGGTTGAAGTCGTTGACGGTCTCGATGATGCGCGCGGTGCCTGGGAAAGAGTCTGCGGTCGGCCGGTCACTCCGGTCCTGACAGGCGCCCGCACTTCAGGCGGGACAGGCTATCGACAGTGCCGCGAGATGGCGGATGAGCTTCCGCTGCTGCTGGTCTTCGGGACCGGCTCCGGGCTCGCGCCCTCGCTTTTCGAGCAGGGCTGGCCGGTGCTCGATCCGATCCACGGCGCAGGAGACTACAACCACCTTTCGGTCCGGGCGGCCGCGGCGATCATCATCGATCGGCTGCTGGCGGTCGATGGCGGATCGCAGGCGGGACAAGCTGAAAATAAACGGCCCAATGACCAGAAAGGCTATTAACGCAAAGTCGCAAAGAAACCAGCAAAGACGCAAAGGAAGAGAAATCTCTTTTTGATCTTCTTTGCGGCTTGCATTCAATCATTGCGCCTTTGCGTTGAGACAAAACGCTTTTGGGATATAAATCTAAAAACATAACGACTCTCTGGAATCTGATTGGGTTTTTTTGAGAGGCATAGAGGAGGAGAAGATGAATATCGTTGATCGTTTGGGGATGGAGCATATTCGCAAGGACATTCCCCCTTTCAAAGCCGGCGACACGCTGCGAGTGCATGTCAAGATCGTCGAAGGCGACAAGCAGAGGATCCAGGTTTTCCAGGGAGTCTGCATTAAAAGGCTCAACCGCGGTGTCGGATCCAGCTTCACCGTGCGCAAGGTCACCGAAGGTGTGGGTGTAGAGAGGGTCTTCCCCCTCCACGCTCCGACCCTCGCCAAGATCGAGCGCGTCACCAGCGGCCGTGTGCGTCGAGCCAAGCTGTACTATCTGCGCAAGCTCTACGGCAAGGCGGCCCGGATTCGCGAAAAGCGGATCGCTTAAGTCGAATTGCAGAAAACAAAAGCCCCGGCAAAATTTGCCGGGGCTTTGTTGTCTCTGCCCAGAAACCGTTTTTTAATGGTGTTTCGTTGCTTTTCAGTGATGTACTTCGGTGGCGCCTTGTTGAACGGCTTCGGGTGCGCAGGACAGGCCGACGACAATGAATACGCCGATCAGACAAAAAAATGCGACTGTCGCCCAGCCGCCTTCACGCATGACACCGGTGAATTCCCTGCCGTCGATAAAGAAAAACAGATAACAGACGACCGCCGCGATTGCCAGCCAGATACCCATGGCACATTTCCTCCTTTTATCCAATATTCATGAGCGTTCAGATGGCGTATACTACAACAGGGCGGCGCGTAAATCCAGACAGAAATTGCTCGTACGGCTTCAGGAGAGAACATGGACACCCTTGAACTCTTCCCCCCTCAGGACGTTTCGACACTCTATTTCGAAGAGCGCGCTCGGAGACGAGGCTTTTCGGCGATCGCCGGAATCGATGAAGCCGGAAGGGGGCCCCTCGCCGGCCCCGTGGTGGCTGCGGCCGTGATCCTCCCACCCGACTTCGAGCTGCCGGGGCTGACGGACTCCAAGCAGGTTTCAGAGAAGAGACGCTGCGAATTATTTCCCCTGATCCGGGAAAGGGCGACATCGGTCGGATTGGGTATCAGTCACGCAGAGGAGATCGACCGGATCAATATCCTTCAGGCGACCCTGCGAGCCATGACCCTCGCAGTGCAACGGTTGCGCGTAGGGGCCGATTATCTGTTGATCGACGGGATCACCTTGCTGCCCCTGTCTCTGGATCAGGAGACACTGAAAAAGGGGGACTCCCGGTCCCTGTCGGTTGCAGCCGCCTCGATCGTCGCCAAGGTCGTGCGCGACAGGATGATGTGCGGTTACGATCGGCGCCATCCCGGTTACGGTTTTTCCGGGCACAAGGGTTACGGGAGCAGGGGACATCTGGAGGCGATTGCGCGGCTGGGACCGACATCGATTCACCGGCGTACATTCAGAGGCGTTCGCGAGCACCTGGAGGAGGTATGACGCAGGACCGCTTGAGCCTGGGCCGGTGGGGAGAAGATGCCGCGGTATCCTTCCTGCAGGCACAGGGGATCAAGATAGTCGAGCGGAATTTCCGTACGCCGGTGGGCGAAATAGACCTGATCTGCAAATCGGGCAGAATCCTTCTTTTCATTGAGGTCAAGACCCGCCGGGGGCGCTCATTCGGACTCCCCCAGGAAGCGGTCGGCGTACGCAAGCAGCGACAGATCATCCGCGCGGCGCAGTGGTATCTCTCCGCAGGCAAGGGACGCGGCCTGCAGCCTCGCTTCGATGTCGTTGCCATTGAGCTCGGCGACGGGGGACCGAAAATCGATCATATTCCGGATGCCTTCGGGATATGAGACGATTCTGTTCTGAGGTGGTTTTGAAATGGATACGGATGGGGGCAAGGGAATGAAAAGGAGTCTGAAGTCACTGGGGGTGATTCGGCTGGCTGCCATATCACCTGAATTACGGGTCGCCGACGTGGCGTTCAATACATCGGCGATTATGGATGCCATCGATGATGTCGAGCAACAGGGGGGGAGAGTGGCGGTATTCCCCGAGATGGCTGTCTCCGGCTATTCCTGCGGTGATCTTTTCTATCAGAGCCGGCTTCTCGACGACGTGCGACAAGCCGTCGACCGCATCGCCGAGCGCACCGGCAGGACGGGCACCACCGTGGTCCTCGGAGCGCCGATCATGTGCCGGGGACGCCTGTTCAACTGCGCCGTCTTCATCGCCGCCGGCGAGATCCGGGGCATCGTTCCCAAAAGCTATCTGCCCAATACCAACGAATTCTACGAGAAGCGCTGGTTTGCCAGCGAATTCGACCGGCCGGTCGACGTTCTCGACTGGAGTGGCCGGGAGATCCCTTTCGGGGCCGACCTGCTGTTCCAGGTCGAAGGGATGCCGTCGGCACTGATCGGTGTCGAGATCTGCGAAGACCTCTGGGCCGTCGAGCCCCCCAGCGGAGCCATGGCCAGAGCCGGTGCCACCGTGTTCCTCAATATTTCGGCCAGCCCCGAGATTCTTGGAAAGCAGGGATATCGCCGGTCGCTGGTTCAATCCCAGTCGGCTCGATGTCTGGCCGCTTATCTCTATGCATCCGCGGGGCCGGGCGAATCGACCACCGACCTGGTCTATGCCGGGCACAGTCTGATCGCGGAAAATGGAGCCATTCTGTCTGAAACGCCGCGGTTCGATTTCGCAACGCGTCTGATCGTCACCGATGTCGATGTCCAGAGGTTGCAGAATGAACGCCTCAAAAACAGCAGTTTCTCCGTTGCATCTCCCGGCAAAGGCTATCGCCTGGTGAGCTTTCCTCTGGTTGATACCGAGGTCGCGACTCTGCGTCGTCCGATACCCGCGCGTCCTTTCGTCCCTTCTGACGAGAAGGAGCGCGCCGATCGCTGCCACGAGATATTCGCCATTCAGACCACGGCTCTGGCCCGTCGGCTGAAGCATACCGGCGCCAGGAAAGTGACGGTCGGCGTTTCAGGAGGGCTCGATTCGACCCTGGCCCTTCTGGTGGCCGTCAAGGCATTCGACAAGCTTGGGCTGGATCGCAAGGGGGTGGTCGCGGTGACCATGCCCGGTTTCGGCACGACCAGGCGCACCCGAAGCAATGCCGAAGCCCTGGTCGGCCTTCTCGGCGCCGAGTTGCGGAGCATCAATATCGATGCCGCAGTCCGGCAGCATTTTGCCGATATCGGACACGACGAAGAGCAGCACGATGTCGTTTTCGAAAATGCCCAGGCCCGGGAACGGACACAGATCCTTATGAATGTGGCCAACCAGATCGGGGGGTTCGTCGTCGGTACTGGCGATCTTTCTGAGCTCGCCCTCGGCTGGTGCACCTACAACGCCGACCATATGTCGATGTACAGCGTGAATACCGGGGTGCCCAAAACGCTGGTCCGCTATCTTGTCGAGTGGTGCGAGGAATGCGAATTCTCCGGCGAGGTCTCCCGAGTTCTGGCCGATATCTGCGATACTCCGGTCTCCCCGGAGCTTCTGCCTCCGGACAGCAAAGGCGATATAGGCCAGTTCACCGAGGAACAGGTTGGCCCCTATCTGCTCCACGATTTCTACCTCTATTACGTTGTGCGTCTGCAGTTCCCCCCGTCGAAGATCTTTTTTCTGGCCTGCCAGGTTTTTTCAGACCGCTTCGACCGCACGACCCTTCTCAAATGGCTCAAGATGTTTTATCGTCGCTTTTTCGCCCAGCAGTTCAAGCGCTCATGCCTGCCCGACGGACCGAAAGTCGGCAGTGTCGTTCTTTCGCCGCGCGGCGACTGGCGAATGCCGAGCGACGCCAGTTCCGCCCTGTGGCTGGCCGAGCTGGAGGAACTGGAGAAAGAGCTGTAGAGGCGATCACAAGGATCGCCCCTACCGGTCACCAATAACGGAAAAAGTCTCTCTATGCCCGGAACCCTGTACGTCGTGGCTACGCCGATCGGCAACCTGGAAGACATCACCATGCGGGCGGTGCGAGTGCTCGGTGAAGTCGAGCTGATCGCCTGCGAGGACACCCGTCACAGCGGAAAGCTTTTGTCCCATTTCGGCATTTCCACCAGCCTGCTCGCATATCACGAGCACAACGAAGCCGCACGCAGCCCCCGCCTGGTCGAGACTCTCGAGGAAGGTCGGTCGGTAGCGCTCATTTCGGATGCCGGCACGCCAGGGATATCCGACCCCGGTTATCGGCTGATCCGGGCCTGCCGGCAAGCCGGGATCCCCGTGCAGGCCGTGCCGGGGGTATCCGCTGTGGTGGCTGCACTCTCTGTTTCCGGTCTCTCCGCCGCCCGTTTTGCCTTTGAGGGTTTTTTGCCTGCCAAGCGTCATGCCCGCTGTAACTATCTCGAACGCGTCTCCAACGAGGAGCGGACGCTTGTTTTCTATGAGGCCCCCCACCGCCTGGAGGCCATGCTGGGGGATGTTGTCGGGATTATGGGGTCAGAACGAGAAGTCGCCGTGGCCAGGGAGTTGACCAAAATTCACGAGGAGACAGTGACCGGCACCGCGGCCGAGGTGCTCGATCAGTTTTCCTCCCGGCCCAGGGTGCGCGGTGAGCTGGTCGTCATGGTCGGCCCCGCCTTGCCGCAGCCTCCGGAAGGGACACTGGTCGAAGAACTCGAGCGCCGCCTGGCCGAGAGCGACCTACCGCCTCGGCAGGTCGTCAAGGAGGTGGCCAGGCTGTTCGGTGTCTCGGGAAGCGAAGCCTACCAGGAATATCTGAAGATCAGGAAAAGCGACGAAGACTGACGCCCCCTAGTAAACGGTCTTGAAGCTGTTGAATTCTCCGCGATAGTCCTCCCTGTCGATGAGGACCTCGTCGACCCTGGATCCTCCGGGGCCTTCCTGGCATGACTCAATGACCTTTTTCACATCGAAATCGCGCCCTTCGAGCACCGCTTCCACTTCGCCGTTCGGCAGGTTGCGCACCCAGCCCGTGACGCTGTGGTCCTGCGCCTTGCGGGTGGTGAAGTTGCGGAAGTTGACCCCCTGGACAAGGCCGCGGATGCGTATTGTTGCTCTGACCTGTTTCATCCGTTTTTCTCCTTTTTCATCATGTCGAGAAATGCC
>JAWOCM010000009.1:0-24637 GCA_046483795.1 Desulfuromonadales bacterium | reverse complement strand
GGGTTTTTCTCATGAAGCTGGACGAAAGCGATTTCCCCGACATTATCCAGCGTCTGGACGCGTTGGCCAGGAGCCAGAAATATACCAAGATATTCGCTATGGTTCCGGCATACGCCCGGGGCGCTTTCGCTGCCGACGGTTACGTTGAGGAAGCCCGGATCCCCGGCTTTTATCGGGGAGAGGTCGACGGATCCTTTATGGGACGGTTCCTCGACGATGCCCGGAGAGAAGAAGGCAAGGCCGACCTGGTGAAGGATGTGGCGGAAAAAGCCCGGGCCAAAGCACGCCCGCGGACGGAAATCAGCCTGCCCCCCGGATATGAATGGCGTCTCACCACACCCGAAGACGCTCCTCAGATGGCCGAGGTTTTCCAGGAAGCATTCGGCAGTTATCCGGTGCCGATCTTCGACCCCGATTACCTGCGCGAACAGATGGGCGATGGACAGCTTTATTTCGGCATCTGGGAGGGAGACAAGCTTGTGTCCCTCTCTTCGCCCTATATAGACGAAAAAGATCTGAACGGGGAGTTGACCGATTTCGCCACGCTTGAGGATTACCAGGGCAAAGGTTTCGCAGGGTTTCTGATGCTTCGGATGGAAGAGGAAATGGCCCGGCGGAATATAAAAACATCCTACACCTTCGCCCGGGCCTATTCATACGGTATGAATATCGCTTTCGCCCGGAACGGTTATACTTTTGCCGGCACCCTGACCAACAATGTCAACATCGCCTCCGGTGGTATGGAAAGCATGAATGTCTGGTACAAGCATCTTTAAGTTATTGAAGAACGAAGGGTTTCGGCCGAAAAGCAGAACTGGGCGTCGATTTCATTCTGCTAGCCACCGGCCCCCTGGAACAAGCGCCCGAGCAGCGCCGGCACCGCTGTTTCGACACGCAGGATGCGCTCCCCGAGGCTGATGGGGCGAAAGCCGCATTCGATCAGTTTCTCCACCTCGTAGGGGATGAATCCTCCTTCAGGTCCGACGGCCAGGGTCACAGGCTTATCGGCCTGCGGAGGGCTCTCGCTTGCTGCCCCCGGATGCGCCACCAGAGATAGGGTTCCTGCGGCCATTTCGGTCAATTCGTCTTCGACAAAAGGCTTGAAGCGCCGTCGCTGCAGTATTTCGGGAAGTACCGTATCCCGGGCCTGCTCCAGGCCGAGAATCACCTGTTCACTAAGCGACTCGTCTTTCAGGACCGGACTCTGCCAGTAGCTTTTTTCGACCCGGTAGCTGTTGAGCAGGACAAGGCGCTTGATTCCAAGCGCCGTGACCCCCTGCAAAACCCTTTTCAACACCTTTGGCCGGGGCAGGGCGAGCAGCAGCGTGACCGGCAAGGGCGCGGGAGGCGGTTCGGTCAGCTTTACGGACA
Source organism: Desulfuromonadales bacterium (assembly GCA_046483795.1). Taxonomy (GTDB): domain Bacteria; phylum Desulfobacterota; class Desulfuromonadia; order Desulfuromonadales; family JAWOCM01; genus JAWOCM01. Next base: position 23,266 of record JAWOCM010000009.1, on the reverse strand, counting down.
TCTCCAGAATTGCAGGGCCCAGACGGGTCACTGTTCCCGAGCCGATTGCTCCGTCCAGCACTCCCACCCGCAAGGTATCGCCGACGGCGGCTCGGTGCACCTGTCGGACGTGAGCCAGGCGCCGCCCGGTCAGATGAACTGTGGTGGTGCTGCGGAAGTCTTCAGGGAGCAGAAGGATCAGATTCATGGCAGCTCCGATCGGAAGTTTCGAGTGGCCACCGGATGGCGGCCGCGAAGTCTGGGAGCAAGAAGGTGCTGATCACTGTCGCACTCGGAAGGCTCAGGGCGGACTTTTGACACACGTCAGAGTGTATTCGATGCCGCTGATCGTTTCGCCGCTCTCCTCCAACTCCAGCTGCTGCCCGGGGTCGACTTTTTCGATCTGATCGTAAATCGGGGGGATGGGAATCCGGTCTTCGGTGTTCTTCGACTGCAGGACAGGTTCTCCGCCGGAATCTTCGACGATGCCGTGATACTGGCTTCGCTCTTTTACGTCCCCGTTGCGATCGCAGACAATGACGGTCAGCAGCATCCGCTTGCCGACCAGTTCCGAAAGTTCTTCGACCATGGAACCTCCTTTTTTCGAAGAGTTCTTTTTCTATTATACTGGGAGTTCTTTCCCCATCCAGACTACCCCAGGTAGATGGTGATGCAACAAGGAGCCCTGATGAGGGAGAAAAAACCGCCTGTGCCGTCGAGCCGGCAGACTACGATCCGTCGCCAGATTCAGGACGTGCTGGAGCAGGAAACCCTCAGCGCCCGGGATATTTCCGCAGCTGTCGGGATCCCGGAAAAGGATGTCTACGGTCACCTGGAGCATCTTCAGCGCAGTCTGCAGCGTGAAAACCGCCGTCTGGACGTCACCCCGGCACAGTGCCGCAAATGCGGCTTCGTTTTCACCAAACGCAACCGTTTGAGCCGGCCGGGCAAGTGTCCGATCTGCAGAGGCGAATCGATCGAGGAGCCGCTTTTTGAGGTGGTTTGAACAGAACGCAGGGACGTTGTCTATCTTCCGCTGAACATCCGGGAGACGCGACTGAGCAAGTCTTCGCCTGAATCCTGTTCGCGCAGCAACTGGCGAACGTTCCGGGAGGCGGCGATGCGTTTTTCGGCAGCGTAGGCTTCGTGATTCTTCTCGATGTCTTTCAGGTGATAGAGGTAGTTGACCATCATTCCGAAAGACTGACGCAATCCCTTCGCAGAGGTGTCGCCCAGCCAGTTGATCGCCTCTATACGGGCCCCGTTGCCCAGATGAAAACGCTCAACCGGGTCGATCGGAGCTCCGTCGCTTCGCCTCTGGTGCAGATAGAGAGTGCAGAGCCGTTCCATCGGCTCGCGAAGGAGCTCTCGCAGAGCATTCACTTGCGGCCAGTCGGGATGAGCGAGAACGGCGGAAAGTTTCGCTTCCACGCCAAGATGTCTGGCCGCACCTCTGACCACATCGTCGACCCGGGGAGGCAGCGCTTTCTCTCCACCTGCTTCCAGGTGCTCCGTCAGCCACTGTGACAGACCGGGAATGGGTGAGAGGGTAGCGAACGTCTTCAGATTGGGAAGGTCGCGTGAGAGGGCATCGACCACTTGCTTGATGAGAACATTCCCGAAGCTGATCCCCTTCAGCCCTTTTTGTGCGTTGGAAATGGAATAGAAAATGGCCGTGTCGGCCGTCTCCGGAGGGATCTCGGGCGCTTCGGGATCGAGCAGGGCCTGAATATTTCCGGCAATGCCGTTGACCAGGGCCACCTCGATGAAAATCAGTGGCTCATCGGGCATGGCCGGATGGAAGAAGGCATAGCAGCGCCGATCCGACTCGAGCCGATTGCGCAGATCCTCCCAGGACTCGATCTGGTGCACCGCCTCGTAGGCGATGAGTTTTTCAAGCAGTGCTGCCGGCGACTCCCAGGTAATGCGGCGCAGTTCCAGGAAGCCGATATCGAACCAGGTGGCCAGGAGGCTTTTCAACTCGTTGTCGAGCCCGGCGAAGGTGTTACGTTTTCCCGTGAAGGGCAGAAGGTCGCTGCGCAGATCGATCAGGAACTTGGTCCCTTGGGGCAGTGCGTTGAACTGCTGCAGAAGCTTCATTCGCGGCGAGACGAGCGCCTCGCGAAGACGCTGCTCCCCGAGCTGGGATGGCTTCTCCCGATACGCATCGAGTCTCTCGAGCAACCGCCCCCGATCAAGGGCGAACTTCCGGGCCAGAATCTGCAGGAAGCGTTTCTTCCCCTTCGCATCGAGGCGCAGATAAAGGCGGCCGAGATCCGCGGCCCGGGAGCGGGACGAGACTTCTCCGCCCCGGCTCTCGATACAGTCCCGCATCAGCCTCTCGACGCGACGTCTCTCGTCTCCGGGAAGATGGGGCTGGATCTCTTCGGGCACCGATGAGTTGACGCCGGGCCAGGATCTCATCAACGAGTCGAGTGTGTTTTTGAAGGTTGATTTGGCCATGACTCCTCAACTGAAAATGCAATTTCCGTCCAGACTGGAATATCCGCTCTGTCGGATTTTATATAAAGGCCCCCGGTCGCGTGACGCCGGGGGCCTTTTTTTCTGTCGGTTCGGTTTCCCGAACTCCTCATCCTGCAGTCAGGATCAGATTCTGTCCCTTGTCAGGGACGCAGGGTTCTTATTTGAATTATGTGAATACGCTGTTCTTTACCTCCTTTCTTTGTTTAATTCTATTATATCACATTTGGAGACGATTGCAGGGGTGGCAAACAAAAGGCACACGGAGCTTTTCTCGGTCGGAGTGACGGTTGACGCGGGGCGCGGTTCGGTCCATAATCTCCAGCCTGGAAAAATCGAGATCCCTGTCGGAGATCCATCCAGTCTCGGTAGATATCTGGGTGTACTGCTCATTGTTTCCGGCGTGGCGACCCTCAATCTTTCCCACTAGAAACGGGCGCTCCCGACACCCCTTTTGCTCTGTTCAGTCCTGAGCACCAACCGCTCAGGATAAAATCATCGTACCGCAATCTTTCGTGAAACATAAGGCAAGGAGAATCCATGGGAATCCTGTCCAATACCGTCAGTTTCTGCCAGTTCAAGGTCCTGGGGCCACGTCCGCAGGGCGACCTTTACGAGTGGGCTTCGCAGTGCCTGCAGAAGAACGCATTCCAGTCGATCGAAAAAGGGGCTGAAGAGTTGTCCGTCGGCTGGGTGCATGTCGACGATATGGGTTTCGCCGATTTTATCGCCCCGCATACCTTCTGGCGCGATCGCTACCTCGTTTTCTCCCTGCGCCGGGATCAGCGCAAGGTTCCGACAGCTCTGGTACGGGGGCATCTGCGGCTTGCCGAGGAGAAATTCCTGCAGAATAACGCGGGTCTGAAGCGCGTTCCCCGCCAGAAACGCGAAGAATTGCGCGATGCAGTCCACGCCAATCTCCTCGCCCGGACCTTGCCGGTTCCAGCGACATATGACGCCGTATGGGATATGGAACGCGATATCGTATTTTTTGCCGGTCTGAGCGCAAAGGCTGTGGAACTTTTCGAGAATTATTTCCGAACGACATTCGAGGGTCAGCGCCTGGTGACGGTGCATCCCTATGACCGCGCAGGCCATGTAATCGGCGAGGACCTGCAGCCGGCTCTGGAGAAGGCCAACGCCGCAGGCAGCACATCTGTGCTCGACCTGATCGAGGACAATCAATGGATTGGAGAAGACTTCCTGCTCTGGCTGCTGTACCAGACTCTCAACGGCAGCAGTGAGTACAGTGTTTCACAGTCCGGCCCCGCTGTTCAAGGCACGGGATTCGTCGCCTACCTGAACGACCGATTCGTGCTGATCGGCGGCGAAGAGGACGGACCACAGAAAGTGACCATAGCCGGCCCCCAGGACAGTTTCGGAGAGATCCGCGCGGCCCTTTCCGCCGGGAAGCGCCTCAGCGAGGCGGTGATCTATCTGGAAAAGGGCGAAAACGAATGGCGCACCGTACTCAAGAGCCCGACCTTCCATTTCGGTTCATTCCGATCGCCGAAGGTGACTCTGGAGCGCGATGAGCTATCGGATGAGGCGTCCGAGAAAGAGGCGATTTTCTACGAGCGGATGCATGTACTGGAGGAGGGGCTGCAGCTGTTCGACAGCCTTTTCGCCGCCTTTCTGCAGGAGCGACTGGGCGCCGGCTGGCCCCATCGTGATGAGGAGATCAGGCGGTGGCTGGCAGAGAGCTAACCGCACGGACCCGTTCGAGACCGAGAGGCCATACCTGCGCAGGAGGGATTACTTTCCCTTCTTGCGCCTCTCGCTGACCATCTCTCCTCCGAGGCCCCAATCGTCTGTTTCGACTTCGTCGATCGTGACCACTGTGGTCTGCGGATTTTTGTCGAGAACTTCGACAAGCAGGTCGGTGACCCCTTCGATCAATCGGGCTTTCTGCTCTTTTGTCGCCCCTTCCCTCGTAATTCGGATGTTGACGTAAGGCATTGCATTTCTCCTTGTCCGGCTCATTTCAGTCGGAGATTCTCCGCTTTGAAAATCAGTATAGCTGATCAGCCGGGCGTGACAAGGCGGCGTCAATCCGCCGTTATGTCCATCTCGCGTATTTTGTGGAGATCTTCGAGGGGCAGGTTGTTGAGCTGGAAGTACTCCCGTTCGAGCTCCTCGAGGTAGAAACGGTCAAGGCCGCTGTTTTTCAGGAAATCCTCGCGCAGCGCCTTGTCGCGCTCGGCAACGATCCGTGGCAGAAGGTTGTGAAGATACATGGCTTCCTTCTTGATGTTGACGATGACGTCGCGGAACAGACCGGCCGGGATGTCGCCTTCAAGCAGATCCCTGTTGTGCATCTCCTCGGTGATTTCTCTGCGCAGATCCTCCTGCTCGGTTTTGGTGCTGAACCGGGAGTAGAAATGCCGGATACGTTCCTTGACGTGGGCCAGGAGCTGCCGGTAAAGGTTTTCTTCTTCGGTGGTGCGGTTGATCGCCTCGACCACCCCGTCGGTCGTCTGCCGGTCGGTTGCGATGTCTTCGAGGCCCTTGCGCAGAAGGGAGACTTTCTTTCGGCCGAAGTGCCCAAGGTAGGGATTGCTGAGCAGGCGGTCGAAGAAAAGGTCGTTGAACAGCCCTTTTTCCTGTGAATCGAATTCCTTGCGCGCCCCGAGCAGGCTGCGGACGTTCTCCTCGGTCATGCGGATGTTTTCCATGAAAGCAAGGTGGTTGATCTGCGCCGAGGCGTTGTCGAAGCGGTCGAAATAGGTGATGATATAGGAGAAGTTTTCCAGCAGCTGGATGTCGGCGCCGTCGCGGATTTTTTCGTCGCAGACCCGTCCTGTGTCGAGCAGCAGCTGTTCGAAGGTGTGATCCCGGTTTTCGCTGGCCTCGAGCTTGGCGTAGAGGAGCTTGATGAGATCATCCCGGTTGATGCTGGCGTCGATCTGCCGTTCATGCAGGAAAATTCCGGAAAGGATCTGCCGGGTCAGTGCCAGGTAGTCCTGCTCGCCCTTTTCAACCAATTTGTCGGTTTTGAGCATTTCGTCAAGAGTGTAAAAGAGGGCGGCGGGAATCTTGTTGCGCACCGATAAGGTCTTCAATCGGGTGAGGCGGGCGTTTTCTTCCTTGCTGATCTTCCCTGAGCTGTGGCAGTTGATCAGGATGTTTTTGTATTCGTCGACGATCCGCCGGTTGTCGGGATGCTTGTACATGATATCGATGCGCATTCGCTCCTGTTGATAGCGATCGATGTCGAGGCTGTCGGCCATCTCCTGGAGCTGCTCGAGTTCCTCGTCCGGGATCGATTTGCAGGCATGGTAAAGACGGGAAAAGCGCTCGTGGTACTGTTGATGCTTTTTGTGGACGAGCCTCACCAGGTAGAGGGAACTTCGATGCCCGAGCATGCTGAAGATTTCTTCGCTCAGCGAACTCTCGTTATCGGCGCCTACGGCGCTGCTGCGCTTGAGCTGCTTTCCGAGGAGTCGCAGAAGTTCTTCCTGCTGGTTTCTCAGCTGTCCGGAAAGAGAGCCGGTGAGAAAAAAGAAATAGTTGCAGACGGCATTGCCTTCGAAGAATATGCGCTCATAGCTCTTGCTGCCATCCGTGCGATTGCTGAACTCCAGGCTGTTGTCGCTGTTGTAGCAGGCGCCGAAGAGCACCAGGCGGTTCCTCACCTCGGCCTTGGCCAGGTCGGGCAGCGGCATGTCGACGCCGAACATGTATTCGCAGAACGTCCCCCCGTTGCCGCGATGCTGAAGCGCGTCGGAGGTCAACAGCAGTTCGTTTCCGGGAGAGAACAGGCGCAACGAATCGGCTCCGGCTTCGTAGAAGCATCGCTGGAAAGCGTCGCGGGCTACGGCTGTGGCATAATATTCGATGCTGTCGTTGAGATGCCCGTGCAGGCGTATTTCCTGGAACATAGACCGAGGCTTTTCGTAGAGGCGCGAACGCCGGTTTATCATCGAGACAGTGGCTGATTCTCGTCAACCGTCAGCTTCTGGCTGTCGTAGGCCAGCTCTATCCCTTCGGGCAGGGATTTCGAGACGGCGGGATGATCGATTTCATGACCCAGATGCGTCAAAACAGTTCGCCGGGCACCAATCCGCTCCGCCGTTTCCACCGCCTCGGCGATGTTGAAGTGGGTGCTGTGGGCCCGCAGCCGCAGGCCGTCGAGAACCAGGATATCAAGATCCTGGAGCAGGGGCCAGGACGCATCGGGAATGCCGTTGCAGTCGGTCAGATAGGCCATGTTGCCGATACGGTAGCCCTGGGTCGGGTAACTGCCGTGATACAGCGGCACGGGTGTCACCAGCCGGTCGAAAAGTTCGAATGGTTCATTCGCTTCTCTGGTTTCCAGCCGGGGGATAAATCCCGCTTCGGGATCGTTGTCGAAAATGTAGCTGAAGACCCTGGCTATGGAGGTCAGGGTCTGACGCGACCCGTAAATGGGGATCACATCGCTGTGGCCAGCTGTGTAGACCCGAAGATCGTCGAGACCATGGACATGGTCGGCATGGGCATGGGTGAACAGCACGGCATCGAGTCGTTCTATCTTTTCTCGCAACGCCTGTTGACGAAAATCGGTCGCCGTATCTATCAGCACGTTTTTCCCGGCGTACCGAACCAGGGCGCTGCATCGGGTGCGGTCGTTGAGAGGATTTCCCGAAGTGCAGACCGCGCAGTGACAGCCGATGACCGGAACGCCGGTGCTGGTCCCGGAACCGAGAATGGTCAACTCCAGACCTGCCATGGTCATACTTTGAAGGCGCCCATTTCTTCTTCGAGCGCTGCGGTCTGCCTGACCAGAAGCTCGACAACCTCGTCGAATTCGGCTGTTCGGCCTTCGGTATTCTCCGCGATCTCGCGAATTTTGTAGACAGCTTCCACGACCTGGCTGTTTCGCGCTGCCTGATCCTTGGTGGTGCTGTCGATCCGTTCGATCATGGAGCGGATCTGTTCCATGTTCTCGTTGATCTGCCGGCTGCCGGCGGTTTGCTCCCCGGTGCTTCGCTTGACCTGGGAGGCGATCTCCCGCATGAGCTCCGAGGCTCGGGCCAACTGCTGCGCGCCTTCGCTCTGCTGTTTGACGGCCGAAGCGATTTGACCGAGCATGGATGACACCTGATTGACGGACGTCGTGATCTGGTGGCTGCCGCGGGACTGCTCCTGAGTGGCGCGGACAATGCTGCGGACCTGCTCGCGCGAGGAATCGGTGCTGGAGTGAATTTTCTCGAGAGCGTCTGCCGCCACTTTGGCCCGGTCGACCTCCTGCCTTGCACGTTCCCGGCCGGCATCCATGGCTTCGACCGCTTCCATGGTCCCCTGTTGCAGGTTTTTGATGATGGAGCCGATTTCGCGGGTGGAGACGGCAGTGCGCTCTGCCAGCTCGCGGATCTCGTCGGCGACGACGGCAAAGCCTTTGCCATGTTCTCCAGCCTGGGCGGCGATGATGGCAGCGTTGAGGGCGAGCAGGCTGGTCTGGTCGGCGATTTCGTCGATGACGGTCAGGATCTTGCCGATGGCGCTCGACTGGTTGCCGAGATTCTGGATCGTCCGGCCGGCATCGTCGATCATTTCGCTCAGGGCGATGATACCCTGGGTTGAGTCGGCAACGGCGTCCTTGCCCACCTGAGCATCCCGGGCGGCTTCGTTGGCCAGGTGGTCCGTGCGTTCGGCATTTTCCTCGATCTCCTTGATGCTGGCGTCGAGCTGGGTGATGGAGCTGGCAGTGACTTCAGTGGAGGAGGAGAGGGTCGACACGTTTTCGGAGACCTGCTGGCTGGACACCGACATTTCATTGATCGAGGACGAGACCTCGTCGACCGTTTCGAAGAGGCGTTCCATCTGCCCGGCGATCTCTTCGATCGTCGCCCCGAGCTCAAGAGTGGCCGAGGAGCTTTCCTCGGAGGCGTTGACCAGGGAACCGGTGCTCTCGGCGATGCCGGAAACCGCCTCGTCGATGGCTTTGAATGTCTGGAAGGTTTCCTGGAGTGACTGGGTCTGGCTCTGGACGCCGCCCTTGACGTCCGAGGAGGATCTGCGGATGCTCTCCGAGGCCTTGATCAGGTCTTCGGAGACTTCGCGGCTGCGCTTGACCATGTCGCGAAGCCGTTCCATGAAACGGTTGAAGCTTTCCGCCAACCGCCCTACTTCGTCGCTGGTGCTGACGTCGAGGGTCCGGGTCAGGTCGCCTCCTCCCTCGGAGATATCCTGGAGATTGCGTACAACCACCGAAAGAGGGCGAACGATCCCGCTGACGATGAGCAGACCGACCACCACTGCGAAGATGCCCGTAATGACCATGATAATCAGCAGGATATTGTTCGTCTCGCTCTGGGCCTGAAGCATCTCGGTGCGATCGATAGCCATGAGGATGCCCTGTTGCGGTCCTCCCAGCGAATTGGAAAAGAGAGCGTAGGAGGTTCCGTCGGCCTCCACAGTCCTTTTCCTGTTCTCAACGAGTTCGCGGGCGGGGAGTCCGCCTATCGTCTCGTCAGTGGCGGCAAAGACCCCGTCACTGTCGAACAAGGCCACTTCGGCCCCGCTGATGGACTTGATCTGTCGCGCATATTTTTCGTCGAGCAAAGTCACTCCGATCAAGTGCCCGACGACCTTGTCTTGCAGACGGATGGGCGAGGAGGCGATGATCGCCAGCCGATCGTCGAACATGCCGATCTGGGAGTCGGACATTCCTTCGAGACTGGTTGCAATGACGGGATGATCCTTGCCGGTGGAGGGGTCGATGCCCTCTCGCGTACTGGAACGCAGCAGTCGTTTCCCCTCGTTGTTGCGAACTTCGATCAGGTCGAGGTTGTAAAGATCGTGCGCGTCGGCGAGTGCTTCCTCGATCTGGGCCGTGTCTTCGGTGAGTGTTGCGTAATAGGTCGAATGGACAAGGTCGGAAGAGTCGGCCAGCAGGTTGAGGTAATTGGTCTGTTCGCGTACGGACAAAGTGGTGGTCCGTTCGACAAAGCCGTCGACCGTTTTAACCTGTCGCTGCATGCCCTTTTCGAACTGGCGGGTTGTGAGGTTGGAAACAATGAAGCTTGTCACCACCATCGGGATGGCAGCCAGGCCGATCAAGGCAACCAGAATCTTCCAGCGCAGACTGATGAAGCCGAACATGGATTCTCCCTTTGCTCGAGAGGATGAACGTCGATTGCCCCTGCCTGCGGCCAAGGCCCGTTGTGTGGCTCAAAACTGGAGCAAAATCAATCACTTGTTAGGGATATTAAAGGAGGAGCTCAGTTTGATACGCTAGCATCAAATAATGTCCTGTGGCAACCTTTTATGTGGGATTTTCAGACCTTTGGCAATTTCGGAGCGACTCATTCGAGGTTCTGGAGAAAAGCGGAGACCAGCGGTGTGAATTTTTCCGGTTCGACGAGAAACGAGTCGTGGCCGTAATCGGAATGGACCAGGTGGTAGTCGACCGGTTTTTGAAGGGTGCGCAGTTTGTCCACAACCTCCTCGGTCTGGTTCGGCGGGTAAAGCCAGTCGGAGGAAAATGCGAACCAGAGCGAGGGACATTCAATGCGCGAGAGGGCTTCCTCGGCCGAATCGAAATTCCATGACACATCGTAAAGATCGAGAGCCTTGGCCAGGTAAAGAAAGCTGTTGGGGTCGAAACGGCCCACGAAATTTCTGCCGTTGTATTCGAGATATCGTTCAACCTCGAACTGGCCGAAGAAATCGAAAATGCCATCGCGCGCGGAGAAACGCCGGTCGAACTTGAGATGCATCGAGGCGTCTGAGAGAAAGGCGATATGGCCGACGGCCCGACCCAGAGCGAAGCCGTCCGCAGGAGGGTGCTCCGGCTTGTAGTTGCCCTTCTTCCACATGGGATCATTGTAGATCGCCTGCCGGGCGATGGAGTTGAGGGCGATAGACATGGGAGAGGTGCGTCCCGTCCCTGCGACAGGGATGATGGAGCGGACCCGCTCGGGATAAAGGATGCCCCACTCCAGAGCCTGCATCGCTCCCATGCTGCCGCCGATGACGGAATGCAGGGTCTCGATGCCGAGCCGGTCGATCAGCAGGCGCTGGGCGCGGACCATATCTCTGACCATGATGATCGGCAAGGATAGTCGATAAGGACGGCCGGTTTTGGGATTGGTGCTGGTCGGACCGGTGGATCCCTTGCAGGAGCCGATGACGTTGATGCAGAGAACGAAATAGCGGTCGGTGTCGAGGGTCTTTCCCGGTCCGATAAGCTTGTCCCACCAGCCCGGCTTGCGGTCCTCTTCGGTATGGCGGCCCGCAGCATGGGCATCGCCCGTCCAGGCATGGGTGACGAGGATGGTGTTGGACTTCTCGGCGTTGAGCTGGCCGTAACTTTCGTAGGCCAGACGTATCGGTCCGAGCAGCCGTCCGCTTTCCAGCCTGAGTTTCGTATTGAAGTCAGCATATTCTGTTTTGACAAGATCGACGCTTTCCAACGCTCGGCATCTCCCTGGTCTGAGCGGGGATAAAAAAACGGCCCTTCCCGTGTCGATGAGAAGGGCCGTTGAAAGCTTTGGAGCGGGGTGCTTTTCGTCGGCGCCGTCCCCATCTTCCTCCCGCCTCTGCAGGAGAAGGAATTAGCACCTGACATTCGACGATTCTTGCCCTTCGTCAAACCGGTTGCTGTGGTTTCGCAGGGCCTTTCCCTCCACCACTCTGGATAAAGACGATCAGTTGTGAAATTGAGAGGCGACTTTACCCGAAAGTGCCGATTTTGTCAATTGTTTGCTGGTGGCATTGTCCGTCAAGCAAGGGATGGTGCTTTATGACAGGCTGGATTCCAGATCCTCCCAAAGATCTTCCGGGTCTTCGATGCCGGTGGAAATCCTGACCAGAGTTTCACGGAGACCGAGACGCTCCTTGTCGGCGACCGGGACAGCGGCATGGGACATCGACCAGCAGTGGGTGAGGATGGTTTCGACGCCGCCGAGACTCGGGGCGATAATCGGAAGACGAACCGTTTTCAGCAGCTTGCGCACACTCTCCCGCTCCTTGAGTTCGAAGGAGAAGACGGCACCGGGGCCGCTGGCCTGCTGCAGGTGCAGGTTGCGACCCGGAAAGTCGGCCAGGTCCGGATAATAGACGCGAGAAACCGCCGGGTGCTCCAGCAGGCGCTCGACGAGAATCCGGGTTCCTGCCTGGGCCGCCTCGAGGCGGACCTTGAGGGTCTTGATGCCGCGCGAGAGCAGAAAGGAGTCGAAAGGAGCCAGGCCGCAGCCGAAGGCGTTCTGGAAGGCATAGATCCGTTCGGCGATCTTTTCATCGGCGGTCGTGACGAGGCCAGCCAGCAGGTCGCTGTGGCCCCCGAGGAACTTTGTGGCGCTGTGGATGACGATATCGATCCCCAAATCGAGAGGTCGCTGCAGCAGGGGGGTCATGAAGGTGTTGTCGATCATGGTGAGAAGGCCCCGTTGGCGGGCCAGGGAGGCGACCGCGGCGATGTCGATGATCTTGAACAGGGGATTGGAAGGTGTTTCGAGAAAGATCGCCCGGGTTTCAGGGCGGATCGTCGCCTCGACGAGGTCGAGATCGGTCATGTCGATCATGTCCACCTCGATGCCCTGCTGGGGCAGAATGGTGCTCAGGTAGCGATGGCTGCCGCCGTAAAGGTCGTCGGGGGCGATGAGGTGGTCGCCGCTTCGGAGCAAGGCCAGGGCCCCGCCGATGGCCGCCATGCCGGAACTGTAGGCGAAGCCGCGAACGCCGCCCTCGAGCAGGGCGATGGCGTCCTCGACCTGCTGACGGCTCGGATTGCCGCTGCGGGCGTAGTCGTACTGGCCGGGCCTGCCCTCCTCGTGGTGGTAGGTCGATGCCAGATATACGGGAACGGTGGCGGCTCCGGTTGCCGGATCGCGGTCGACCCCCTGATGAACGAGACGGGTTGCTGAACGTAGTTTTTTGGTCATGTTTGTCCTCTTGCGGCATTGCAGTTTACTGATTTCGCTTCCGACGGCGATCGGCAACGACCCCTTGTCTCATCTCGAGATCAGCCGGGCTGGTCGAGCGCCTGTTCCAGGTCTCCAATGATGTCCCCGGCCTGTTCGATTCCCACAGACAGCCGCAGAAGGCTTTCGCAGATTCCCAGGCGTTGCCGTTCCTCTTCCGGGATGTCGCCGTGGGTCTGCACCGCCGGCAGGGTCATCAGCGATTCGACCCCTCCCAGGCTCTCGGCGAAGGAGATCAGTCGCAGACGCTCGAGCAGGACAGCGGCGATCTCGGGCGAAGCGACGCGGAAGGAGAGCATGCCTCCGAACCCTCCGGCCTGTTCCTGCTGGAGGGCGTGCCCGGGGTGACCGGGCAGGCCGGGATAGTAGACGGCGGCGACCTTCGGGTGCTTCACTAGCCAGTCGGCGACCGTCCGGGCATTCTGTTCGTGCCGTTCCAGACGCAGTGCGAGCGTTTTCAGACTGCGGATAAGCAACCAGCAGTCCTGCGGGGGAAGGATAGCACCGGTGGAGTTCTGAAGGAAGTAGAGACGTTCACCGACCTCTTCCGTCCGTGCGATCAGGGCGCCGGCACACAGGTCGTTGTGGCCGCCGAGGTACTTGGTCGCACTGTGCACCACGATATCCGCGCCGAGTTCGAGAGGGCGCTGAATGGCTGGTGTGAGAAAGGTATTGTCGACGACGAAGAGCAGGCCGCGCTGCCGGCACAGGGCCGCGATTCTCCGGATATCGGCGATGCCGAGGAGTGGATTGCCGGGCGTCTCGATCAGAATGGCGCGGGTGGCGTCGGTGACGGCGTTTTCGATTTTCTCCGTGGCGGTGGTGTCGACGTAGGTCACGGCGAGACCGAAGTCGGCGAAGATCTGGTCGAGCACCCGGTATGTGCCGCCGTAGAGATCTTCGGAGACGACCAGGTGATCGCCCGTCTTGAAATGCAGAAAGAGCGTGGTCAGAGCCGCCATGCCCGACGAGAAGACGAGGCCGCGGGCGCCCCCCTCGAGTCGTGCAAGCCCCTCTTCCAGGATATCGCGGGTCGGGTTGCCCGAGCGGGTGTAGTCGTAGCCGGTGCTCTGGCCGACGCCGGGATGCCTGTACGTGGCACTGGAATAGATGGGATAGCTGATGGCGCCGGTGCGTTCGTCGCGCCCCACGCCGATTTGGACAAGCTCGGTGTCCACCCCGTTCTTCTGACTGTTGCCCATAACTCTCTTCTCCTTCAAGGCGCTGTAGGAAAAAGCAGAAAGCCCCTTCCCGTGAATCTTGACAGGAAGGGGCTTCGAAGGGGAGACGACGCGGTCTCGCAGAAATCGAAGCGCCGTCCTCATCTTCCTCCGAAACGATTCGGAGCAGGAATTAGCACCTGTCATTCACCCTTGGTGAACCGGTTGCTGTGGCATCGCAGGGCCTGTCCCTCCGCCACTCTCGATAAGAACTGCTGGCGCAGTTTTATTGTTAAGTAAAACGATAAGAAAACTTCATTCTGTTGTCAACCAGAAAATGAGGGAACAGGGCCGGAGCGTTCTTCGGCCCTGTTCGCGTCCCTTTAGACGATGCCTTCAAAAAGCACGCTCGACAGGTAGCGCTCGCCCGAGTCGGGGAGAATGACGACGATCGTCTTGCCCTTGTTCTCCGGTTTGGCGGCCAGGCGGGCGGCAACGGCCCCGGCGGCCCCGCAGGAGATGCCGACGAGAATCCCCTCTTCGAGTGCCAGTCGCCGGGCGAACTCGATCGACTCCTCGTTGGTGACCTGCTCGACGAGATCCACCATCTCCAGATCGAGGGTGTCGGGAATGAACCCGGCGCCGATGCCCTGAATCTTGTGCGGTCCGGGCTGCAGATCGTCGCCGGCGAGTTTCTGGCTGATCACCGCCGAGTCGGACGGCTCGACGGCGACAGAGAGAATCTCTTTCCCTTCGGTCTTTTTGATGTAGCGCGACACGCCTGTGATGGTGCCGCCGGTGCCGACGCCGGAGACGAGGATGTCGATCTCGCCTTCGGTATCCGTCCAGATCTCCGGGCCGGTGGTTTTTTCGTGAATATCCGGATTGGCCGGATTCTTGAACTGGTGCAGCAGCACGTACTTGTTCGGATCGGAAACCGCCAGTTCCTCCGCGGCGGCTATGGCACCGCCCATCCCCTTGGATCCGGGAGTGAGGAGGAGATTGGCCCCGAAGGCCTTGAGCACCTTGCGACGCTCCATGCTCATCGTATCGGGCATGGTCAGGGTGAGAGGAATGCCCCGGGCGGCAGCGACGAAGGCCAGGGCGATACCGGTGTTGCCGCTGGTCGGCTCGACGATCTCCTTGCCGGGACCGAGCAGTCCCTTCTGTTCGGCATCCCAGATCATCGAAGCGCCTATGCGGCATTTGACCGAATAGGCCGGATTGCGTCCCTCTATCTTGCCGAGGACGGTGGCGCCTCCTTCCGGGATGACTCGGTTGAGCCGAACCAGGGGGGTGCGGCCGATTGACAGGCTGTTGTCAGTGTAGATTTTGGACATAACGCGTTCTCCTTTCGCTGCAGGCTATTTTCCATGTGATGGTCATTCGAGGTCTCTGATTTGGTCGAGCAGTTCGGCGCGAGTCAATCCGTCGCGGAAGCTTTTGCCGAGGCCTTCTCCGCAGCGCCGGTACAGGGCGAAACGCGGTTCGCGAGAACCCTTCTCGTCTCTGGCGAGGTTTTCGGTGACGATACCGATATCTGCCAGTTGCGGCTGGGAGCAGGAATTGGAACAGCCGGAAAGGGCGAAGGATCGAGTGCGTTCTCCGTCGCCGAGCACGGACAAGACATCCCGGGCAACGTCCCGCGTGGCTGAAAGTCCCATTTTGCACTCATGGCTGCCGGGGCAGACCCGAAACGTGAGTTGTTCTCCTGGGGCTTTTCCTGAAAGGCCGAGACGGTCCAGCTCATTCTTGACTCTGGCAGAATTCTCCGTGTTTTCAAGGAGCAGCGCGATATTCTGGTCGGCGGTCAAGGCCATATAGCCGCCGGCGCTCTGCCGGGACAGACCGGCCAGCTGCCGAAAATCCGCAGCATCGATCTCGCCGGCAAACACAAAAGCCTGGATCGTTTCGACTGGCGAAGGGGTAAGCGGGCCCTCGATGCTTAACTGCGGCAAAGGCTGGGGGTGGCATTTCAGTTCCTCTTCGAGCAGGTGACGAAAGGCCTTCTCTCCGATCCGGTTGAGGAGGAACTTGAGACGCCTCGGGGGCGGGGTATTGTCCCGGTAGATTCGCACCACCGCTTCTGTCAGGGGAATCAGTCTCTCTTCGGGCACAGATTTTTCAAGCAGGAAGCCTGCCTGGGGTTCACGGCCAAGACCGCCGGCGCACCAGACGTCGAACAGGTTTTTTCCCTCGCTGAAACCGGTGTGAACCAGGCCGACATCCTGAATAAGGTGGCGCGAATCCCCGTAGCCGCTGTCTATGCCGATCTTGAACTTTTTCGGTAGCCCCTCGAAGTGAGGATTCCCCGCAAAGTGGCGGTTGAGGCGCCGGGCGATCGTCTGGCTGAGGGGAAAACCAGGGCTGAAGGTGGTGCTGCAGGCGATGCCCCGCACGGCGCCGCCGCAGGCGCCGCGGCTGGTCAGACCTACGGCCGCCAGGCGGCGGAAGACTTCCGGGAGCTGTTCGTAGCCGAGCCAATGCAGTTCGATGCTGCCGCGCGTGCTCAGATGGAGCCGGCCGTTGGTGAACTGCTCTGCGATATCGCAGATCGCTTCCGCCTGGGGGCTGGAAATCACCCCGGCCGGAACCTTGATGCGCAGCATCAGGTTGCCGTCCTTGTCCTGCTGATAAACACCGTCGAGCCGCAATTTTTGGTAGTCGATACTCATGTCCTGATCCATTCGCGTTGTGAAGTGGTCGATGCCGTGAAAACTCAGCCTACTCCGACTGCAGCTCCCGGTTCAACTCCCTGACGATCTTTTCGACGGTTTCCTCGGGGGCAGAGGGACCGGCATCGATCTGGATGTCGGGGATGGCTTCGTTTTCGCTGTCCGGTGAAGTGCCGAGACGCACCTTGATGACGGGTTCTCCGTCAAGCGCCTTTTCCAGGAATCGGGGATCGATCTCCGGCAACCGTGGAGGGGCGACAAGGACAATCAGACCGGCATCGGCGCAGATTCGGGCGATTTCCCCAAAATGTCGCAAGCTCTCCACCGCTTCTCCGTTTTGAAGCCCTTCCGGCAGTGTCCCTGAGGTGATCAGGTAGGTGTGGCGTCCCAGGCTGTGGAGCTTCTTTTCGGTCAGAGCGGCCAGCGATGCGGTATCGATCTGGGGCGGGCCGGTGAACAAGACGATCCTTGCGTTCTGCCCCTTGATTCCGGCACGGCTCCGGCGGTTGACATCAACAGCGGTCCAGTGGCTGCCGGAGTTCTGCAGCAGAGGCTGGTGAAGCATACCCGCACCGACAGTGGCATTGGTCAGACGGTCGATGAGGATAAAGCTGCCGGTACCCCGGTTCTCCCTGTAGGAATCGAAAGAGATCGGCCGGTCGGTGTTGAAAGTGCAGACGCCGACTTCGTTGAGCTCCAGAGTGTCTCCGGGTTCCTGCTCGAGGTTGTTGACGTTGATCTTGAACTTCAGGGACTCGACCCGGACCGGTGCCGTAGAGGAACCGGCCTTGATCAGATAGTTCCGTCCCGGCTGCAGGCCGTCTGCATGCATCCATACCACCTTGGCTTGGAAATGGTCGGCATTGCAGGGACGCTCCTCGGGGTCGGCCAGCGTCTCCCCCCGGCTGACATCGATCTCGTCGGCCAGGGTCAGGGTCACGGCCTGGCCGGCCACCGCCTTGTCCAGATCCCCGTCCATGGTGACGATACGGGCGACCCTGCTCTTCTGCCCGGAGGAGGTGACGACCACCTCGTCTCCGGGCCGCACTGATCCCGAGGCGATGGTGCCGCAGAAACCGCGGAAATCGAGATCGGGCCTGTTGACCCATTGCACTCGCATGCGGAATGGTTTGCGTGCGGAGGCGTCTGAAACCTGAACCGTTTCGAGATACTCCATCAGCGCCGGTCCTTCGTACCAGGGCGTGTTGGCGCTGGATTCGATGACATTGTCGCCGTTGAGTGCGGAGATAGGGATGGCGGTGATCCGGTCGAATCCCAGGCCGGCGGAAAAGTTTTCATATTCCCGTCGGATCTCCTCGAAACGCCCGGCGTCGTGGTCGACCAGGTCCATCTTGTTGATTGCCAGAACGACATTGCGGATGCCGACCAGCGAGACCAGGTAGCTGTGCCGCCGGGTCTGGGTGAGCACACCTTTGCGGGCGTCGATGAGGATGACTGCCGCCTGGGCGGTGGAGGCGCCGGTGACCATGTTGCGGGTGTACTGCTCGTGACCGGGGGTGTCGGCGACGATGAACTTGCGCTTGTCGGTGGAGAAGAACCGGTAGGCCACGTCGATAGTGATCCCCTGTTCGCGCTCGGCCTGCAGGCCGTCGAGCAGCAGCGCGTAATCGACGTTCTGTCCCTGTGTGCCGACCCGCCTGCTGTCAGCTTCCAGGGCCGCCAACTGATCCTCGAAAATCATCTTCGAATCCCACAGCAGCCGGCCGATCAGCGTACTCTTCCCGTCGTCGACGCTTCCGCAGGTGATGAAGCGCAGCATCCCCTTTTGTTCGTGGGTCTTGAGGTAGCTTTCTATATCTTCAGCGATCATTTCGGATTGATGAGCCATCTATTTATTCCCTTAAGCAAAAGTTCTTAAAAGCATTGTTACCACTGAGGAATCTGAGAAAGGCTGAGAAAAACCCGACTCTGGATTCAACCGAAATCTATGATTGGCATTCCTCATGGTGCTCTCAGTGTACTCTAGTGAGCGAAGCGAACGGGTGGTGCAAAGCCTTAGAAGTACCCTTCCTGCTTCTTCTTCTCCATGCTTCCCGCCTGGTCGTGATCGATCACCCGTCCCTGCCGCTCGGAAGAGCGGGTGAGGAGCATCTCCTGGATGATCTCGGGCAGGGTTGCGGCGGTCGATTCGACCGCGCCGGTCAGCGGGTAGCACCCCAGGGTGCGAAAGCGCACCGACTTCATCTGCACCTCTTCGCCCGGCAGCAGCTCCATGCGTTCGTCGTCGACCATGATCAGGGTGCCGTCGCGCTCAACCACCGGCCGTATCTTCGAGTAGTACAGAGGAACGATCGGAATCTGCTCCAGGTAGATGTACTGCCACACATCGAGCTCGGTCCAGTTGGAGAGGGGGAAGGCGCGGATGCTCTCTCCGGGGCGCACCCTGGCGTTGTAGATATTCCACAACTCTGGGCGCTGGCTCTTCGGGTCCCAGCGATGATTTTCGGTGCGGAAGGAGAAGATGCGCTCCTTGGCCCGCGACTTCTCCTCGTCGCGCCGGGCTCCGCCGAAGGCGGCGTCGAACTTGTATTTGGTGAGCCCCTGCTTGAGGGCCTCGGTCTTCATGATGTCGGTATAAACGGCGCTGCCGTGAGTAAAGGGGGATACCCCCTGGCGAGCCCCTTCCTCGTTGGTGTGGATCAACAAGTCCATGCCGCATTCATGCGCCATGCGATCGCGAAACTCGATCATCTCGCGAAATTTCCAGGTGGTGTCGACGTGCATCAGGGGGAAAGGCGGTTTGGCCGGATAGAAGGCCTTGCGCGCCAGATGCAGCATGACGGCGGAATCTTTCCCGATGGAATAGAGCATCACGGGGTTTTCGAATTCGGCCGCCACTTCCCGGATGATGTGAATGCTTTCCGCTTCGAGCTGTTTCAGGTGAGTCATTGTCATATCGTGTTCCTTGAATTTGCCGGTTTTTGTAGGGGCAGACCCCCTGTGTCTGCCCCAGGGCGATCACGAGGATAGCCCCTACGCAGGCCCTTCATCGCCGGTGCAGGCCGCACTCCTTGTGCTCCGGATTCTCCCACCACCAGCGGCCGGCGCGGGGATGTTCGCCCGCCTCGACGGCCCGCGTGCAGGGGGCGCAACCGATGGAGGGGTATCCCTGTTTGTGGAGCCGGTTGACCGGTATTTGGTGCATCGCCGCATAGTCCCAGATCTCTTCTTCCGTCCATTCCAGCAGGGGGTTGATTTTGATCGGGTCATTGGCTGTTTCATCGATCTCCAGCGGATGCAGCCCGGAGCGGGTGATGCTCTGCTCGCGGCGCAGGCCCGTAACCCATCCCGAAAGGCCGGCGAGTGCTCGCTGCAGCGGTTCCACCTTGCGGATGGCGCAGCACTCCTGGCGGTTCTGAAGGTTTTCTCGAAAGGAAAACAATCCCTTGTCCCTTTCAAGGCTTTCTACGGCTGTTCGGTCGGGAAAGTACCAGTCTAGTTTTACCCCATAGCGCTGAGTGACCGCTTCGGCAACTTCGTAGGTCTCCTCGTTGAGACGCCCCGTGTCGATGGCGAAAATTCCGACATCGAGGCCAGTCCGGTGAACCATATCGATCAGCACCACATCTTCGACGCTGAAAGAGCATGCGATTGAAACCGGTCCGGCCGCCGCCTCGATTCCGGCACGGAGTATCTCCAGGGGCGATGCCTCTTCGAGAGGTTGCGGGTTGTTTTCATGCACAGCAGCTGTTTGCATGTGTCGAATCCTTTAAATGAAATATTCAGGCTGCTTTTCCTCGCGCCCGTAGGTCATGCGATTCCACAGCCGTTCGTGGCCGAAGTAGATGAAGAACTTTATGAGAGTGTCGGCAATGCCGATCTTTGCAGCGAATCCACCCTCTCCGGTCAGTCCGAAGGCGATCGAGGTCGTGATAAAAGTTGCCAGAATGCGCCATGACAGTGATTTGGCAATGCTGCGTCGAGTCGATTCCATGAGTCGCCTCAGATTGTATAGGTTGAAGTCACGTTGACAGCGAGAGAATGATTTGTATTCGGAGCTTACAGAATACTACCTAAAAGGTCAAGTAAAAAATTGAATCCTAAACACACCAAAAAGATGTACAATTTGCACGGAGGGAGTTAATGTCAGCGTTCGAGAAGAGGGGGAGGCGGATTTTTTCCAGAAAGGTCGGTTCGGAAAGGGGGGAAATTGCCGGTGAAATTGACTTGGAAGGAGAGGGGTTTATAATTGACGATAAAGACAACGCGTTCAATAAATTTCACGGGAAGCGCAATCGCTTCTCTATTGCCCTGGCAGACATGTCCTCCTGGTCGCCAGGGTGTTTTTTTGCATAAAAAAAGACCGCCGGGAGGGCGGTCTTCTGGAAGGGATCGGGATTGTCTGGTGCGAAGGTCAATCGGAGGAAGAGGACTGTCTCTCAGCCTCGACCAGTCGGGCGAAATCGAAACGTCTCAAAACGGCTGACATTTCGTCGCGGATTTCTTTCCATGCCCCGTGCACGCTGCAGGTTTCCCGGCGGTCGCATTTTTTGTCATGTTCCAGGCAGTGGTTGAGAGCAAGGGGGCCTTCTTCTGCTTCGAGGATGTCCAGCAAGGAGACCTCGGAAGGGTCCTTGAGCAGGTAGAACCCTCCACCAACGCCCCGCTGGGATCCGACGACTCCGGCCTTGATAAGGGGTTGGAGGATTTTGGTCAGGAAGGCGGGGGTGATCTCCTGCTGACGGCAGATATCCTTTTTCAAGACGATTTCGCCGGCGGGGTGCTTGGCCAGATGGAGCAGGGCGCGAATGGCATATTCGGTTGCACGGGTAATCAGCACGGCAAGTTCTCCTATTAAAGACTCTACTGGTAATAAATATCGGGGTTTCCTGTAAAAGTCAATGTTTCACCCATGATTTTTTCCTCCGAGGGCAACCGCCTTTTTCATCAAAAACCGGAGTTGCAGGGAAACTCTCCTGGTGGCGGGCAACTTTCGATCAGCAAGTTGATTCAACCGTTCGCTGTCTTGACACCAGGGACGTCGCTGTGCATCATCGGGAGAATTCCGACTTGTGGAGATTTTGCCCTCGTGATGACTCAGGCCGATCAGGAAAAAATCATCGGACGTTTCGCGCCCAGCCCGACCGGTCCTTTACATATCGGGTCGCTGGTTGCGGCGGTCGGCAGCTATTGTCTGGCCCGTCAGTCCGGAGGTAGCTGGCTGGTGCGTATGGAAGATCTCGACACTCCCCGTGTCGTGGCCGGTGCTGACCGGCAGATTCTGCGCGTACTGGAAGGTTTCGGCCTCGAATGGGATGACGCGGTTGTCTATCAGAGCCGGCGGACCGGGGCGTATGAAGAAGCGGCCAGTCTGCTGCGGGAGAAGGGATTGCTGTACGATTGCGCGTGTTCTCGCCGGGAGGTCCTGGCCAGTGCTCCCCATCCTGGCGAGGAAGGACCGGTCTATCCCGGCACTTGCCGAGAAGGCCTGCCTGCCGGTAGATTGCCCCGCTCCTTGCGCATCCGGGTGCCCGAAGCCAGGGTCTGCTTCAACGACGGGGTCTTCGGCGACATGGAGCAGCATTTGAAGACGGCTGTCGGCGATTTTGTCGTACGCCGTGCCGACGGCCTTTTTGCCTATCAGCTGGCTGTCGTCGTCGACGACATCGCCGCGGGCGTCACCCAGGTGGTACGCGGCGGCGACCTCTTGTCGTCGACACCCCGGCAGATCTTTCTCTACGCCTGTCTCGGCCGCACAACGCCGAAATATGTGCATCTGCCCCTGGTGCTTGACGAAGAGGGCGAAAAGATAAGCAAAAGACACGGCGCTGTACCGGCGGTCTCGCCGAATGACGAGGGGCATCTGCTCTGGCGGGTGCTGCGTTTTCTCGGCCAGCCGATCCCCCGCGAGATGTCACGGGCGAGCAATCGCGAAGTGCTGAACTGGGGGGTGGAGCATTTCCAGCTCGAAGCGGTACCGACCGGGGATTGGCCCTGGCCTGCTCACGATGACCAGGATTGATGACAGAGCAGGCGCGGCAGGGAAGCCGGTATGGACAGGCCGGTGCGAATCCCCCAGTCCTGGCTGTGGTCGACGTATCCGATACTGCCTCCGATATCCCAGATCAGCCGACCGAAAGGGATTCGAAAACCTGCCTGGAGGGCGCCGCGCTGATTGACGCCCTTGCCCAGATCCATCCCCTGAACCCACTAATCGGAAACAGGTTTCCCGCTTCCGATTCTCTGAACGATAAGGCAAAAAGAAATAAAGGGACCAAGAACGATGATGTGGAAAGAGCGCCGCTGGCGAATTTTTTACGTTTTGACGGCGATGTACGTCATCGCCTATTTCTACCGCGTGTCTGCTGCAGTCATCGCCGGTGACCTCGCTCAGGATCTCTCTCTCTCCCCGGGTGAGCTTGGCAAAATGTCCGCTGCGCTCTTTTATGCCTTTGCCCTGACCCAGTTGCCCCTCGGTCCGTTGCTCGACCGTATCGGCCCCAGGCGAATCATTTTCGGGCTCGGGCTGGTGACCGCCGCCGGGGCGTTTCTGTTCGCCAGCGCTACCGGATATGCCGGCGCATTCTGGGGACGTCTGCTCATCGGCACAGGAACCGCCTGCGTTCTGATGGGATCGCTCAAGGTCTACAGCGCCTGGTTCTCTGCGCAGCGCTTCGCCACCCTCGCGGGTCTGCAGGTGGCGATCGGCAATACCGGCAATCTGCTGGCGACCGCCCCCCTGGCCTGGCTGGCCGGAACAATCGGCTGGCGCGGCTCATTTTATGCCTTTTCCGCCCTGACACTGCTCGGTGCGCTGGCGGTTCTGGTGGTTGTACGGGATGCTCCCGCCGAAAAGCCGCCCGAAGAGAGTTTGCCCTTCTGGAAAGGGTGGCGACAGGTCATGGGACGTCTCGATTTCTGGAAAATTTCCCTTTTGGCCTTCTTCTGGTATGGTACCTATATGGCCGTTCAGGGATTATGGGGCGGCCCCTACCTGCAGAACGTTTTCGGTTTCAGCCGAGAGGAAGCCGGGACGATGCTTCTTCTGAGCGCTGTGGGTTTCATCGTCGGCTGCCCCGTGATGGGGCGACTCTCCGACCGG
>JAWOCM010000106.1:0-16198 GCA_046483795.1 Desulfuromonadales bacterium | reverse complement strand
AGACCCGGGCGCCGTCGTTGGACATCATCACCGCCAGAGGCCGACCCACGACTTCGCTGCGATTGAAAATGGTCACCGTCTTGTGCTCCACGGGTTGGGTGCCGCTGCCACCGTAGGCGCCGTTGGCCTCGAGAATCTTGAGAATAGCCAGCGACGTGCAGGGCACGACCGCCTTGCCGGCGAGGGAAACGCCGCCAACGATCCTCTCGTTCTGGTACAGCTTGCGGATCCAGAAGGAGTTGAGTCCCTCGATATCCTTGCGATAATCGACCATATCCTTGAGATAACGGTCCTGCTCGTTGTCGAAAACGGGATAATAGACCATAATGCCGTGAACGGAATTATCTTCATTGGCCTCGATGATCGCCTGTTCCAGCTCCAGACGGGGCACCGTTCGCAGTTCATAATCGATCCCCAGATCCTCGCAGGCCTTCTGCGTATACTGGGCATAGGTCAGGGAAGGCCCGTAATCCCCGGAAAGAAAACCGACAACCTTGAGCTGAGTGGAGAGAGCCCGAACTTCATGTTTGATTTCCGCCCGGTAGCGCTCCGCGACGGTGGAGGGGGATACCAGCACTGCCTGAATCTCCTTTGCTGCCGGTCTTACATAACGGTACGTCCGGAAGCCGGGATAGCGTAAATGTCAGGCGGCAGGGACGATTTCGAGCAGTTCCAGGTCAAAAGTCAGATCCTCGCCGGTCAGCGGATGATTGGCATCGATGGTGATGTTCTCGTCAGTGACTTCGACCACTGTGACTATGAACACCTGGTCATCTTCCCCGACCAGTTCCAGCTGCTGCCCCACTTCGGGCTTGATGTGGGAGGGCATCTCGTCGCGGGGAACGTTGAAAACCATGTCGTCGTCGTACACCCCGAAAGCTTCGTCGGCCGACACGACAACCGTTTTCGTCTCGCCGGGCTGCATGCCCAGCAGCGCATCCTCGACTCGCTCAAAAAATTCCTCTTCCCCGAGGGTCAACTCGAGCGGACCGTGCTCGCACCCGCAGTCATCATGATCGCACTCACCGGCCTCTTTTGTCGTCGAGTCGAAAACGGTGCCATCCTCGAGTTTGCCGGTAAAATTGATTTTAACGTGGTCCCCTTTTTTTGCCTGTGCCATGAAAATTTGTCCTTCCGAGAATCGTGAAGTCGTTTAAAAAGAAATATCCTGTCATTCTAAAAGGATCGATGCGGGCCTGTCCATCAAATTAGTTTCTGTCCGGAAACGGCGCCGAAGGGGGTCAGACGAACATCACCAGACTCACGGCCATCACTGCCATGCCGGCCATCAGTCCGTAAATCGCATGATGGTGCTTGCCGTATTCGTGGGCGGCCGGCAACAGACCGTCAAAGGAGATGAAGACCATGATTCCGGCGACCCCGGCGAAAATAACCCCGAAAAGCATGTCGGTCATGAAGGAATACAGAAGAAAATATCCGATGACGGCGCCGAGCGGCTCGGAAAGACCTGAAAGAAAGGAGAACAGGAAGGCCTTACGCCGGCTCCCGGTGGCGTAATAGATGGGTATCGATACGGTGATCCCCTCCGGAATGTTGTGAATGGCGATGGCGACCGCGATGGGCAGCCCCAGATCGGGATCCCTCAGCGCCACGGTGAATGTCGCCAGCCCTTCGGGAAAGTTGTGGATCGCGATGGCCAGTGCTGACAAAACCCCCATTCGCAAAAGTCGCGGATCCACATAAGAGGGGTCCCTGAGTTCCTCGATACTGTGAATCTCATGAGGGTTCTCATGGGAGGGTACCAACTTGTCGATCAGGCCGATGAACAACATGCCGCCGAAAAAAGCGGCAACAGTCGCCCAGGAACCGGCCAGTATTCCCATATCGGCAATGAGAGCGGTTTCGGCTTCGGGAAATATCTCGACGAATGACACGTATATCATAACGCCGGCTGAAAATCCCAGGGACACAGCCAGGAGACCCGTATTGGTCCTTCGGGCAAAGAAAGCCAGTGTGCTTCCCACGCCTGTCGCCAGACCTGCCATGAGGGTCAGACTGAAGGCCCAGAGAACGGGGGGATCAAACATTAAATCATCATCCCTTGAATTTTTGCGACGAGACCTTCGTCAATTGTTGTGGCTGTCATTCTCGCCCTCAAGGTAATCGCCGAGCAGCGAACGGCTGTGTTCGTCGTCATGACAGTAAACACACAGATTTTCCCAGTTGCTTCCGTCCGAAGGATTGTTGTGGTGATTGCCGTCCCTGTGATGCACGGTCAGCAGGTGAAGATTTTCGAGCTCGAAATCCTGTCCGCACTTGGCGCACACCCATCCGTGTAATCTCAGGGAATGCTCGCGATAATTAGTCGGGGCTTGCTGACCGGCCTTCATCCGCCGAACCATTTCATCAAGCTCCTCCTGGCTTTTCTTCTTGACCGGGCGCCCCTTTTTCGCGCTGAAATTCCGTCTCATGGCTGAGCCCTCTCTACAAGGTTTTCACTCCAGTATAAACCTTGCGGAAACGAACCGCAAAGGAAAGACAATGGAGGGGAGATCGTGTGTTTCGCCATCCCGTCAGCTCAAAAAAAAGTGCCGGACCTGTTTGAACCAGGCACCGGCACTTTTGTTTTCCTCAACAGGTCGTCTTTTTACCGGGCTTTGACACCGGCCGGACGTCTGGTCTTGCGCTTGCCGTATTCGATCACCGGCTCCTTGCGAGCGCCCTGCCGGGAACCGAACTTGCGGGAAGGCCCACCGGGTTTATTCCTGTTCCCCTGATTGCGCCGCGGGCTGCGCAACGATCGCGTCGGCTCGAGGCCGTCGATTTTTACGCGATCGATCGCCTTGCCGATGTAACGCTCGATGCGCTCCAGACGGAGCGCATCATCGCCGGCTGCGAAAGAGATTGCACTTCCGGCGACACCGGCACGGCCGGTACGGCCGATGCGGTGCACGTAATCCTCGGCGGCCATCGGCAGGTCGAAATTGATCACATGGGTGATCGCCGGCACATCCAGGCCGCGAGCAGCGACATCAGTGGCGACCAGCAGACGGATTTTGCCGCTGCGCAAATGACGGACGGTGCGATTACGCGCGGTCTGGTTCATATCTCCATGCAAAGCGGCGGCCCGATGACCCTGGGAGGTCAGCTCACGCGCCAGACGGTCGGCGTCGCGCTTGGTCGCTGAGAAGATGATGGCCCGCTTGAGATCCTGCCTGGCGACGAGGTTGACCAGCAGGCGCTTTTTGTGCTCGAGATCGTCAGCGATATAGAGACGCTGGCCGATATGATCCTGAGTGACCTGCTTGCCGGCGATATCGATGCGCACCGGATCTTTGAGCAGGCGACGGGCCAGAGCATCCATCGTCTTGTCCAGTGTGGCGGAAAAGAGCAGGGTCTGGCGATCGTTCGGCGCCGCAGCTGTGATCTTCTCGACATCTTCCTTGAATCCCATGTCGAGCATGCGATCGGCTTCGTCCAGGATCAGCACTTCAACGCGGGACAGATCGAGACTGCCGCGCTTGAGATGATCGATGAGGCGTCCCGGTGTGCCGACGACGAGATCGATGGAGCGCGAAAGATCACGAAACTGAGGGCCGTAAGGCGAGCCGCCAAGGATGACCGTGCTGCGGACCTGCAGGTTCTTGCCATAGGTGCGGGTGGCCTCGGTCACCTGAGCTGCCAATTCGCGAGTCGGCGTCAGGACCAGAACGCGGGGAGCCCCTTTGGGCCCCTTGCGCACCTTCGAAAGGCGCTCCAGAACGGGCAGCATGAAAGCAGCCGTTTTGCCGGTTCCGGTCTGGGCCGAAGCCAGGAGATCGCGGCCGGCGACTGCATCGGGGATGCTGCGGGACTGAACGGGGGTCGGGGTGGTGTAACCACACTCGGCAACTGCGCGCAGTATCGGTTCAGACAAGGGTAATTCGTTGAATTGCATAAAGATTTTCCTTTTCCAGCACTTCGTCGAAGGAAGGCATGGACGTCAAGATGACGTGCCGGCCGCCGGGACAAACGGATGTCCCTCAGATATACAGCAGCCATGGCACACTGGACTGGCTATAAAGCACCGTCGTCGAGGACGTTCCGGATAACGACCCGGTGTACCCGAGAGCACTTCATGACATCGTCGCCAACCGTTTGTGCCGCCTTGGACTCGAAAAAGGAATCGGTATGCAGTAGGTGGGTCAGTGAGCGATGGACGGCGGCTTGAATACCGCCGGCTTTCTGGTCAGTCACGGGGCATGATACAGGTTTCAGGGGAAAAGACAAGAGCTTTTTTCCGGGTTGACGGCTGGCACATAAAAAAAGCCCCGGAGCAAACT
This sequence comes from Desulfuromonadales bacterium, assembly GCA_046483795.1. Taxonomy (GTDB): domain Bacteria; phylum Desulfobacterota; class Desulfuromonadia; order Desulfuromonadales; family JAWOCM01; genus JAWOCM01. Next base: position 11,915 of record JAWOCM010000106.1, on the reverse strand, counting down.
CCGGGGCTTTTTTTGTGCTTCATGTATGTGGCGTGCGCCAACTTACACTTTTTGCACGTCGGCGGCCTGAGGGCCTTTGGGGCCTTCTTGAACCTCGAACTCAACCCGTTCGCCTTCGGCCAGGGACTTGAAACCTTCTCCCTGGATAGCCGAAAAGTGGACAAAAACGTCCGGGCCGTCGTCCTGCTCGATAAAACCGAACCCCTTGGCGTCATTAAACCATTTTACTGTGCCTTGTACCATTTCTGTTGCTCCTTCTGCTCTTTTCTTTGAGCTTGTTGCGCGTGAAGTTCAAAAGACCTGAAAACTAAAAACCACACTGACCTGATTGTCGTGTGGTTTCTGACTTCCCTGAGAACCTTGCTCGGTTCTCGTCCTTACCCTACACGCCTTAAACTGTCTGCATACACCTTATACTCCACTAATCATAAAAAGGCAAGCACTTTTTGAGTGCCGGATCATTTTTTTCAGGGATCCCTGTACTCTCAAGAAGCCCTCGCTGGTTTCGGCAGAAATCGGGACAAGATGGTCGATACAGCAGTCAAAACGGCAGCGGCGATATAGCTGGCAAAAAAGGTCCCTGTCGATTCGGCGAGAAGTCCGGCGGCTCCCGGACCGAATGTCTGACCGGCAGCGAAAAAAAAGGTGATCAGGGAAAAGGCTCCGGCCGCGCGGGGCAGTCCGAGGTAATCCCCCACCGCTGCCGCCATAATGGTCGGGATTGCGAAGACCGTCAGGCCGTAGAGAACGACAGAGAGGATCAGGGCGCCGGTGCCGATCTGCAGACCAACCAGCAGATAAGCCAGGGTTTGAAGGGCAAAAACAACCGTTAATCCGCCCCGACGGCCTATCCTGTCCGAGATAATGCCGAATCCGACGCCGGAAAAAATCCCGAGGAAACCGACCCAGGACCAGAACATCCCCGCGCGGGCCTCGGCGAAACCGAATTCCCTCACCATTGTGGTCACGACGAAAGAGCCGTAGACCATGTAGGTCGCGCCGAAAGCAAAATAGAGCAGACCGAGAAAAACCAGAACCCTGCCTGTTCCGGTCTGCGCCTTGTCGAGCATGCTCGTCTGCGGCAAGGCCTCGGCTTCACCGTACGGCTCCAGATTCTTTTCCTCGGGGTCGTTGCGCAGTAGAACAGCTGCCAGGACCGCAATCAAGAGGGTGATCAATCCCAGCACCAGCCAGGCCGCCCGCCATCCCTCCCCGCCGTACAGACTGTTCATGGAAGGAACAAAAAGGCCGGAAAAAACGATGGCGGCCCCGTTTCCAACGATCATCAGACCGGCCGCCCGACCGCGACTCCGCCTGCGGAACCAGTGGGACACGAGAACCATGGCGGGGATGTTGGCCAGACCGCTGCCCACCCCGACGCAAAAGTACAGGGCTAGCAGAGTAGCGAAACTGTGGCACAGGGCGATGGAGAACATGCCGGCGGCGATGAGCAACAGACCGACCACAATCGTCAGCCGGGGACGCCACCGTCGGATCAACAGCGGTGCCAGTGCGACGCTGAGAAGGTAGCCGGCGAAATTGCCCGTGCCCACAAATCCCATCTGGTCGTAAGCGAGGCCCAGTCCGGCTCCCATGGAGGGCAGAAGCATCCCGAACGCGAACCGAGCCAGACCCAGGCAGGAAAAAAGGGTCAGGGCACCGACCGCAACGATAATCCATCCGTAATGGAAGGCTTCATTTTTCTTCGGGGCGGACATGGCGAAATCGATCCTCGGCAAGGTTTTTCTGCAAGATCCGGCTATCTTGGCACAGCTCGGCAAACAGGAGAAGTCCTTTTTGACGCAGAAGGCCGGTCTCGCGTCCTCCATCCATAGGGAGAATGGAGCCCCCCTTCCCTTATTGACGGCCTTCTGCCATAATTGCAGAAGAACCTCGTCACTCGGAAAGCTTTCCCTATGCCTTTGATCAGTCTTCGCAATACAACCCTCGCCTACGGCGGGCCGCCTCTGCTCGACAAGATCGACCTGCAGATCGACAGGGGTGAGCGCATATGCCTTCTCGGACGCAACGGTGCCGGCAAATCGAGCCTTCTCGGCCTGATCGCCGGAGAGGTTGCCACCGACAGCGGAACGGTCGACCGCCAGCAGGGCCTTCGCGTCGCCCGCCTGCCTCAGGAGGTCCCCCGCGACCTGACCGGCAACGTCTTCGGAACGGTGGCTCTCGGAATGGGGCGGATCGGCGAAGCCCTCTGCCGCCACCATGACCTGAGCCTGGGCGTTGCCGATGGCCGCGAAGAGATGCTGCCGCAGCTCATGGATGCCCAGCAGACGCTGGAGAACGAAAACGGATGGCCTCTGCAACAGCGCATCGAGCAGGTCCTCTCGCGCCTCAAGCTCGATGCCGATTCCGACGTCACGCGCCTCTCCGGAGGCATGATCCGACGCGTTCTGCTCGCTCGGGCTCTTGCCGCGGAACCCGACATCCTCCTTCTCGACGAGCCGACCAACCACCTCGACATCGACTCCATCGCCTGGCTCGAAGAGTTCCTTGTGCGCGAGTCACTGACCCTGGTTTTCGTGACCCACGACCGCACATTCCTGCGCGCTCTGGCCACCCGGATCGTCGAGATCGACCGCGGTCGCCTCTTCGATTTCGCCTGCGACTATGACACCTTCTGGCGCCGCAAGGAAGAACTGCTGAACGCCGAAGCACAGGAATGGGCGCGTTTCGACAAGAAACTGGCCGAGGAGGAGATCTGGATCCGGCGGGGCATCAAGGCACGCCGGACCCGCAACGAGGGACGGGTCCGCAACCTGCAGAAAATGCGCGAGCAGCGCAGCGACCGGCGTGAACGACAAGGCACGGCCCGCATGCAGATCCAGGAAGCCGATCGCAGCGGCCGACTGGTCGCAGAGATGACAAACGTCTCCTTCTCTTATGGCGAAACAACCATTTTAAACGACTTCTCGACCACGGTGCTGCGCGGAGACCGGATCGGCATCATCGGCCCCAACGGCGCAGGGAAAACGACCCTGCTCAATCTGCTGCTCGGCGAGTTGGAGCCGCAGTCGGGAAAGGTCCGCCTCGGCACCAACCTGAGGGTTCTCTACTTCGATCAGCTGCGCGAACAGCTCGACCTGGACGCCACCGTCCAGCAGAATATCGCCCCCGAGAGCGACATGGTCCTTGTGGGCGGGCAGAGCCGACACGTTATCGGTTACCTGAAGGATTTCCTCTTCACGCCGGAAAGAGCGCGCACGCCGGTCAGGGTTCTCTCCGGGGGCGAACGCAACCGTCTTCTGCTGGCCCGTCTGTTCCTCCACGACGCCAACGTTCTCGTTCTCGACGAACCGACCAACGATCTCGACCTGGAAACCCTGGACCTGCTTGAAGAGCTGCTTGCGGATTTCAGTGGCACCATCTTTCTGGTCAGCCACGACCGCGACTTTCTCAACCGCTCCGTCACCAGCACCATCGCTTTCGAGGACGACGGGCGGGTGGCCGAATACGTCGGCGGCTATGACGACTGGGTCCGACAGCGGCCTGAGAAAGCGGCTGCCCCACCGGCTGTCGGCAAGAGCAAGCCCAAACCGGCGAAAAAACGGCAGAAGAAGCTCAGCTTCCGGGAAAAAGGCGAACTGGAAGACCTTCCCGCTTTTATCGAGCGACTCGAGGCCGAACAGGTCGAATTGCACGGCCATCTTGCCGATCCCGATCTCTACCGCGAAGCCGGCGAGAACGTCTCTGCTCTTAACGACAGGCTGGGGGAGATCGAGGCGGAGCTGGAAACAGCCTACAGTCGCTGGGAAGAGCTGGAACAGGTCTCCGACTGAAGATCTCGTAACGAGCAAACGGCCCAGAGGGACGACAGACAAATTCGACCCTCTGCTTTTCCGAAAAACAGCTTCATGGAGTCCAAATGCTGACCTTTCTTCCGCCTGCCGCTCGCGGGGTGATCGCTTCGCTGCTGCTTGCTCTGAATACAGCACTGCACAGCCTTCTGATCTTTTTCATCGCCCTGATCAAACTCCTTATCCCGTTCAGGCCCTGGCGCCGGCATTGCACCCGGATGCTCAATGCACTTGTGTCCAGCTGGATCATCGTCAACACCGGCTGGATGCGTCTGACTCAGAAGATTGACTGGCAAATCACGGGCGACACGGATCTCTCTCCCCACGAGTGGTACCTTGTGACCTGCAACCACCAGTCCTGGGGGGACATATTCATCGTACAGCGTCTGCTCAATCGCCGCGTCCCGCAGCTCAAGTTCTTTCTCAAACAGGAGCTGATCTGGGTTCCGGTGATCGGGCTGTGCTGGTGGGCCCTCGATTATCCCTTCATGAAGCGCTACAGCAGAAGCGAGTTGAAAAAACATCCGGAAAAGATCGGCAAGGACCTTGAAACCGCCCAGCGGGCCTGCGAAAAGTTCCGCGACGTACCCGTATCGATTTTCAACTTCATGGAGGGGACCCGATTCACTCCGGCCAAGCACGAGCTCCAGAACTCCCCATATCGGCACTTGCTCAAACCCAAAGCCGGCGGCACCGGATACGTGCTCAGCGCCATGGGCACCCGACTCTCCAATCTGATCGACATCACAATCAGCTACGAGCCGCAGGCCCCAAGTTTCTGGGATTTTCTCTGCGGCCGACTCGACCGGGTCCGGGTTCATATCGAGAGGCGTCCGATCCCGCAGGACCTGCTCGGGCGCGACTACATCAAGGATGCGCAATTCCGGAAAAGCCTGCAGCGCTGGGTCAAGGATCTCTGGGCCGACAAGGATGAACGCCTTGAAGCCATGCGCCGCGGCGAATAAAGACAGATTCCGCAGGGAAGAAGATGAAAATGAATGATTTCCCCCCGCTTTCCACCGGACGATACGCCCTGAAGCTCTTGCTGCTGCTCGTTCTTCTGTGGACGGCCGGTTGCGAGGAACAACCGGAGATCCCCCGGCTCGATCCCGGGAGCACCGTCCTGGCCTTCGGCGACAGCCTGACCTACGGCACCGGGGCTGCGCGTGAGACCGCTTATCCTCAAACCCTCGAATCCCTGCTTTCCGTTAACGTTGTCAACGCCGGAGTCCCGGGAGAAATCTCCTCCGAAGGTCTCGAGCGCCTGCCCGGAGAGCTGAAGGAACATCGTCCCGCCCTGGTCATCCTGTGTCACGGGGGCAACGACATGCTGCGCCGCCGCAGCCTCGAAAAGCTGGCCGAGAACATACGAGCCATGATCGAGACATGCCGCGCGGCCGGCGCCCATGTCATCCTGGTCGGCGTGCCCCAGCCGGGGTTCACGCTCGAACCTCCGGCACTTTACGCCACGATTGCCGAAGAGTACGACATCCCCTACGCCGACGGCATCCTCACCGATCTGCTGACCGACCGCGACTATAAAAGCGACACCATCCATCTCAATGCCGCCGGCTACCGCAGACTGGCCGAAGCCTTGTCCGAAATGATCCGTGTCTCGTCATCGTCCTGAAATCCCTAGCCCTCCCTCCTTTGTCCGTTGTCTCCTGGCCCCTTGTTTTTCCGGATTCCTTTTGACACAATAAGCCGACGATTAACCCTGACCGAGGAGGAATCATGGCAGATCCGGACGGGATGAGTTCATGGGCCAGCCAACTCATCCACGATTTCTGGGAATATTCCGAGGAAAACAGCCTGAACACTTCATCGGGTGAAAAGGCATGGGATGAACCCCTGACCGGAACGGCCCGGGGTGACGACCCCCTTTTCTCACGTATCAAGGCGGCTCTGGGCGATTTCTACTGGACGCCCCAGGAGGCCTTCGCCATGGCTTTTCCCGACGCACCTGCACCGGCGGAGGAGCTCTCGATCCTCGCCTGGGTGCTCCCGCAGACCGAAAAAACCCGCCTCGATCAGCGCGCCGAAACACGTTTCGCCGCAGAGCGCTGGGCCCGATCACGGGATTTCGGAGAGAAATTCAACATCGCTCTGCGTCTCCACATGGCCCGAACCCTGACCGAGGCCGGATATCCGGCCGTCGCCCCCGAACGACTGCCCGGCTTCGATTACCGCCGCTCAGAGAAATTCGGCCTCGCCTCCAACTGGTCGGAACGTCACACGGCTCACATCGCAGGCCTGGGAACATTCGGCCTTTCCGACGGACTGATTACGCCACGCGGCAAGGCCGCGCGCATCGGCAGCGTTGTCGTCCGCCACGATCTTCCGACGACACCGCGCCCCTACAGTTCTCACCTCGAGTGGTGTCTGTGGTACGCAAAGGGAACCTGCGGAGCCTGCATGAAACGCTGCCCGGCCAACGCCATCGATGCCTCCGGCCACGACAAAGACGCTTGCCACACCTACATACGTGAAGTGACCGCTCCCGAAGCTCGCCACCGCTTCGAAACCGAGGCCACCCCCTGCGGACTGTGCCAGGTCAAAGTCCCCTGCGAGGCGAGAATCCCTGCCGGTCTTTAATCGATCGCCGTTTTTTCCGACGTCCCTCTTAAAGTCACATCCGACGACGCTTGCCAAACTCCTTGACTCCTTTAGACTATAATAAGGAACCGACAGGATAGCCGGTTCTCCAATAGCTCTCGGAAAGGAGTCGTTCATGGACGAACAGGAAGCTTATGAACAAAAATGGAAGGCCAGGATCGATGAATGGAAGGCAAAGATCGACTTTCTCGAAGCAAAAGCCGAGCAGGCCGAAGCCGACACCAAAGTCGAGATCCAGAAACAGATCGAAGATCTGAGGGAGAAAGAAAAAATAGCCCGAGCCCGCCTGGAGAAAATCAGGCAATCCGGCTCGGAGGCCTGGTCGGATATGAGCCAAAGCATGGAAACAGCCGTCGAAAACCTCAAGGACGGTATCGAACAGGCCCTGGACAGGTTCAAATAGACTCACTCGGGCCTGTCCCACGAATCGGCGCGTTTTCAGGCCCGTTCCGCATCGGTGGCGGTTTCACTTCGACCGATGCGGAACGGGGTTTCAGCCACCCGATACGGAGGTGTATCCTTGTGATGCTGATGCTGAGCAACAGGTGCTGACCGCTGATTCGGGATATGGCCCCGTGGAAAATCTTCAGAAAGTCTGTCATGTTCTCATTGGACCAGCGTCTGTGCGACGACACCATTTCACTCGGCCGCTTTGAGCTGTGCCGGCTGCTCTTGATGAACGATGCAAACTATCCGTGGTTCATCCTCGTACCGCAACGAGAGGGCGTGCGGGAAGTCCACGAACTCTCCGCCGAGGATCAGAACCGCCTGCTCCGCGAATCATCCGCCCTTTCGGCAAGCCTTTCCACCCTGTTCGAAGCCGACAAAATGAATATCGCCGCCCTCGGCAATATCGTACCCCAGCTTCACCTCCATCATGTCGTCCGGTACAGAACCGATATCGCCTGGCCTGCCCCCGTCTGGGGATATCGACCTGCCGTGGCCTACAGCCGGGAAAGGATCGACGAGATCCGCCGAATCGTACCGCCGTCCCTGCCCGATTTCAGCGCCCTGCCTGCCGGATATTGAAAGATCGGGAAACGATGGTAACGTTTCAATCAGAGTCGGCAATTATTATTCATTTTCAAAGAGTCTCCAAAAGAAAGGTAGAGGATATGGACAGTAAAGAGTTTGAAAAAATCTGTCAGTCGAGCCGTTCAGGCATTCAGAAGTTTGTCGAAAACATGGAGACACGACAGACCGGACGGGTCATCTCCTGCGGTGATGACACATTCAACGTAGAATCCGAGGGGCATCGTTATACCTGGCCGCGGGAGCAATGCAGGGAACAGAGCTACCATATTCCCTCGTATTCGGATTGATCTGCGGTTTTATTCCCCGAAGGAGGTAGAGAGATGAGCCTGAAAGGCAAGAAAGTCGCGATCCTGGCCGAAGAGCAGTACGAAGATCTCGAGCTGTGGTATCCCCTGCTGCGCCTGAAAGAAGAAGGGGCGGAGATCACCGTTGTCGGAGCGGGGGCCAAAAGTTATGCCTCGAAACACGGCTATACCGTCAAGACCGACCGGAACGCACAGGACATTCACGAACCGGAATTCGACGCCGTGATCATTCCCGGCGGCTACGCTCCGGATCATATGCGGCGTCACGAGGCCATGGTCAATTTCGTTCGCGCCTGCCACGAGGAGGGCAAGGTGGTAGCGGCCATCTGTCACGCGGGCTGGGTTCTCGCTTCCGCCGGAATCCTGAAAGGGCGGAAGGTCACGGGCTTCTTCGCCATCCGGGACGACCTCGTCAACGCCGGCGCCGAATACCTCGATGAAGAAGTGGTGCGCGACGGCAGACTGATCACTTCGAGAGTGCCTTCAGATCTGCCGGCCTTTTGCCGTACCATAATCGAAGCCCTCAAGGACTGAGACGGGCTTGAGGGAGTCCCCTTGAAAACGGGACAATCAGATACTGTCGATATCTTTCTCGCCGGCGACGTCATGACCGGACGGGGCATCGACCAGGCCCTGCCGCACCCGTGTGAACCACGGCTTCACGAGCCCTGGGTGCAGGACGCGCGCACCTATGTCCGTTTGGCCGAAGAGGAAAACGGGACGGTTCCCTCCCCGGTGGCATGCGACGACATCTGGGGCGCCGCGCTTGAGGAACTGCAGCAGCGTCAACCGGACCTGCGTCTGATCAATCTGGAAACGGCCGTCACCATCAGCGACGAGTGGTGGAGAAGCAAGGGGATCCATTACCGCATGCACCCGGACAACGTCCCGGTGCTCACCTGCGCCGGCATCGATATCTGCGCCCTGGCCAACAACCATGTCCTCGACTGGGGTCGCAGCGGACTGCAGGAGACGCTAAAGACACTCGACTCTGCCGGCATTGCCCGGGCAGGGGCGGGAAAGGACAGCTCTGAAGCACGGGCTCCGGCGATAGCGGACCGACCGGAAGGCGGCAGAGTCCTCGTCTTCTCGGTCGGAGGCCCCGGCTGCGGCATCCCGGGCGACTGGGCCGCTGCAGAGGGCGTCCCTGGAGTCCATCTTCTCGATGACATATCGGAGGCAACGGCGTCACAACTCGCAAAGCAGTTGTCTGCCGCCCGCCGGGCCGGGGACATCGTCATCCTATCCATCCACTGGGGAGGCAACTGGGGATACGACATCCCTGAGGCGTGGAGACGGTTCGCCCATCGTCTCATCGACCTGGAGAGCGTCGACCTGGTCCACGGCCACTCCTCCCACCATCCCAAGGGCCTCGAGCTCTACCGAGACCGTTTGATTCTCTACGGCTGCGGCGACCTGATCAACGACTATGAGGGCATTGGCGGCCATGAGGAGTTCCGACCCGAACTGGGGTTGCTCTATTTCCCCTCCCTCCATGCCGGGACGGGGCGCCTGGAGGCGTTGGAGATGGTTCCGACCCGTCTGCGCAACTTTCACCTGAATCGGGCCGACAGGGATGATGCGCAGTGGCTGCATCGAATTCTTGACCGGGAATCCAGGCGGTACGGCACCCGAATCGCTCTGGGAGAGGATGGAATTCTGACTCTGCAAAAGTCCTGACCAACTCTCACAACCAACTCTCAAGGCCCTCGCCCTCACCGGCCATTTTGTGCTAGCCTGAAATGCAATGCAAAATTCCGGTGAAGGAGACTCCATGATCGACAGCATCATCGTCCACTACAGCGAAATCGGCCTCAAGGGCAAGAACCGCAAATACTTCGAGAATATCCTGACGCGCAATATACGGCATGCGCTCGGAAGCCTGGCCAGCTCGATTCAACGCCAGCACGGCCGCATCCTCTGTCGCCCCGCCGAAAATGCCGATCCCCGGCAACTCCGCTCTATCCTGCAAAAAATCCCCGGCATCGCCCATTTTTCGATGGGGATGGCCGCCGGCACAGACCTCGATTCCATCGCCGAACGCACGGTGGAACTGATCCGGGACCGGCCCTTCTCCACCTTCGGCGTCAAGACCAAACGCTCGGACAAGTCCTATCCCTTGACCTCGGGCCAGGTCAGTGCCGGAATCGGAGCGCATATCTTGAAAGTTCTGGATAAGAAGGTCGACTTGAGCGATCCGGATCTCTGGGTGCACATTGAACTGAGCAGGGACGAGGCGATCATCTATCCCGAGAAAATCAAGGGCCCGGGGGGACTGCCTGTCGGCACAAGCGGCAAGGTTCTCGCCTCTCTTTCCGGCGGTCTCGACAGCCCCGTGGCTGCCAGCATGATGATGAAGCGGGGGTGCAAAGTCGCTTTTGTGCACATCCGCAATGAGACCCAATTTGCCGGGGATGCCGTTGAAAAGATCGAAAACCTGGTCGAACAGCTGACGTCCATCCAGCTTCGTTCCAGACTCTATATCGTCCCCTTCGGCGAACTGCAGCGTGCAATCATCGCCTTCGTGCCGGCCAGGGAGCGGATGATCGTCTACCGCCGATTCATGATGCGCATCCTCAACCGCATCGCCGAGCGGGAAAAAGCCACGGCTTTTGTCACCGGCGACTCGGTCGGACAGGTCGCCTCGCAGACCCTCGACAACCTGCTCTGCATCCAGGCGGCAGCACGGCGGCCCGTGCTCTCGCCGCTGGTCGGACTGAACAAGGAGGAGATCATCGCCATCGCCGAGAAGATCGGCACCTACGAACACTCCATCCTGCCCTATCCAGACTGCTGCAGCTTCATGATCGCCCCGCATCCCGAAACCCGAGGAGAGTTATCGGAGATCGAACGTTACGAAGAGGGGATGGAAGGGACCGACGCTCTGGTCGAGGCCTGCGTAGAAAGGGCCGAGATAAGAAACTTCAAACCTTTTGCCGGACGAGGACAAAGCGGCTGAGCAGGACAATATGCAGATTCTTCGCACGCGGCAAGTCGACGAGCTCTCACCCTGCCCCTATCTGCCGGAGCGGCAGCGTCAGTTCGAATATTTCTGGGCCATGGACCTGAACGGTGCCGAACTCGCTGTACTCCTTGAAAAAGGGTGGCGCAAGTTCGGCCCCTACTACTTCCGGCCGGTCTGCCCCGGCTGCCGGGACTGCATCCCGGTACGTATTCCCGTTAACGACTTCACCCTTTCACGCAGCCAGAAGCGGATTCTTCGCAAAAACAGCGACCTGGACGTGAGATTCGGGCCGCTGCACTTCACCGACCGGGTCTTCGAGATCTACAGCCGCCATTCACAAATCCGCTTCCGGCAGGAAAGCGATCTCGAGGATTTTCTGGCCGGATTCTACATCTCATCCTGTCCGGCGTTGCAGATCGACATCCACCTGGAAGGAATTCTCGTCGGTGTCGGTTTCCTCGACTACGCGGACAACGCCCTGAACAGCGTCTACTTCTGCTACGACCCGGCTTTCGAAAAGCGAAATCCAGGGACGTTCAGTATTCTGAAGGAGATCGAACGGACACGCCTGATGGGCCTTTCGCATTACTACCTGGGCTACATCATCCCCGGTTGCCGGCACATGCTCTACAAAGACTATTTCCGGCCGAGGCAGTACCTGAACTGGCAGAGCGGTACATGGGAGGACGTCACGGCCCCGCCCGGAACCCTGGAATAGAGGGAACAATGACCTCCCCCGCAGAAAAAGAACCCCAGGGGAGTACGGAATCTAGGATTCTCCCAGACGCCGCACCTTTTCCACGGTCTCCTTCGGATCGGGACGCTGTGTGTAGTCCGGATGAACATCGGCGTCGTAGACCGTGCCGTCTTCTTCGATAATGTAACGCGCCGACATCGGAAGGGTCCAGCTGTCGTCGGCATTAAAACGGGGAACATCGAGACTGAACTTCTTGTAGATTGCCTGCATCTCCCCGGGCATCGTCCAGGCAAGGCCGAAGAGCCGGGCCACTTCACTGCCGCTATCGACGAGGAGGGGAAATTTCAGTTGATGTTTCTGGGCGAGTTGACGGGAATATTTCGCATCCTGCGGGGAGATGGCCGCCAGTGTCGCACCGGCCGCCTCGATATCGTCATGAGCGTCCTGCAGAGCATCCAGCTCCGCGTTGCAGAACGGTCACCACA
>JAWOCM010000099.1:0-3662 GCA_046483795.1 Desulfuromonadales bacterium | reverse complement strand
TGTTTTACTATTTCGATTACGACGAACCGCTCTTCCGTCCGCCGAGCGAGGCAAGAAGCCTGATTTTCCAGATCACCATCGGTTGCAGCCAGAACCACTGCACTTTCTGCGGCATGTACAAAACAAAACAGTTCCGCACCCGCCCCGTCCAGGAGATCCTCCAGGAAATCGCCTCTGTCCCGGAACACCATCGCGATCATGTCCTGCGGGTTTTTCTGGCCGACGGCGACGCCCTGGTCTATCCGCAGGATGGGCTGGTGGAAATCCTCGAAGCGCTGGCGGCGACATTTCCGAACCTGCAGCGTGTCGGCAGCTACGCTTCGCCGAAGAGCCTGACGACCAAGAGCGTGGAGGAACTGGAGTTGCTGCGAGCCAGGAAGCTGCGCATCCTCTACTTCGGTATGGAGAGCGGGGATGACGTGACCCTGAAGGCAATCAATAAAGGATACACTGCGCAGCAGATGCTGGAGCAATGCAAAAAGGCGAAAGCGGCGGGGATAAAGCTCTCCGTAACCGCAATTCTCGGTCTTGCCGGCGCCGAACGCAGCGCTGAACATGCGCGGGCCACCGCCGAATGGGCCACCGAACTGTCACCGGAATATTTTTCCCTGCTGACCCTCTTCCACCGCCACAACGACGACTTTCTTCGGACCATCACGCCGTTGTCCCGCGGCGGAATTGTCGAGGAGACCGCGGAACTGCTGCGTCATCTCAACCCGCAGAGAACCATTTTGCGCTCCAACCACATCTCCAACTTCATGAATCTGGCAGGCTCCCTCCCCAAGGACCGCGACAAGCTGATCGTCCAGGCCGAGAAGGCGATAGCCGCGGCCCGGCGCAATCCGCAATGGTACGACGAAGTGCCGGATTACAAAGAAGATCACCACTGAACGGCTTCACTTCACCCGCCGGTTTTTTTTCCACGGACCATGCAGAGATTCCGACCGTGATCAGAAAGGGAAAATCAGGGGGATGATGAGTGTTGCGAGGACCCAGATAATCAGGTTCAGAGGCGTGCCAACCTTGGTGTAATCGAAAAAATGATACCCCCCGGGCCCCATGACGAGAGCGTTCGACTGGTGGCTTATCGGAGTCATGAAGCAGGAAGAGGCGGCGATGGCCACAGCCATGAAGAACGGCTTGGCGCTGACATCGAGGGCCATGGCGGCGTTGAAGGCGATGGGGGCGATCAGGACCGCCGATGCGGCGTGGCTCATGATTCCCGTTAAAAGAAAAGTGATCAGAAAGATGGCCCCCAGGACCATCCAGGGGCCCATCGGTCCGACCCACTGGTTTATAAAATCCGCGATGATTCCTGCGGCGCCGCTGTTTTGCATAGCGTAACCCAGGGGCAGCGTGCCGGCGATCAGGATGATGATCGACCAGTCTATCGCTTCGTAGGCCTCTTTGGTGGTCAGGCATCGTCCAAGGACAAGAATCAGGGCTCCGAGGGTGGCCGAAAGCATGATCGGCAGCAGTCCGCTGGAGGCGGCGGCGACCACGCCGAGCAAGACCGCTATGGCGAAGGGTGCCTTGCGGGGGTGATAGGATTCGGGCGCTACCCCGCCGAGCAGCAGAAAATCGTGCATTTCACCCAGATGTTTGACATTCTCTTCCGGACCCTGAACCAGCAGCACGTCCCCGAACTTGAGGACCACATGATCGACCTTCTTGACCACGGGAGCTCCGCTGCGCCAGATCGCCAGGACGGCCAGGCCGTAGGTATGGGCGAAGCGGACCTCGCGCAAGGTTTTGCCCACCATGTCGCTGGTCGGAGTGAGGGATGCCTCGACCACCACCAGCTCTTCGCCGGAAATGCGGCCGATCGGGTTGTCTCTTTCCGGTACGACGGCGAGGCCTTTTTTTTGCCGGACTTTGAGGATCCCTTCAGGGTTTCCCTCCAGAAAAAGAATGTCCTTTTCCATGAGCTTGCGGTTTCGTCGCGGAAAGGGGATTTTCTGTTTGTCGCGCAGAATGGCCCGGATCTTGAGGTCAAAATCCCCTTCCAGATTGGTCTTGGATATGGTCTGCCCCGCGAGGGGGGAGCCTTCGAGGATTTCCACTTCGGTGATGTATTCCTTGACCTGGTAGGCTTCAGTCAGGGTACCTGCCTTGCGGCGCGGCAGCAAGTGGCGCCCGACAAGAACCATGTAAACAACGCCGGCAATCAGAATGATGATCCCCACAGGGGTGAAATCGAACATCGAAAAAGATTCACCGGTATATTCCTGGAGCAGCTCGTTCATGAGGATGTTGGGCGGTGTGCCGATCAGGGTGCAGACGCCGCCGAGCAGTGATCCGAAGGCGAGGGGGATGAGCAGTTTGGAGGGGGGCATGTGAAGCCGCCGGGCGATGCCTATCACTACCGGCATAAGTACGGCGGTGGCCCCGATGTTGTTGATGAAAGCGCTGAAGAAGGCGACGGTGAGCATCAGCGAAATGATCAGCCGGATCTCGCTTTGCCCGGTAAATTCGAGAATCTTTTCACCGACCTGATTGACGGCCCCCGTGTTGGAGATACCGGCACTGATGACGAACATGGCCGCCACGGTGATGACAGCCGGATTGGAAAAGCCGCTGAAAGCTTCCTGTGGAGAGACCAGCCCTGTCAGACCGAGCGTGAGCAGGATCATGAGACTGACCAGATCCATTCGAATCCACTCGGTGGCGAAAAGGATCAGCGCGACGATGAGAATGGTCAGGGTCAGGGCGATTTCCATGCTGCTCCTCTATGTGTTCCGTTTCGAGGCCGGGAAAATGAAGGCGTGAGTTGTCCCTGTTGTTATTTTAATAGAGCCGGAAGGGTTCACAAGCAGAGGGCGGGTATGAATATAAAAAAGCCAGGGGTCGCGATCAGAAATCGCGGATAATCTGCAGAAATTCAGCGCCGAAACGCTCCATTTTCGTCTTGCCTACCCCGTTGACAGCGAGGAGCTCTCCTATATTTGCCGGCCGGCTGGCGGCCATCTCGGCGAGCGTAGAATCGCCGAAGACGATGTAAGGGGGAACGCCCGCCTCGTCGGCCAGCTCCTTGCGCCTCGCCTTGAGGGCCTCGAACAGTTCGGGGTCGTACTCGAAATCGGTGGTTTTGCGACGGCCGGCAGGCTTCTTGATCGCCCTGGCCTTGATGCGGGGCCTGACAAGTTCGAGACTTTTTTCGCCGCGCAGCAGCGGTCGGGTCTGTTCCGTCAGTTTGAGCACCGAATAATTGGCAATATCCTGGTTGAGATAGCCCAAGTGGACCAGCTGACGAACCAGAGATCCCCAGGCTTCCTGGGTTTTGTCGGCTCCGATGCCATAGGTGGAGAGCTTGTCGTGCCCGAGCTCGAAGACGCGTTCCTTTGCCGCGCCGCGCAGTACGTCGATGACGTGCCCCATGCCGAAGCGTTGACCCACACGATAGACGCAGGAGAGGAGTTTCTGGGCATCCTGAGTGGCGTCATACCGCTCCGGAGGGTTGAGGCAGATATCGCAGTTTCCGCAGTCTTCTTCGAGGCGCTCTCCGAAGTAGCCGAGCAGTGCACGGCGCCGGCAGGTCAGCGGTTCGCCGTAGCCGACCATGGCGTTGAGCTTATGCAGCTCGATGCGTTTCTGCTGTTCGTTGCCGCCCTTTTCGATCAGTCCGCGCACCAGGGCGATGTCGCCGGTGCCGTACAGCAGCA
>JAWOCM010000087.1:0-9980 GCA_046483795.1 Desulfuromonadales bacterium | reverse complement strand
GCAACGGTTGGGCTTTCTTTCTCCAGGACAGCTGGTGTGGTACGATCCGGCATATCGAACGGACAATCATCGTTTTTTTACCCCCCCCATAAATCTACCGCGGCGCCCCGGAAAACCGCAGCGGCGCTTAGACGCCTATCCGCGGCCGGCGGCTTCCAGAGTCTCCAGATCGAGGTCCTGCCCGACCAGTCCCGCGGCGTGGGCCCGGCACTGCTTGCAGTGGCGGGCCTGGGAGAGGATCAGCTCGGCCTGCTTGCGGATCAGCTCCATGTCCGATTCCGAAGGGGGAGTCACACCCTGGAACCGCCCGACCGGAATCACCGGCATAATGTTCATCATCTCGGCCCCCAGGGCGCGAACCTTGACGGCCAGATCGAGGCTTTCGTGGTCGTTGACGCCAGGTATGTAGACATGATTCACCTTGACCAGCATGCCGGCCTCGGCGGCCATCTTGACCCCCCTGAGCTGCTGCGCCAACAGGACGGCGGCCGCGTCCTCGCCCTCCAGGCGCTGCCCGTCGACCCTGATCCACTCGTAGACCCTGGCGCCGGTCCTGGGAGTCAGGGCGTTGATGGTCACGGTCAGGCTGTGCACGTCGTGGGCGACGATATCCTCAACTTTCTCCGGCAGCAGCAGGCCGTTGGTCGACAGGCAGAGGGTGATCTCGGGAAAGGCCTCGCGCACCAACTTGAAGGTCTCGAAGGTTTTCGGGTTGGCAAGCGGATCGCCGGGGCCTGCGATACCGACCACCTTGAGCTCGGGACCGCCCTGCTTCGCCATATGATCCCTGACCAGCCGCACCCGCTGCACGGCCCCTTGCGGGGAAAGAACGCGACTGGTCACGCCTGGGCGACTCTCGTTGGCGCAGTCGAACCGGCGCTCGCAAAAGCCGCACTTGATGTTGCAACCCGGCGCCACCGGCAGATGGATGCGCCCCGCCTTACTGTGGTCACCGCCGAAGCAGGGATGGTCCGTCGCAGTTTTCTGCTGCATCATCGGACACGATTTCGCCATAATCCGTCTCCTTTCTGGGGAAAAAAAGCGGCAGAAACAGCTCCCTCAACCGTTTCTGCCCATGCCGGTGGCAATTGCATCTCGGGAAAGGCATATTTTATCAGTACCGGTGCGGCTCATCCTCCGCAGGTGCCGCGGCAGGAACATCCGCAGACCCGGTCGTGGGCCACCTTCAGGGCCGGGACGATAGGCCCATCGGCAGCGACGTGAACCAGACCGGCCTTCTCCAGTTCAGCCCGGGGATAGTCGCCGATCTGCGCAGTCACAACCGCCCGGCAATCCTTCAGGGCCTCGCAAATAGCGTTCAGCTGATCGGTCCGCAACGGGTGGTCGGGATCGAAGGAGCAGTATTTCTCGACCGCTACCTCGTCGACTATACTTGGCTTTCCCCGCTTGAAATCGTAGATCAGAAATCTTTCGGCGTGTCCGAAGTGCTGGTCGACCTCGGTGCCGCTTTTGGTGGCAACCGCGATGAACATCGGCTTCTCCCTGCGTCTTGTAAGTTCCCCTGGGGACCTCCGGTTTCACACTTCCATCGGCTGAAAAGAGAAACATTTCTTCGGGCAGGTGACCCCGCACCCGGCACAACCGATACAGGCGTCGGCTTCGACGATAGTCATGATCATGCGGATCGACTCGGTCTCCTCATCCTCGTAATCTTCCGGCCCGAGCACCTTGCGGGAACAGGCCTTGAAACAGCGGCCGCAGCCGATGCACTTCTCTTCGTCGATCGTCTCGACGAAGGTGGGGGTCCAATCCTCGCCCCCTCTGGTTTTGCCGGTGTAGAAAGACATTTTTTACTCCGTAAAAAATTGGGTTAAAGGTGCAAGGTTCAAGGAAGGTCAAAGTCTTTAACCTTGAACCTTTCTCCTTGCACCTTGTTCCTGTTTTCATTTGAGCATCGCCTTGCGCAGCCAGGGAGGCGGATTGCCGTTCAGCACCTGCTGGAGCCTGGCGACCAGTTCCCGGATAGGCTCGCAGTCCTTGCTCTTCAGGGGATGGATTTTCTTCGCCACCAACCGTGCCGCGGCCGGCCCACCGATCTGGGCCACGTAAACCAGCGCACAGTCCTTCAGGGCCGCCCCCCGGGCTTCGAGCCGGTCGGCTTCGTCCGCACCCCCCTCCTTCACCGTCACAACGCCGGCGAATTGGGCATCCTCTGGCCCCACGTCCCAAATGGTGAACTCCCCGGCCCGTCCGAAATGTTCATCGACGTGAATTTTATCGGTACTTGCGAATGCGACTTTCATTAATAATCCTCTCATGCTACTCCCCCCGATTTCGAGCCGTCGGGTGCGGATAATGTCGTTTCTCTTTGGGAAACAGGTTCAAGGTTAAAGGAAAAAGGAGAAAGGAAAACCAGGGCCTTCAACCTTTGACCTTTAACCTTTACCCCTTTTTCCTGCCTTTACCTCATCATTTCAAAGAACCGGTCCTCGCAAGTCGCATCCTTGATGTCGAGGAAGGTGTTGGCGATCATCGACAGCAGATTGACGGCCCCCGTATAACAGGCGATGGGGGTGCGGTGCAGGTTGACCCGGTCGAGGATCGGGAAGCCGATCCGCACGTGCGGGGTGTCTGTTGCGCGGGCCGCAAACTTGCCGTGGGTGTCCCCGATCAGCATGTCGACTGGATCGACAACAAGCAGGCTGCGCAGGTGCCAGAGGTCCTTGTTGATCCAGACGTTGCAATCCTTGCCGTAAGGGGAGGAATCAAGGAGCGCCTGCATCTCCTTGCCGAACTTCTTGGTGGCACGGGAGCAGAGGATGTGGTAGGGACGCGCGCCCATTTCCAGCAGGAAGGAGACAAGGCCCAGCAGATAATCGGGATCTCCGAAGATGGCGAATTTCTTGTTGTGCAGGTACTGGTGGGCGTCGGTCATGGCATCAACCGCCCGGCCCCTTTCAGCCTTCACCTCTTCCGGAACCGGCTTGCCTGAAAACTCGCTGAGTTTGAGCACCAGGGCATCGGTGTTCCCGACCCCGATCGGCATCGGCGTGACCACCGCTTCGCCGACGCCCTCTTTGCCGAGCCATTTTATAGTCTGGACCGTGGCGGTGCGCTGCAAGGCGATGGTCCCCCTGGCGTTGATCGCCCGGCTGGCTTCCTCGAGCGGGGTCCCACCCGGATAGGGACGATAGGTGCCGTCCAGCGGTGAATCGAAGGTGTCGGAGATGTCGGCGAGTACGGTGCCGTCGATCCCAAAGGCCTTGAGCAGCTTCTTGTACTCGCGCAGGTTGCCCACGTTGCCGTCGAAGCCGGGGATGATATTGATCCTGCCGTTGTCGGTCTCGGACTTGTTCGGTTCCCCCAGGTAAGCGAGGATCGCCTTGAGCATGGCGTCGTAGCCGTGCACGTGGGTGCCGTTGAAACTCGGGGTGTTGGCATAGGGGATCGGGTGATCCTCTGGCACGTGCCCTTTCTGGCGGGCATTCATGATGAAGGCTGTCAGATCGTCCCCTATGACTTCCGGCATGCAGGAGGTGAATACCGCCGTCATCTTCGGTTTGTAGAGGGTGTAGGCGTTCTCCAGGCCCTCGAAGAGATTGGCCTGGCCGCCGAATACCGCCCCGTCCTCGGTCATGGCGTCGGAGACCGCCGGGGCCGGCTCGCGAAAGTGCCGGTTGAAGGTGGAGCGGTAATAGGAGGCGCAGCCCTGGGAGCCGTGCACGAAGGGCAAAGTCCCTTCGAATCCGTAGGCGGCCATCTGCGCCCCGAGTGGCTGGCAGGCGTGAGCCGGGTTGATCACCAGCGCCTCGCGGGCCAGGTTCCTTTCGGCGTATTCTTCGGTATCGAGCCAAGCGGAGACCTCTTCGACCTCCCCCGGGGTGATTTCGGTGACTTTTTTAACAGCGCATGATTCGCTCATGGCGATTACTCCTTAATTTCCCCGCTTTGGACGAACACAAGGTTCGCCCCTACGGGGCATTTGCGAATTTGTAGGGGCGAACCCATGTGTTCGCCCTTTGGCGTTTCAGCCGGGGGCGGCCACAGGGGGCCGCCCCTACATCAAAAGGGCGATTTGACCAGCGACCACGTCGGGCTGTTGATCGCCATATCGATGTCGCGGGCGAAAATCTCGAAACCCTCGTAGCCGTGATAGGGTCCTGAATAGTCCCAACTGTGCATCTGGCGGAATGGGATGCCGGCCTTCTGGAAGACGTACTTCTCCTTGATGCCGGAGGCGACCAGATCGGGCTTGTAGTGCTCAACCCATTTCTCAAGTTCGATCTCGGAGGCGTCGTCGAACACCAGCGTTCCCTTGTCCATCTCCGGATAGGTGCGGTCGTAGTCGTCGCTGTGGGCGAACTCGTATCCGGAGGCGATGATCTTGACGCCCAGATCCTCGTAGGCGCCTATGGTGTGGCGCGGACGCAATCCGCCGACGAAAATCATGGCGGTCTTGCCGTCGAGGCGCGGCTTGTATTCGTCGATAACCGCCTGCATCTTCGGCTCGTACTTAGCGATGACCCTCTCGACGTTCTCTTTGATCCTGTCGTCGAAGCGCTCGGCGATGGCTCGCAGGCTTTCGGTGATTTTGGTCGGACCGAAGAAGTTGAACTCGATCCAGGGGATGCCGTACTTCTCTTCCATCACCTTGCACATGTAGTTCATCGACCGGTAGCAGTGAATCAGGTTGAGCTTGACCTTGTGGGTGGCGGCGATATGCTCGATCTGACCGTCTCCGGTCCACTGCGCCTTGACATTGAGACCGATCTCCTCGAGGATCTTCACCGCCGCCCAGATGTCGCCGCCGATGTTGTAGTCGCCGATCAGAGCGATATCGTAGGGGCCCGCTTCCTCTTCGAACTCGCGGGTGCCGATGACGTGGTCGCGGATGGTGTCGTTGGAGATGTGGTGCCCGAGGGACTGGGAGACCCCCCGGAACCCTTCGCAGTTGCAGGGCACGACCGGCACCTCGAGTTCGCTCGACATCTTCTTGGCCACCGAGTTGATATCGTCGCCGATCAACCCGACCGGACACTCGGAGAGGACCGACATCCCCTTGGCCAGAGGGAAGAGTTCCCGGGCCTCGGTCAGCAGCTTCTGGAGCTTCTCATCGCCGCCGTAGACGATGTCTTTCTCCTGGAAGTCAGAAGTGAACATCATCCCGGAGAAGTTGTCGACGCCGACCGTGCCGCTGGTCAGGTTGCGCCGCGTACCCCAGCTGTAAAAGCCGCAGCCGATCGGCCCGTGGCTGACGTGCACCATGTCACGGATGGGCCCCCAGACAACCCCTTTGGCTCCGGCATAGGCGCAGCCGCGTGCACTCATCACGCCGGGGACAGTCTTTTTATTGGAGCGGATCGCGCAGCCCGCGTCCTCCGGATCGTTGGCGCTCATGTGCGGCGCCCGCTTGGTTTTGGCCTTTTCCGGATAGATCTCGAGGGTCTCCTCGACCAGCTTGGCGGTCACCTCTTTGCTGATCCCCGCCAGGGGATCTTTTTTCATGGTTTTATCGTCACTTTCGTACATGGCTCAACTCCTGGTAAAAAAATGAGGCGTGAGTGGGGAGGAGAATGGGCTTTTCTGCCTCACTCCTCACCCCTCTCCCCTCACTGATTTTCGGCCTTGCCGACGATCGTCTCGTCCTCGGCTTCCATAATGCCGAATTCCATAAGCAGCCCTTCGAGGTCGTCGATCTCGATCGGCGTCGGCACCACCAGCATCTTGTTGTCGGCAATCTTCCGGGCCAGCTGACGGTATTCCTCTGCCTGCTGGTGCTCGGGTGAATACTCGATGACTGTCATCCGGCGCAGTTCGGCACGCTGTACCTGATTGTCACGCGGCACGAAGTGGATCATCTGGGTGCCAAGGCGCGCAGCCAGAGCTTCGATCAGATCGGCCTCGCGGTCGGTGTTGCGGCTGTTGCAGATCAAGCCGGCCAACCGAACGCTGCCCGAAGAGGCATATTTGACGATCCCCTTGGCGATATTGTTGGCGGCGTACATGGCCATCATCTCGCCGGACACCACGATGTAGATCTCCTGCGCCTTGTTCTCTCGGATCGGCATGGCAAATCCGCCGCAAACGACGTCGCCGAGCACGTCATAAAAAACGAAATCGAGATCCTCGGTGTAGGCGCCCTCTTCCTCACAGAAGTTGATTGCGGTGATGACGCCGCGACCTGCGCAGCCGACTCCCGGCTCGGGGCCGCCGGACTCGACACACTTGACGCCGCCGTAACCGACCCTGAGCACATCATCCAGCTCCAGGTCCTCGACGGTGCCAAGCTCGCGGACCTTGTCCATGACCGTTTCCTGCGCCTTGGCATGCAGGATCAGGCGGGTCGAATCGGCCTTGGGGTCGCAACCGATGATCAGTACATTCTTGCCCAGCTGGGCCAGACCGGCCACAGTGTTCTGGGTGGTGGTCGATTTGCCGATGCCGCCTTTGCCGTAGATCGCGATCTGACGCATTTTCTTCTCTGTCATGATGTTCCTCTCTTTCGTTGTTTTGAGTCCGACAGCCTGCCTGCGAATCCCGGAGGCGGCATCGCCGTTGATGTGCAGAGCTTCGCCGGTCGACTGCCATGATAGGTTCTGGACAATGCAAAAAGCCCAGAGGACCGTAGGTCCTCTGGGCTTCATCGCCTGCTATTCCTTGGCACGTCTGTGTGCCTTTTCTGCTGTTATTTATCTATTAAGCATCAGCCGTGCCAAAACCAGCGACAGTAGCTCAATTGCTCGTATTGCCGGAGTTTATGGGAAACAGAAAAAAACTTGCCCGGTACTTCAGGGAGCGATGGGGCCTGCAGGTGCATGGATAATGTGCACCGATGGTCATGTTGCGGTCAGATATCCCAGGAATTTTTCCGACGCCATCATTCAGCCGATCTTCACCAGTTTCAGGGCAAAGGTCAAATCGCAGCCGGCCAGAGCGTGATTGCCGTCGAGGGAGACCATGTCGCCCTCCACACGCATGACCCGCATGAGAAGCTGCTGTTCTCCGCCGAATTCGACCTGTAACTTCTCTCCGACCTGAATGTCCCTCTCTTCCGGAAAATAATCGCGAGGCAGCGTAAGGATGTTCTCATCGAGGCGTGGCCCGAAAGCCATGGAGGCTGGAATGGTCAGATTCCTGACCTCCCCGACCCGCATGCCGGTGATCGCCTGCTCCAGAGCGGGAAAGACCTCGTCGTTGCCTATGGTCAAGTCGAGGGGGCAATCCTCGTCGGCCTGGTCGAAGATGCAGCCGTTGTCGAGGGTCCCGATATAGTGAACACGGACTTTGTCACCTTCCTTTGCCGTCAGTTTCTTTGCGTTCATTATCGACTCCCCTCCCGAAGGTCATGCATGACCGCCAGCAGGCAGTCGTAAACCTCGTCGCGCGTCTCGATGAACGCCGGCATCTCCCGAACCATGACCTCCTCCATCCGGCACAGAACCTCGCCGCTGTCGCTGCCCAAAGCCTCCATGAGCGCTTCGAACATCGGAATCACCTCGTGGAGATCGTCGCGATCGAAGGGATGAGGATCAGGTTTGCCGGAGAATTTCGGTCTCTCGCGAGTCTCTTTTTTGCGCCGATACCGATACCTGAGATCAGACGGCTTGATCGAGACCTTCATATTGCTCAACTCCTTTCCAGGGATGCACAAAATTTCAGCGGCAATCGCTTCGGCATCCGCTGCATGGCGACGCATCTATCGCCGGCTCTGCCTGTCGGTGAGAGTCATCGAGGGACGCCGCGTCGATGACCCACTCACCGTCCATTTCAGTGCCGACCAGTTGTCCGCGTCGGACACGCATCAGCACGTTGAGGCTCGTCGTGCCCAGCTTCTGCGCCGCATCCGCCAAAGATATCCATTCTTCGTTAACAGCCATATCGTGAACTCCTTTTCAAGAGAAAGGCCCGGACGACACAGGATATCCGGGACGCATTGCCGAACATGCCACACCCTCATGCAAGATATTTCTGCCAATCTTTATTGTTTGAACAGCAGGAGTCGGGCCAAGTTCCTCTCGACCCCCTGTTTTCTGCACTACAATCCAGGGAAATGAGGCGAGAGGCGCACAAGGCGAACCGCAAACTCTTCAGCCTCGTCACGAACCGTGGGATCGAGTCGCCTGAGCCAGCGGGGGGGGATGGCATCGATTCCGTAAAAGGCGCCCGCGATCATGGCGGAAATGGCGCCGGTGGTATCGGCATCGCCCCCCTGGTTGACGACGCCGACCAGGCATTCCTCAAATTCGGCAGTGGTGAAAAAGTAGTGGAAAACGGTCTGCAGCGTGTCGACCACGTAGGCGGTGGCCTGGCCGCGGTAGTTGTTGAAGCGGAAGGTCGGATAGTCGCGAACGAGCTCACGGGTCAGGGCATGGAGGGCGAAGCGGTCAGCGCCGAGGATGGCCTGCTGAACCATGCGGCCGACGGTGACGCAGGCAGCGTCGGAGAGTGGATGGTTGTGTGTCAGGCGGGCCTGTTCGACGGCCAGTTTACGAAGCCGCTCTTCGTCTCCCAGAGTGAAGAGCGCCACCGGCGCCATGCGCATGGCGGCTCCGTTGCCGGCGTCCCACTCGCGGAAAGGCATCTGCAGCGTCCCGTGAACAATGTAATCGCGAATCCCTTTGCGGCAGGTCTGGCCCACATCGACGGGGCGGCTCTTGAGCCAGGCGGCGAAATTGTCCGCGATGCCCCGCAGGTCCCACTCACCGGCCAGAACCACCGCCCGGGCGATGCTCAGCGACATCTCGGTGTCGTCGGTCACCTGGCCGGGCTTCAGGTTCAGCCAGCCGCCGCCGACGATCCTGCGGTGCACCCTGTATCGGGCACGAATTTCCGCCGGCGTCATGAACTCGGTGGTCGCCCCGAGAGCGTCGCCGATGGCCAGGCCCAAAAATGCCGCCCGTGCCCGGGAAAGCACATCCTCCTCACTCCTCACTCCTCACTCCTCACTCCTCACTCCTCACTCCTCACTCCTCACTCCTCACCGCACCTACCCGCCGGTGAGCACCCTGACCTCGTACTCGCCGCCGATCACCATCACCTCCCCTTCCCCCTTGAGCAGAGCGGAGGGAAGCATATCACCGCGGAAGAAGATCTTGGGCCAGGGGACCTCGGCCTGCAGAACGCGGCTGCCGAACTCCCAGGCCCGCTCGAAATCGGTGGTGAAGCTGTTGAGGTTGTTAAGGCGCAGGAGGTAATCACGTTTTCCCAGGCGTTCAAGAACGCGGTGCTCGGCAAAATCGTTGATGCCTCGGAACAGCGTGAAGTGCGTCTGCCTAGGGAATCGGCGGCAAAGTTCGTACTGGCCGAACTGGTAGAGGACGTCGATCTGCGAGTAGATAGCACTGGTACGCTCAGCGCCCTTCATCCGGTCGCAGGTGAAGCGAAAATAGGCCTCTCCGTGGATGTCGTCGATCGGCGCCCTGTGAAAGGTCGGAGGCAGTCCCATGCGGCTCTCCACCCACCCCTTGAGCACCGCCCCTTCCAGGGTGTCGGCCTCGAACATCCAGCCGCGCAGGAAACGCAGGTAGCTCTTCTTCAGCGCCTTGCGGCTGGTGCTGCTCGCCTCGCGCTCCCACTGATGCAGTTGAAAGGTGACGTCCATGTAGTCGTGGAACACACGGCCGCGCTCGTCGACATCGTCAATCGCGTCGAGCCGGTCGAAGAGCAGACGACTGGACCGACGCACCCCCTGGATATCGAGGGGCTGCGGATTGCGGTTGAAATGCCGCGAGGCGATCGCCCAGGGCGGCAAGGCGCAGAGATTTAAAGGAGAAAATTCCACGGAAAACCAATTCTCAATTGTTAATTTTCAGCTCTCCATCAGCAGGATCGCCTCGGCGACCTCCGTGAGGCTCTTGCGCTTGTCCATGGCGATCTTCTGCATCTTCCGATACGCTTCCGGCTCGCTCAGACCGTTCTTGATCAGGCTCCCTTTGGCCCGCTCGATCAGTTTTCGGGCTTCGAGAGTCTCCTTGAGATTGTCGACCTCTTCGCGCAGGGTGGAGATCTCGACGAACTGG
>JAWOCM010000130.1:0-10610 GCA_046483795.1 Desulfuromonadales bacterium | reverse complement strand
TTCGCCCTTGACGCCATCCTCGATGCCCCGGTTCAGCTGCACGATGGCTCCTGGAGCCAGACCGGCAAGTATTCGGACTTTGCTGCGGCCGGCGGTGAATTGCCTGTCGGTTCCCCCTGGGCGATCGACGATTTCCTGGCAATTGCCAGCTACAATGCTTTTATCCTTGAGCCGCTGGAGATCGAAAGCCTGCTGGAACCTTTGGCAGCGGCAGATCAGCCGGCTCCCTTTGCCGGTGATGATGACCCAGATAGCGACGATGACGTCAACAGCGATGCCAACCAGGTGGAAGAGGCCGATGCAGGGGTGATCGACGCCTGGACCGGGAGCACAGTGACCTTTTCAGCCCCTGTGGCGACCGACACTCCCAGCGTGCTGATCGATCCCGCTACCCTCGAAGGCTGGAGGGATGAGGGTCTCCTCGATATCGCCCCAGGAAGCGGCAAAGAGCGCGTCGTCCTGCTGGATGTTGCCTTTTCTGATGCTTATGATGAAGGTCATATCCCGGGCGCCCAGTTCTGGAATATTGGCGGTCAAGCGGTGCAACGTGCTGAAGGCCCTGCAGACGCGGTCAACATGGTGCTTCCTCCTGAAGACATAGGTCTTCCTGAAGACACAAAATATATAAAAGGCATGAATACGAGGCTTCAGGAGCAAGGCATCGACGAAGACACGACCATTGTGCTCACCTCTTCCGATAGCCGCACCTTCTTCCCCAGCCGAGCCTACTTCCTGTTCCGCTACTACGGCTGGCCGAAAGATCAGATCAAGGTGCTCGACGGCTACAATGCTGCCTGGACGGCGACCGACCGGCTTCTGGTCACCGACGAGCCTGACGTGACCACCTCTGATCTGACCGTGCAGGATATCGGCAACCATCGCCCCGATCTGCGTGTGTCTCTGCCGGAGCTCATGGATGCCATTCGCGACGACCGCGGTACACCGGTCGACTTCCGTGGCGACAATACCGCTACCGGTTCCACCGCTGGGGTTGTAGATGCGGCCAACCTCCACGTGGTCTTTGAAGGCCGTCCTAAGGGAGGAATGTTCTTCCCCTATACCCAGTTCAACATCGACAATGCCGGTGGCGATCTGCGCTACAAATCGGCTCCCGAGATCAAGGCCGCCCTCAATGAGGCCGGTATTTCCAACAGCGAAGGCCCGATCTATTCCTACTGCCGTACCGGTTACATCGCCTCCACCGGCTTCTTCGTGCTCGACGGCATCCTCGGTTGGGACGTCATGACCTACGACGGCTCCTGGAGCCAGTGGGGCAAGCTCTCCGACGACCCCGACGTGGGCGGGGAACTGGTGGCGCCTGAGGATTCAGTCTGGGCCGTCGACAACAGCACCTACATGGAGGTGATCAACTACAACGTCGACAACACCGTGGATGTCGCCCCCCTCAACCCCGATGAGGACTTGCTGGGTACCGATCCCGGCGATCCCTCGGTCAACCAGGTAGAGGAAGAAGACTCCTCCTATCAGGAGGAAGCGACCGGCGGCGATGAAGACGGCGGCGGGGCACCTACGCCCGTAGATTCTCCCTCGATCGGCTGCTAAAGAAAAAAATTGAGTGAAGCATTCCCCCGCCTTCGGGCGGGGGATCACCGAAAACCGAAAAGGAGTAGATCCGAATGAATTATAAAAACGCATGGATCTTGAGCATTGCGATGGTACTGGTGGGTATTCTGGCCGCCCCGGCGCTCGCGGGTCCAATATGGAAGTTCGGCCCGGAAGACCAGGGTCTGCTGAAGCTCGACTACAAAGCGCAGTTCAGGCTGTCCAACCGCGACACCGGTTCGGAGCCTGACGGCGAGGGCGACACCGCGGAGTTCAACTTCCGCCGCAACCGTCTGGCCCTGATGGGTGCCTACGGCCAGCATTTCGGCCTCTATGTGCAGACCTCGTTTCAGGAGGACCGCAACATCGGACCTCTCTCCGTCACCGACGGCAACTATTCCGATTTTCAGATTCTCGATGCGGTGATGCGCTTTCGCCATGACAACCGCATGAACTTCTGGCTCGGCAAGTTCAAGCAGGTCTTGACCCGCGAGAACCTGGAAGCCTGCTACGCTCCCCTCACTCTGGACCGTTCCTCCTTCATCCAGCCGCCTCTCAGCTCCGAGGGAACCCGGGACAAGGGCGCCGAGTTCTGGGGCAACCTCTTCGAGGACCGCTTCCAGTACCGTGTCGCTGTGATGAACGGCCGCAACGATTCGGTTTCCTCTCCCGAATCGAACTTCCGCTATACGGCCCGTGCGCATGTGAGCCTCCTCGACCCGGAGAAGAACCACGGGTACAAGGGAACCTACATGGGCAAGAAAAAGGTGCTGACCCTGGGTGCAGGCTATCAGATGGAGAACGAGGTGGCTTTCTCTGATGTGGCCAACCAGACCGGTGCAGTTGATTACACAGGCTGGACCGCCGACCTCTTCTTCGAATATCCCGTCGAGGAAATGGGGACCTTTACCGTTTCCGGCGCCTATGCCGACTACGATCTTGACGATGCCTACCAGGGCGCAGACCCCGACGCAGCTATTATCGGCTATAATGGCGTCAACGGCGAAAAGAACGGCGGATACGCCAAGATCGGCTACATGCTGCCTGCAATGCCCCTGCAGTTCTTCGCCCGTGGGGAAAACTGGAGCTTCGCCGACCTGCAGGGTGTTAACGACCAGGAACTCGACTGGTACGGGGCCGGCTTCAACTATTACTTCAGGGGACAGAACCTGAAGCTGACCGTGGAATATTCGCAAGCCGATTTCGATCAGGAAGGCACCTTCGGTGGGTTTGAGACCGAGGACTTCAATACTCTGAACGCCCAGATGCAGCTGACCTTCTGATCTGCTGCATCCTCATCACAACGAAACGAATTTAACGGAGAGAATTGATGAAAAAGAAGATCGTGACACTGATTGCCATGTCCATGTTTATTGCTGGAACTTCTGGCGCCGCATTTGCCGGAAGCAAGGAAGTTTCCGGCAAAGTCGACGAGGTTCTGGGCAACAAGATCACCGTTGAAATCAAAAACGGCATGGCCAAGGATTTCTCGGTAGGAGACAAGGTGGAAATCGAAATCGAAAAGAAAGCCAAGAAAAAGGAAAAGAAGGAAGAGAAGCCTGATTCCAATGGTATGGACATGCTTCAGGGCTGCTGATTTCAATTCTGCACCCCTGTCGAAAAGACAGGGGTGCTTTTTTTTCTGACTATCTGAACGTTTAAAAAAGGGGTTTCCGTATGGACTCAGGAATTATGCCGAAGATATTATCTTTTTCGGCGGTTTCACTGCTGGCCGCAGGGCTTTTCCTGCTTCCCGTGCAGGTGGATGCCGCCGGAGTCGGCAAGGATGGGACGATCGCCGCCCAGGCGGGCAAGGCGACTTCCCTGGACGAACTGATTGAGATGTATGATTCCAGCGAATGTATTTCTTGTCACTCTCAAGCGCACGACGAATGGGCCAATTCCGCCCATTCCCGCTCTGTGTGGGGCACGGGACGCACCGCTGCGACCTTCAAAACAGCCTTCACCAACGGTTTCATGGATTGGGCTTTCTCCGGCGTGGAAAAGCCGGAGGATGTGGAAGTGGACCATCTGATGGGCTGCGCAAAATGCCACCTGCCCCAGCTCGAAGACGCCACAGACGAGGTGGCCAAGGAATTCGTCGCGTCCATATGGAAGCTGATGGATGCTGTCGAGGCCAAGGACCAGGAGGCCTTCACGCAGGAAAAGGAACTGTTGACCAGCCTGAACATCAACTGTCTGGTCTGTCACAACCGCATGGCGATCACGCACAAGTGGACCGACGGCTATCCCCAGGACGGCGTGGTTTATGGCTCCATGGAAGGCGATCATCCTTCGGGCGACTTCCCCGAGATGAAGAAAAGCCCCATCATGAGTGCCTCCATCCTGTGCGGTCAGTGTCACGGTCTGGGACCGAATCTGGAACTGGACAATCCCACCCAGTGCGCCACGGCCTACGGCAGCTACCTGTGGTCCTACAAGGCTCACGGTGGCACGGAGACATGCCAGGATTGCCACATGGACAAAAGTGGTCTCGGGCATGACATGCAGAGCTACAAAGATCCGGAAA
Organism: Desulfuromonadales bacterium; assembly: GCA_046483795.1. GTDB lineage: Bacteria > Desulfobacterota > Desulfuromonadia > Desulfuromonadales > JAWOCM01 > JAWOCM01. The sequence continues at coordinate 6,517 of JAWOCM010000130.1, read as the reverse complement.
TGCAGAAGATGGCTCTGGACTTCAACGTCAAAGCTCAAGGATCTGCATGGCGTGACGGCAGTGTCTATCGCCCCCGCGCCGTCATCCAGGTGGCCATGACCAATCGTGCCGGCCACGGCATCCCCGATGGCTGACCGACCCCCAACCGACTGGTTCTGTCGGTCAGTGCACAAAACGAAGATGGCGAGCAGATTTTTGAAGAAGACCGTATCTACATGCCCGTACCCCAGCGCTTCGCCCGCGGCGATGTCATGGGACGCGGACCTTACGAAAAGAGCGGAATTATCAGGGATACCGCCTTGCCTCCCGGTGAAGAAATTCACGAGCGGTTCGAGATTTTCTTCCCCGAGGAAGAGCTCGAGAATAAGGCGGCCATCGATGAAACGATGGATGTGAATGTCAAGCTCTGGTATCTGCCTTACGGCAAGAAGAGAAGCGGTGTCGTGTGGCGGGATTACGACACCTCGGTAACGATCAACAAGAGTCAGGGCGACTTGTAACCACAAGGTCTGCCTCCTTTCCATGTCACCATATGCTGGCGGGCAAAAACGGAACAAGTTTCCGTTTCTGCCCGCCTTTTTTATTGGCAGGCCGAGCGGGGCCGTGATAAATTGAGATCTGGTCTAAATCAGAAACTCGATCCCGCTTTCCTCAGGCTTTCTAATGTTTTATCCCTTCCAACTGATCGGTGCGCTGGCTTTTTTTGCCCTCCTTTGTGCCTGTTCTCCCGAACCGTCGTCGACATGCAGGCAATGCCATGCGAATCTGGAGGAAGCCTCTCCCACCCATTCGGAATGCATCTCCTGTCACGGCGGAGATCCGACGGAGAGCGAGGAAGACGCTTCCCACCGGACAATGTTCGGCCCGAAGAATCCTTCAGCTCCTGACTATTGGGATAAGACCTGCGGGGGCTGTCACGCCTACCAGCTGGAACGGATCAAGGCCAGTCTTATGCATACGAATACCGGGATCATCAAGAATGCCCAGCTGACCTGGGAAGGGACGGACGGCAATCTTTACGGAACGAGTAAGTCGGACCTGTATGACGCTGAAGGGAAGCCTCTGGAGCTTGAGGGGGTGGTGGACCTGGACAACCTTTCCGGGGAGTTGTACCGCAAATTCTGCGCTCTGTGCCATGTGGGACAGGAGACCAATCAGATCTATGCCGGAAGCCATGCCGCGGGATGCGCAGCTTGCCACTTCCCGTACAACGAGACGGCGACCTACGAGGGCGACGACGAAACGGTCAAGGGGAAGTGGCCCTATTCCGCCGACCATGAAATGTCGGCCCTTCCCGAAAACGATGTCTGTTTCCGCTGCCACAACCGCAGCGGACGTATCGCCTTGTCCTATCAGGGCCTCAACGACGGCAACAACAGCCTGGTCCCTCCCTCTGAGGGTATCCCCGGGCCCCGCATGATCGGAGGCGGACGCAACATCACCGCAATCACGCCCGATATTCATTTTGAAAAGGGAATGGACTGCATCGATTGTCACACATCCCGGGACATCATGGGGGATGGTTTTGCCTACGAAAACATGTATCAGCAGGTGGAGATCCGCTGTGAAGATTGCCACGGAGGGGCGGATGAGCCGCCTCGATATGCGGAGGTGACCCGCGAAAACGAGGATGCCCTTCGCGAGTCACGCAGTTATCAGCGCCAGGTCCTGATGGGTGATGAGATGGTGCTGACCGCCAAAGGGCGCAAGTATTCCAATGTGTTTCACGAGGATGGCAAAATCTGGGTGGTCGGCAAGCGCAGCGGCAAGCGCCACGAGAGCAAGGTCATCACCGAAACCCCGGAACACAATATCGCCGGTCACGAGCGTCTCGAATGCTATTCCTGTCATTCCCATACTGTGGTGCAGTGCTACGGCTGCCATACGGAGTACGACATGAGCCGCAAGGGTCGTGATTTCGTGAAGGGGATCGATACCCCGGGGGCTTTCAGCGAAACCGAAGATTACCGCAAACTGTATCCTTTTCCCCTGGCTCTGAATCAGCGGGGGAACATCTCTCCGGTGACGCCCGGCTGCCAGACCTTTGTGACAGTCCTCGATCGGGAGGGCGAAAAGCTCAGCGATGAATATGTCGCCCGATACAAGGGGAAGAACCAGCTGCGCTTCGCCCCCTTCTATTCGCACAATACGAGTAAAAAGGCCGTGGGCTGCAGTGAATGCCACGGCAACCCGGCCTTTCTCGGTTTCGGCCAGCATGTCGTCTCCGAGGGCGACATCCAGGGAACCCTGATCTGCGAAAAATCGGAGGACAAGCCCCTGGATGGATTCGTCACCATGAGGGAGGGCGAGGTTCGCGCCTTCTCGGCCATCACACGGAAGGGATCCAGGCCTCTCGACGGTAAGGAGGTCAAGGACGTTCTGGCCGTCAATCAGTGCCTGGTCTGTCACGATGACCCCAAGGACCCCATCTATCAGGAAGAACTGGATTACGATGTACTGGATAGCTGTCTGGATCGTTCTCGCACTGTTGAGTAGCGAGCCCGTATGGGCTGCGGAAGAGGTCTGCTCGACCTGTCACCAGGTCGACCTTCGCGGCATCCATGCGGATATGGAGTGCTCCGCCTGCCATGAGTCATCCGGAAACGGAACCGGGCCTCATTCCGGTTCCCCCAATGGGGCAGGGCGGTGTACAGGCTGTCATGAATCGTATGAGCATATTTTCGAAGGGCCGATGACCGTTCGCAAGGCGGAACGGGATTTTGTGGAAGAGACTTTCGGGGAGGTCGATCCGCGGTTTTTCGAGAAAAACTGTGCGAGCTGCCACGTATCGAGTTGTGTCGATTGCCATGGCAGTGACGGCCACGATATCGCCCGGCCCGATAAAAAGGACTGCCACGCCTGCCACCAGGGATATTTCGTGGGTGCCGATTACTACGGCATGGCGCCGCGGGAGGATCATCAGCGTTATCAGCGCGGACCGTCCTACCAGGGCGAGCATTACCTGAAGATGCTGCCCGATGTCCATGCCGAGGCGGGTATGGCGTGCGGGGACTGTCATTCCATGTCCAGCCTGGCCGGAGAGGGCGAAGTCAAATCCTGTCGGGACTGTCACAACCCCGATCCCGAAATCGTGGATCACCGGATCACCGCGCACATGGAGCAGATGGAGTGCTATGCCTGCCACTCCGCCTGGGGGGCGCAGGAATACGGGACATTTTTCCTGCGGCTGGGAGAGAACCCGGCGCGAGAGTATTTTCGACTCGAAAGCAGGAAGGATGACGGGGAATACCTGAAAAGCGCCTATCTGAAAAAGCAGGACGAGCCGCCTCTCGGAATCAACGCCCGGGGAAAAATCAGTCCCATCCGTCCCCAATTCATTGCGTACTATGCCGATCTTCGCGACGCCCCTCCGGGAGAGGATCACCGCCTTCTCAACGCCCGATGGAAGGCTTTTTTCCCGCACACAGTGCGAAGGGGGGCGGTCATGTGCGACGGGTGCCACAATAATTCCCGCCGATTTCTGCTGGAAGCCGACGAAGACCGTATCTATCAACTGGAAAAAGACGGCCTCGACCTGGAATCCTTCTGGGTTCAGGAAGGGCAGGAGCTGGCCAACGGACAATTCATGAGCCGGGAGCGTTTCGAGGCCATGTCCCGGAAAAGCCCCGACTATACTCGAGCTTACGTGGAAAAATGGAAAAATCTGTCAGATCGCGTCGAAACTTCCTCCGAACCCTGATCTTTGTGCTGGGCCCGCTCCTTTTCTTCTGGCAATACCTGAGCCCCAGGGTCGTTTCGCAGAAGGTTCTTCTGGAGATCCCGCTGGCCGAACTGCCTCCGGACGGGGCTCTTGTGTATTCCCGTTCGCGAATAGCAGTGGTTCGCGGCAGCGACGAGATTTACGCTCTGGACCTGGGCTGCACCCATCTCGGATGCACCGTCACGGTGACTCCCACCGAATGGGTCTGTCCCTGCCACGGCAGTCGGTTCGACCGGCAGGGAGCTGTGCTGCAAGGCCCCGCCAGCAGTCCCCTGCGGCGATTGACCGTCAAAAAACAGGAGGAGACTCTTGTCGTGCTGGCCTGAGGGAGAAATGTGGTGAAAGAGTTCGCGAAACATCTTTTTCCGCGTGTCGTTTTGCGGAAAAACCTCAAGATCACTTATACCTTTTGCCTGGGAGGGTTGGCTTTTACCAGCTTTCTGATTCTTGCGATCAGTGGAATCCTGCTGTTGTTCTATTATCAGCCCGTCTCTTCCAAGGCTTTCGACTCGATCCTCTTTCTCGAAAACCAGGTTCCGGGCGGGCTTTTTCTGCGCAGCCTTCATCGGGTCACCTCCCATGCCTTTCTGGTGCTGATCTTTCTGCACACCTTGAGGGTGATTCTGACCGGTGCCTACCGCAAGCCTCGAGAGTTGAACTGGCTGGTCGGATGCGGGATTCTGTGCCTGACAATTTTCGAGGCCTATACAGGCTATCTGCTGCCTCTCGACCAGCTGGCCCTCTGGGCCACACAGACCGGAATGGAACTGGTTGCCACCATGCCGGGCGGCGAGATGATTCGAAGGTTTCTGGTTCCCGACGGCATCGGGCAGCCGATTTCGCTGATGCGGTTTTATGCCTTGCACATCGCGGTGGTGCCGCTGGGAATTCTGGGCCTTGTTTCGTTCCACTTCTACCGGATCCGTAAGGATAAAGGGGTACTTCCCTACCTCTGATTTCTGCGAAGGGTTCACTTTTGAAAGACTATATTTACAGCTCGCCGTACTTCTTTCGCCTCATCAAGATCGCCTTTCTGGTCGGGATAGTTGTCCTGCTGATTCTGGCGTTCTTTTTCCCGGCGCCCCTGCAGGAACCTGCCGATGTGGGACGGGTGCCGAATCCAGCCAAATCGGCGTGGTTTCTGCTCTGGATGCAGGAACTGGTCAGCTATTCCAATGCCCTGATCTACCTGATCCTCGCTCTGGCCGCAGGTCTGGCCTGTCTTCCCTGGTGGCCCGGGATTCCCAGGGCCGAGCGGGCCCGCTGGTTTCCTGCTGAGCAGAAGCTTGTGAGCTGGTTGACCCTGACAGTCCTTGCCGGGATTGTCCTGCTGACTCTTGTGGTGGTTTTCTTCCGGGGGGAAAATTGGGCTTTCGTCTTGCCGTTTTAATTCTGATCCCTTGTGTTTTGCTGTCGTCCGCCGGGCTCGTCCCCGCCTCGGAATCGGCCTGTCTGGATTGCCATTCTGCGCATTACGAGGCAGAGGGAACATGCACGCAATGTCATCGAGGGGACTCGCGCACCACAAGAAAATCGATCGCCCACCACGGTCTAATCCCGGGTCGTTTCGCCCATTTCAACCTGGACCATAGCGAGATTGCGAAGCGCGGCCTGCAGGGACTGAAAGACGCGGGCTGCCGGCGATGCCATGTCAGCGGCGGCAAAGGCAATCGCCTGGCGAGCGATCTGGACCGGGTGTCGCAGACGTCCGATTCCGAAGAGCTGGTCAAATCCATAACCGAACCGGCGATATTCATGCCCGATTTTCATTTTTCAGAGAGTCAGGTCGTTGAGCTGGTGAATGGCCTGTTCGCAGGAATGAAGCAGGTTCCGCCGGATACGGGCGAAGTGCCGCGGGTGGTCCATTTCACCGGTCTCAAGGAGGCCGAAGAGCATGTCTTCAGCAAACACTGCGGGGGGTGTCACCGCCTGATGAGCCAGAAGCTCGGAGGATCGGGCGAGGGCGAGGTGGGGCCGAATCTCTCCGGTCTGTTTACCGAGTTCTACCCCCGAAACTTTCGGGAAGATGAACGGTGGGGACGGGAGAATCTCGAGAAGTGGCTGAAGAATCCAAGGGAAATCAGACCGAATGCCGGCATGATCCCTGTCAGGATGAAAGAAGAAGAACGCGATGATCTTCTGAGGTTTTTCCAGTCCGAAGCTGAACAGTGACCTTTGTCACGAATCTCTGGAGCGGGGCGGTCAGTTGATCAGCCCCAGCGTGCCGACGAGGATGAAGTACAAAGCGACGATGTAGTTGAGGAATTTTGGAAAGAAGAGGATCAGGACGCCGGTTGCCAGGGCCATGAGGGGGCCGAACGGTTCAATTGCTATATACATGGAAGATCCTTTCACTGATCGACGGGAATGCGGTCGCCGGGTGGAATTTCTGGAACAAGAATAGCGCTTCAACGGTGCCTGTCAATTCAACCGCTTCTGTCGAATGACAGCTAAAACGGAACCACGATCCTGGCTGTCAAAGGCAGATGGTCGGATGCTGAACGGGTTTCCGGCTGTTTGAATGCACGATATTTTTTGATCTTTAAATCGGGCGAAACGAGAATGTGGTCGAGAGCCAGAATCGGCCAGCGGGATGAAAAGGTTGCCGGCGCGACAGAATGGCGGAACGGACTCTTGAGGCGGTGCAGGTTCCGGCTCCAGGGCCACCACTCGTTGAAGTCGCCCAGAAGGATGGTCCGGCGGGCCTTGGGGGACTGCATGCGGCCGAGGATCCGGTCGATCTGCTGGCTGCGCTCCCACCGTCTCAGTCCCAGATGAGTCGCGGCAATGCGCACC
>JAWOCM010000092.1:0-17936 GCA_046483795.1 Desulfuromonadales bacterium | reverse complement strand
TCTCGTCTCGCGTCAGGTCCCCGTTTGAGGGCAGGTAATTTTCATCGCGGCGATCGCCCAGCCAGGACGAGTCACGCAGATTCCGGCGCACTGCCGAGGAGATGAAATCGTGAATCAGGCGCTGGTCGCGAAACCGCACCTCCTGTTTGGTGGGATGAACATTGACGTCGACCAGGGCGGGATCGATATCGATAAAAAGCACGGCCAGAGGATAGCGCCCTTTCATCAGGAGATTTCGATACCCTTCCATGACCGCATGCTGCACCACACGATCGCGGATGTAGCGCCCGTTGATGAAGGTGTAGATGTGGGAGGGCGCCGAACGGGTCTGTGCCGGCTGCGACACGAGACCGCGGAGGCCCAGGTCGGCGCCGTCGCGTTCATCGACACGACGCATCTCCCGGATCAGGGGGCGGCCCAGGATGGTGGCCACCCTCGCTTCGAGAGACTCTTCAGGATGCGCTTCTATAAGGGTCCGATCGCCGTGGACGAGCCGAAAGCGGATATGGCGGCAGGCCAGGGCCTGCCGGGTGACCACATCTGCGACATGGCCCATTTCAGTCTGGTCCCGCCGCATGAATTTCCGCCGGGCCGGCGTATTGAAAAAAAGGTTCCGCACCTCGATCATCGTCCCGCAGGGAGCCCCGATTTCCCCGGCCTTTCGGATGCTCCCGCCTTCGGCGTAAATTTCCCAGCCCGTCTCCGATTCTTCGGAGCGGGTTCGAAGTCGCAAACGGGAGACCGAAGCGATCGACGGCAGCGCTTCGCCGCGGAAACCGAGCGTCGAGACGGCGAAAAGATCCTCCTCGTTCCGAACCTTGCTCGTGGCATGACGCTCCAGAGCGAGAAACGCATCGTCCTGGCTCATCCCGATTCCGTTATCGACAATCCTTATCAGCCTCTTGCCGCCGCTTTCCACCTCGACAAGAATATCGGTGGCACCGGCATCGATCGCATTCTCCAGCAGTTCCTTCACCACGGACGCCGGTCTTTCAACCACTTCGCCGGCAGCGATCTTGTTACAAAGATTCTCGGGGAGAACATGAATGTTCTGGCTCATGCAGCGTCTCCGGCCCAAACAGGACTCTGTATCAGCAGAAATAGCAACGGCCGGCAATGCCGGCCGTCAGGGTGTTTCAACACATCGGACAGGCTCAGGCTTTTTGCTCCAGCCCTTCCAGCATTTTGTCAATTTCATCGAAATCTTCCGCCGGCTCGTCTTCCATCTGCTTTTCGGGCGACGGCTCGTCCCGGCGGCCATCGGCAATCGGCTTGCCCAGAAGACCCAGATCCCCGGCCACGCTTTTGACGATTGCCACATCGACCCTTGGCTTTCGTTGCATGAACGTCTCGAACAGGCAGTTGTCGCAAATGGTATTGATCAGCCGGGGAACTCCGGCGGAATAAGCATGAATCGCCTCCAGGGCAGCGGAGGTAAAATACTCCTCCTGACTGCGTCCCCCGGCGATCTGGATCCTGTGCCGGCTGTATTCTTCGGTCGATTCCACCGAGAGAGAACGCAGGTGATATTTGACGGCGACCCGATGCGCCAGGGGCTCGTCGAGTTGCAGATTGTTTTCCAGCTCGGGCAGCCCGAAAAATACGATATTGAGCAGCTTCTTCCCCGGAAGCTCCAGATTGAGGAGTCCCCGGAACTCTTCCATGAGTTCTCGTGTCTGCAGCATCTGGGCTTCGTCGATCAGAACGACGGCTCGGCGTCCTTCCTCGTCGATCTGAATCAGCCGGTCGTAAAGCTGCTTGAGCAGATTGAGACTATCGGAGGCGGGACTTTCCACGCCCAGCTGCATGGCGATCCGGGTGAGAATCCATTCCGGAGTGACACCCGAATGGACCATGACCAGCAGAGAGGACTCATATTTGCTCTCGGGCAGGTTATCCAGCATGCGCCGGGCGAGCGTCGTCTTGCCGGTTCCGACGCTGCCCACGAGAACGGACAGCCCCTTGTTGGAATCGACCGCATACATCAGACGGATCAGGGCCTGTCTATGCTGCTCGCTGTCATAGTAGAACCGCGAATCGGGTGCGTTGGAGAAGGGTTCGCGATCAAAACCGTAATGCTCGATATAACTCATTCTCTCTCCGTGGCTGATGAGAGTTTGCCAGTTTCCGGCCGAAAACTCCCGGCCGGATTAAACGTAAGATACCCGGTCCTTGCCGGACGCGTTTTCCGAATCGATCTCTTCATCCGGATCGCCGCCCAGCTGGACAATTTTTCCCCGGACATCCCGGAAGTCCGGCCTGAGGGCCAGCACTTTCCTGAATTCATCCAGGGCATCTCCGCTGCGATCCCAGGCTTCGTAAAGCAGGGCCAGTTCGTAACAGAGACTCAGGCGCTCCTCGTCGCTGACGCCCGGCAGATCCAGCCCCTCCCGAAAGGCAGCTTCGGCTTCCGGGAAATCCCCTTTTTCCGCAAGGCAGATGCCTTTGAGAGTGACGCAGTCCGCAGCCCGCGCCGGATCATTTCGGGCCCGTTCGAATTCGGCGACGGCATCATCGAGAAGCCCCATTTCCTTGTAGGCGATGCCGAGATTGAAATGGGACTCGGTGTCTTCCTTGTCGATCTGGCTCTCGACCCCTTTTTTGAACTCGGACAGAACGCCGTCCAGACGGAACTGGTCCTTTTCCTGGCTGCTGGACATGCCTTCTGTTGCCGACCGGGTACTTTCGTTCATCACTTCGGCGGCCAGATCGAAGAAATCGCTCTCTTCTTCGCCGATGGACTGTTTTGCCAGGCTTTCTATTTTCTGGAGCTTTTCGCGGGCCGGCTGATAGCGGGGATTCCGGTCGAGAAGTGCCTGGCAGACGCGGGTCGCATCGTCCAGCAATCCCTGCTGAATGTAGAACTCGGCTTCCTCGAGTTCCGCATCGGCCTCATTTCCCCCGTCCTCCTCAAGGCCGGTCTCGTCGTCAAAACCGGACACTTCCGGCTGGATGTCCCGGTCGTCGGGGGCCTGGCCGGCATCAAGATCGAGAGGTTCGACAGTTTCTTCGGAGATCCCGGCAAAAACCTCGAGATCCTCGACTTCTTCCAGATCCTCGACTTCTTCCAGATCCTCGACCTCTTCCAGATCCTCGACTTCTTCCAGATCCTCGGCGACCTCCAGATCCTCGGCGACCTCCAGATCCTCGGGTTCCCCTGACTCTTCCAACTGATCCGAAAGATCGATGTGCGAGGACATATCCAGGTCCTCATCGAGGTCGATCTCCTCCAGAAACTCATACTCTTCGGAGTCCTCCCCCGAGTCCGAACCGGCTTTCCAATCCCCGGTTTCGATATCTTCAGGTACGGTCCCGCCCGACTCTTCTGATATTCCGCTCTCGTCGACCTCTTCCCGTGCTTCGAGATCTTCCGGTTCGCCGAGTTCGTTTTCGAGTTCAAGTTCGAACTCCCCGGTCAACTCGATCTCGTCATTGCCTTCCCCCACCGGAATCCCTGTCGTAGTCTCTTCAACAACCGGCGCTGGGGGGTCTCCCATCTGCTGCAATTTCGAATCGTTGCCGGTTTTTTCGTAAACCTCTTTCAGGGGTTCGACAACACGCGTCTCGTCGGGAAAGGATTCGAGGAGTTCCTCGTAAAAACCGGTCAGTTCCTCTTTCTTGTCGTCCTGCATCAGGGTTGCATGCCATTCCTGAAGCTGTTCAAGGGCCTTTTCGGGGGCACCGCTGTCGAGTGTCGCCCGGATGCATGATATCTGTAATCGGGAGTCGTCCGGACGTGTCTTGAGCATGTGCCGGAAGGTCAGGCGTTCATTTTCATGATCTCCCAGTTTGCGATATCCCCGTGCCAGCCATTCGAGGATCTGAAGATTTTCCGGTGATTTTTTTAAAAGGCCCTGTAAAAGCTGAACCCCTTTTTCCGGCTCCCCGTCCTCGATCAAAGCATAAGCGAACCCGGCCTGAACCGATACCTCTTCAGGAAACAGGGAGATAAACATTTCGTAAATCCGCCGGAGTGTGTAGAACTCCCCGTCTTTTTCCAACTTTTTGGCGGTCTTCCGGAATGTCTCGAGGCCTTCTTCCTCGAGGCCGGCGCGCACCAGAGCCTGGGCCACGCGGACCTGGACGCCGATATTATCCGGATCGAGATCCTTCATCTTTTCGAGGATCTTCAGGGATTCCCCGGAATCCCCTTCCTTTTCATAAATCTCGACAAGAGCCTCGTATTCTGCAATCGCATTGCCGACGAGACCCTGTCTTTCATTCAGCCGTGCCAGTTGCAGATAGGTATCCGTCCGGGACGGATCGATCTTCTGCATCTGCTTCAAAACGGCGATGGCTTTCAGATTGAAACCATTCTCGGCGTAATAGTCAGCGACGGCCGAGTATTCAGTATAAGCTTCGGCGGGCATTTTGGTGCGGCTGTACAGATCGGCAAGTTTCTGGCGATTGCGAAAGTCGCCCGGATCGCTTTTGACGACTTTTTCCAGATCCTTGATCGCCTTTTTCGGCTGCCCCTTGGCCAGGTTTTTTTGAACGGATTCGAGCAGTTTCTGCTTCTTAGACAAGACAGCCCTCACTATATATTTAGATAATAAATAATCAGTTCACTCTAAACTATGCCAATCGATACTGTCAAGGTCATTAAGGGTTGTATTTTGCAGCACTTTTCACACTTTAGGGCATCCGGGATACCACGGCGGACCGTTTTAAAGAATCCGTGAGCGATGCTGGCCGGCGCGGCGGGAAAATTCCTTCTCCTTTTCCTCGAAGCCCTCGCGTCCCATGAGTGCGTAGGTAAATTCCTTGCCCTCTTCGACACCGGGTTGATCCAGGGGATTGACGTCGAACAATCCGCCGGCGAAAACGGTCTGTACTTCAAACATGTAGATCAGCGCTCCCATATTTCCCGGAGACACCCTGTCCAGTTTGATGGTGCAGTTGGGGCGGCCGTTTTTGCTCAGCGCGACAGCCGTTGCCTGCTGCTCGATGCGGATCAGTTCGGCCATGGAGTGGCCGCTAAGGTAGGAGAGGCCCGGGGCTGGTGCCTTCTTGGGAATCTTCAGGTCACGCCCGTAGTCCTCCACCGAGATGAAGGTGACGAGCTTGTCGAAAGGCCCTTCCATGTAAAGCTGCACCTGGGAATGCTGATCTGTCGTCCCCAGCGCCTTGATGGGGGTCGGCCCGGTATGAACAACATCTCCGCCACGACTGAATTTCTTCCCGAGGCTTTCCGCCCAGATCTGCCTGTACCAGTCGGCAAAGTCATACAACCTGTCGCTGTAGGGCATCAGGACCCCGATCTTGAGCCCTTTTCGATAGGCCAGATAATTGAGGGCGGCATTCAGGTAGGCAGGGTTTTCCATGAGACCGGGAAGCGTCACCCTGCTCTCCATGGCGGCGGCCCCTTCGAGCACCGCCTCCACATCGACGCCGGCCAGCGCCAGAGGCAGAAGCCCGACGGGGGTGAAAACGGAAAAACGTCCCCCCACTTTTTCGGGGATATCGAAGGATGCGTAACCTTCGTCTTCGGCCAGTTTTCGCAGGGCCCCGGATGACGGGTCGGTGATCAGGACGAAGTGATCGCGATAACTGTCGCCTACAGCCTCTTCCATCCAATCCCGGCTGATCATGAACTGGCACATCGTCTCCACCGTGGAACCTGACTTGCTGATGACGATGACCAGGGTTTTTCCGGGATCGAGATAGTCGAGCGTTTCGCCGAAACCGGACGGATCGACATTGTCGACGACGAACAGTCGGGGGTGGCCCCCGGACTGTCCGCTGTCCGTATGATTGTGGTACAGGGGAAGAAGGGCCCGGCTGAGCGCGATGGTTCCGAGCGCCGACCCTCCGATGCCGAGTACGACGACGTTCTCATAACGTCCTTTCGCCTCATCGGCGAACGTCCGGACCTTCTCGACCTGGTCTTTATCGAAAGGCAGGTCGTAAAAGGAAGCCAATCCCCGCTCGCGCCGCTCCATCAAATCACGATGAATCTCGCCGGTTTTCTCCCTCAGACCCTCCAGGTCCGCCTCGCTGATCCCATGCTCACCGACAACATCCGCCATCATGTTGGTAAAATCGATTTGTATACTCACCTTACCCCTCCTGTAGATTCATCGGTTATTCCGATCACTTATCACACCTGACATCTTCTCAAAAAGGCGTTTTGCACCACCAAGACACAAAGACACAAAGAGAATCCGTTGATTTTATAGAGATTCTCTTGGTGCACTTGGTGCCTTGGTGGTAGACCCCGGTTTTTTTGTGAAAGCATTACATCCGACGTCTCATCGGATTCAGATTTACGTCAATTCCCTCAGCCGATTCTTTTCCTCATCGCTCAAGTGCCGATAATGCCCTACCTGCAGGCCACCCAGTTCGAGAAAGGCAAAACGGATCCGGCGCAGGCGCACGACCTGGTGGCCGATCGCTTCGCACATCCTCCTGACCTGGCGGTTGCGCCCCTCGTGAAGGGTCATCTCAAACCAGGTATTCCTGCCGGTGTGACGTACGGCATCGACTTTTGCCGGAGCCGTCATTCCGTCCTCCAGAAGCAGGCCGCTCTCCATTTTCTCCACGTCGGTCCGGCTGATCGTTCCGCGAACCTTCACGAGATAGACCTTTTCGATTTCATGCCGGGGATGCGTCAGACGATAGGCAAGATCGCCGTCATTGGTCAACAACAGCACCCCTTCGGTGGTCAAATCGAGCCGGCCGACGGGAAAGAGCCGGCCCAGGTTTTTCGGTACCAGATCGAGAACCGTCGCCCTGCCCTCCGGATCGCTGGCGGTGGTCACATAACCCGCCGGCTTGTTCAAAAGGAGGCAGACCTTTTTTTCGGTCTTCGGAAGGGGCCGTTCGTCGATACATATCCGATCGCGCTCCGGATCGGCGCTCTCGCCCAGAGAGGCGATCCGGTCGTTGACGCTCACCCTGCCGGCTTCGATAATCTCCTCGGATTTGCGGCGCGAGGCGATACCGGCCTGGGCAAGGAGTTTTTGCAGACGCTGCTTCATTTGAATTGTCCGAAATATATGGGGTTAAATGATATCATGAAGGAAAGATTTTGCGATTCCGCGACGGGCGATGTTGGTTAAAAAGACGGATTTACAACCAAGAAACAGGTCGTCTCAACGCAAAGTCGCAAAGGTTGAGAACATGACGCAAAGAAAGGCAAGAAGGTCCTTTTCTCTCTTCTTTGCGTCTTTCCTGGCTTCTTGGCGGCTTTGCGTTAAAAACGCCTTTGCTTTGGTTACAGGGCCGAAAAAAAACGATTGTGGGGACGGGTTTTCACTCGGCCGTCCCCCTGTCGCCGATCAGGTCTGCGGACTCGACGTCCCCGGAGTGTTCGACCTCCTCCTCGTCTTCCAGGACCAGTTCACTGAACTCCTTGAGGCTCGGCAGCTCCGAGAGATCACGCAGGCCGAACAGTTCGAGAAACTGCCTGGATGTTCCGTAGATAAGAGGTTTGCCGGGAACATCCTTCTTGCCGAGAATCCTGATCAGCTTCTTGTCGAGCAGGGTCTTGACCACCCCTCCCGAATCGACGCCCCGCAGATAATCGATCTCCGCCCGGGTAATCGGCTGGCGGTAGGCGATGATCGCCAGGCTCTCCAGGGCCGCCCGGGAAAACCGGAAGGGGCGGGTGTTGTGCAGCAGCCGCACCCACTCGGCCGATTCGGCGGGCGTGCGCAGCTGGAAGCCCTCGGCGACCTCCACCAGCCTGATTCCCCTGCCGGAGCTTTCCAGATCGTTCCCTGTCTTCTCGAGGGCTTCGCGGACGTTTTTTCTGTCCGCGCCGGTAATCTCGGCCAGGCGTTCGACTTGAAGGGGCGCATCGGAGACGAAAAGCAGGCTCTCCAGAATCCTTTGCAACTCAACTGTATCCAAGGGCATCCTCGCTGATTTCAGTTTCGACGGCAGTGTCATCCACTGTCGGAAAAATCCAGATCGTCCCGTAAGAGCTGTTCTGCATCAGTTTCACCATGCGCATCTTGACCAGTTCCAGCATCGCGAGAAATGTGACCGTGACCTCATGCCGTTGGGGCGATCCCGAGAATATCTCCCGGAAAGCCAGGCTCTCCCGTCCGGAGAGCGAAGAGAGGATGCCGTTGAGGCTTTCGGTGACCGAAAGCCTCTCGATATCGACCTCATGAAAGGTTTCCGGCGGGCTTTCCCGAAGAAGGTTCTGAAGCGCCTCGACCAGTTCGAACACCCCCACCTCCTCGAACTCCGTCTCCCCGTCCGGCTCGATCTCCGGGGAAGGGAACTTCCGGGCATGAACGTCCCGCCCCAGCCGGGGCAGGTCCTCCAGCGAGCGGGCGGCCTCTTTGTATTTTTTGTATTCGAGGAGGCGGCGGACCAGCTCGGCCCTGGGATCCTCCTCCTCGCTCTCCGGGTCGTCCTCGTCCTCCTGGGCCGGCAGAAGCGTTCGCGACTTGATATGAATCAAGGTGGACGCCATGACCAGAAATTCCCCGGCAAAATCGAAATTGAGCTCCTGCATGGCATCGATGAGCGCCAGATACTGCTCGGTAATCTGTGCAACATGGATGTCGTAGATGTCCATCTCGTTTTTTCTGATCAGATGCAGCAGCAGATCGAGAGGACCCTCGAATTTGTCGATTTTTATTTCGAGTGCCATTGAGTGCCCTTAGAGGCCGAACAGGAAGCCGTGAACCCGCAGAACAAGGTGCAGTTCGTCTCCCGCAAGGGGGGTGATGAGATACCAGACGACCGGCTCTATGAAAACCCGCCACAGGGGAGTAAAAAAAATAAGAAACACGATGACGACAAAGCCGAACGATTCCATGCGGTGAAGAAAGGTCGCCTTCTGCCAGGGCAGAAGGTACGCCAGAACCTTGCCTCCGTCGAGGGGCGGCAACGGAATCAGGTTGAGAAGGAACAGCACGATATTGACGTAGAGCCCGAAAGCCGACATCAGGATCAGGGGATCCAGAAACAGAAAAACCTTTTCCATATCGACGGGGAAGATACCGGCCAGCGACTGGAATATTTTCATCAGCCCGGCGAAGAGAATCGCCAGAGTCATATTCGCCAGCGGTCCGCAGAGCGTGATCCAGACCATGTCCGTCTTGGGACGCCGCAGGTTGTTCTGATTTATCGGCACCGGCCGAGCCCAGCCGAAACCGAAAAAGAGAAGGGCCACCGTGCCGATGGGGTGGAGGTGGCGCAAGGGGTTGAACGTGATGCGGTCGAGCAGTCGCGGAGTCGGATCGCCGAAACGGTCCGCAAGGTAGCCGTGGGCCACCTCGTGGCAGGTTACGGCCATAAGAGCGGGAACCAGCATGACGGAAATGCGCAAAAATATGGTTTCCATGCCCCTCCGGGGTCAAAATAAGTATTTTGCAATGCACATTTCTAGCAAAGAGAGGCAGGCAAAGTCAAAAGGATAGTGAGGTGCGCACATACTTCAGTTCGTCGTCCCGTGTTTCGACTTTTCCGTCCAGCCTGGCCATGAGCAGGTCGTGGAGTATCTCGCCGTAAATCGGTCCGGGCGCCAGACCGAGTTCTTTCAGGTCGTGCCCGGTCAGGCTGGTTTCCTCTTCCCTCAGATGGGTCATATAGTGCGAAATCCAGCGGCGAACCTCCTCATGGTAGGCGCCGGCCATCATGAACAGGAGGGTTTCAATGGAAAAACCGTCCAGCCAGGTATAAATCTGGCTGTTGCGTGGTATCTCGCCCCGGCCGCTGAGCCTCTCCAGATTGTTGAGAACGTCATGGCCTGCAGAGCGCTCTTCGACCAGTATCCCTTCCAGGGCTTCGGGAACGGCAAGCCGGCTGCAGACTCCGCTCATGGCATCGCGATCGAGACCGGAGGTCAGGCAAAGGAAGTAAACCAGCCATTTTCGGTAGGTGTCGTCGATATACAACAAGTCGTACCAGTGGATGAGCCGGTCGGCCTGCCTGAAAATATCCCGGGTTTTCTCATCGATGGTCAGGGAGGGATGAAAGCACTTGAGCAGGCCCAGTTCATCGAGACGGCTCACCGCCCGCAGCGGATCGGCTTCCCTGAAAATAGCGACGATTTCGTTGAACAGACGGGCTCCGCCGACCCGCTCGAGGAATCCTACCTGCACCGCTCCCTTGAGCAGATGTTCGGTATGTATTCCGAGGCGGAAGCCGAGCCGCTGCGCGAAACGAACAGCCCGGAACATGCGTGTCGGATCCTCGACGAAACTCAGGTTGTGCAGGACCCGGATCGCCCGGTCCTTCATGTCCCTCTGCCCGCCGAAAAAATCGATCAACTCCCCGAACCGTCCGCCGCTCAGAGCGATTGCCAGGGTGTTGATGGTGAAATCCCGCCGGGCCAGATCGTGACGGATCGAAGCCGTTTCCACGGTGGGAAGCGCCGCGGGCTCCACATAATATTCCCTTCGGGTCGAGGCGACGTCGATCTTGAAATCATCGGGGAATATGATCACCGCCGTGGAGAATTTCTTGTGTGATCGCACCCGGCAGTCCCGCTGCCCGGCGAACCGTTTTGCGAAGTCGATGCCGTCCCCCTCGACAACGACATCGATATCGAGATTGGGCTGATTCAGCATCATGTCGCGCACGAATCCGCCCACGAGGAACACATTGACCTGCATGTCGTCCCCCGCCTGCCCTATATCCCGCAGCAGGTTCAGGACCCGCTCGGGCAGGCGGCTGCGCATCAGCCGGGAGACATCCTTTTTCTGGAAGGTCACCCCCTGCAGGATCTGGTTGATCGTCCCTTCGTCCTTCGCTTCCCGGTCGGCGGCCATGTGCCGGAGGAGGTCGGTGCGGGTGATGACGCCCGCCAGCCGCCCCTTCTCGAGAACCGGGACCAGCCGCTGGTTGCGCTCCACGATCAGGTCGCGCAGGGTGTCGATCCCGGCGGAGGGTTCCACGGTGATCATCTCGGCGGACATGTAATCCCTGACCGGCACGTCCGACAGGCCATGATGGATCGCCTTGTCGACCACCTGCCGGGAAATGATCCCGACGATCCGCTCATCCTCCTCGACCGGCGCCGCATTGATGTTGTAACGGTTCAGAACCTCCCGGGCCTCCGACAGACCCAGGTCGCCCTCCAGAGTCTTCACCGGCGTCGACATCAACTCCCGGGCATCGGTCCGGGGCCGGATGTGCTCGCTGAGAACGATCGGCAGCCGCTCCAGAGCCTGCACCAGGGTCCACTCCTTGACGGTGGCCGAGGCCGCGAAGGAATGCCCGCCGCCTCCGAACTCGCCCAGGATCTGGCCGACATGAACCTCGGGTATCCGCGAGCGGCCGACCATGAAGATCCGCCCCTCCATCCGCACCATGACGATGAGGACGTCGAGGTTCTCCATATCCTTGAGCTTGTGGGCGAGAACGGCGATGTCGCCGACGTATTTTTCCGTCGTGGCGCGGGCGAGGCAGATATCGATGCCGTGGACATTGATGATCTGCATCGTATCGATGAGCTGCTTCAGCAGGGCCACCTGCTCCCGGGTCAGCTCCTGCACG
The DNA here is from genome assembly GCA_046483795.1 of Desulfuromonadales bacterium. Classification (GTDB taxonomy): domain Bacteria; phylum Desulfobacterota; class Desulfuromonadia; order Desulfuromonadales; family JAWOCM01; genus JAWOCM01. Next base: position 6,476 of record JAWOCM010000092.1, on the reverse strand, counting down.
AGGGAGTCGGCCACGGTGCCGAGATCGGCTCCGCACCCCAGGAGGAAGGCCCCCGCCAGATAATCGCGGCGGGTCGTGGAGTTGAAAAGAAGATTTCCCGTATCTTCGTAGAGGCCGAGCATCATGACCGTCGCCTCCTCGGCTGAAGGCTCGATGCCCCGATCCATGAAGATGTGACTGAAAACGGTGACTGTCGATCCGACTTCCTCGATCACCTCGATCGTCCCCTCGAGGTCGGACTGGCCTCCGGGGTGGTGATCGTAGATATGGACTTCGACGTCATCCCGGCGCGCGACGTCGCCGAAGGGCCCGATACGGCCCGACTGGCGGACATCGACGAGAATCAGGCGGGTGATGGCGTCGAAGTCGACGTCCTTGATCCGCTTGATGCCGAAGGAGAAGGAATCGTGGTGAAGGAAAAACTCCCGCACGCTTCGCTCCTGGGACCCGGCGAAGACCATCTGCGCGCCGGGATACAGTTTCCCCGCGGCGACCATGGCCCCGAGACAGTCGAAATCGGCATTGATGTGAGTGGTGATGAGGTCCATAAATATAGGATAAAGGGGAAAGGGGAAAGGCAAAAGGTTTTTCTTTAACCTTTAACCTTTAACCTTTCCCCTTCAACCTTTCCCCTTGCACTTTGCGCCTGCCTAGAGGCGCAAACTTCCGATCAGCTCTTCGATGTCGTCGATCCCCTCTTCGATGCAGAACGCTTCGATCCCGTCGATGATGTCGATCGAGGCGTTCGGGTCGACGAAATTGGCCGTGCCGACCTGGACGGCGCTGGCGCCGGCGATCAGGAACTCCAGGGCGTCCATGGGCCGCACGATCCCTCCGACGCCGATGACCGGCACGCTCACGGCCTGCACCACCTGATGGACCATGCGCACAGCCACGGGCCGGATCGCGGGACCGGAGAGGCCGCCGGTGACGTTGGCCAGGCGGGGACGACGTGTCTTCACGTCGATCGCCATGCCGCTCAGCGTATTGATGCAGCTGATCGCATCGGCTCCGGCCTCTTCGACCGCACGGGCGATGACGGTGATGTCGGTGACGTTCGGCGTCAGCTTGACGATCAGCGGCTTGTCGATGTTTTTGCGCACCAGGGCCACGACCTCGGCGGCCGCCTTGGGATCGGTTCCGAAGACGATCCCTCCCTGCTTGACGTTCGGACAGGAGATATTGAGCTCGACACCGTCGATCTCGGGAATATCGGCGAGGCGGGTGGAGACCTCCCCGTATTCCTCGAGGGTGTTCCCGAAGAAATTCACGATGGTCGCCGCGTTCAATTCGCGCAGAAAGGGCACCTTGTGCTGGATGAACGCATCGATTCCCACGTTCTGCAGGCCGATGGCGTTGAGCATCCCGCTGATCGTCTCGGCGATCCGCGGCGTGTCGTTGCCCGCCTTCGGCCTGAGGGAAATCCCCTTGGTGATCAACCCTCCGAGGCGGTTGACATCCATCAGCTGCGCGTATTCCTCGCCGTATCCGAAAGTGCCCGAAGCGGTCAGAACCGGATTTTTCAACCTGATGCCGGCGATATCCACCGACAGGTTGGGTTTCTTTGCTACCATCTTATATCTCCAGGAAGATTTTTTGAAAGCGTGACGTGTGACGAGTCACCTTTCCCCTTTTTCCTTTCACCTTTCCCCTTTCCCCTGCTCATCACGACTTGCACCCCTCGCAGTATCCGCTCTCTTCGCCCAGCCGGCTCCAGTCGAGCTGCCGGGCCTGGAAAACCGGGCCTTCCTTGCAGCTGCACAGATACCGCGGATCTTCCTCGCTGTGGCCGGCACCCTTGACGACGCACCCCAGGCAGGCTCCGACTCCGCACGCCATCAACGCCTCCAGGGAAACCTGCAGGGGGATGTCCTTTTCGTCGCAGATTTCATTGACCGCCTCGATCATCGGCATCGGGCCGCAGGCGTAAACGGTGGCTCCGGGGTATTTGGTCAGCTTGCGCTTGAGCACCTCGGTGACCAGCCCCTCTTCGCCCAGGCTTCCGTCATCGGTGGACACATAGGTCTCGACGCCAAGCCGCTCGAATTCTGTCACCGCCAGGATATCCTCCCGGTTGCGTCCGCCCATGAGCAGGCGTACCCGGCTGCTCTTCACCAGCTCCTCGGCCAGCATGTACAGCGGCACCAGTCCGATGCCTCCGCCGACCAGGATCTTGTCCTCCACCGGGTCGCCGACATCGAAGCCGCGGCCCAAGGGCCCCATCAGCTCCACATGATCGCCCTTGTGCAGTTCCTGCATGATTTCGGTACCGCGGCCGACGACCTTGTAGAGGATTTCGCAGTATTCCCTGGCCGGCATCCCTTCGCAGTCGGCCGGCAGAAAACCGGTCCTGAAAATGCCGAACGGCCTCCGCAGAAGCGGTGGCAGGGAGCGCTGAACCCGGAACATGACGAACTGACCGGCCCGGGCCAGCTCGCCGATCCCGGGCGCCAGTATTTTCATCCGGTAATAACCGGGAGAGATCTCCTGGTTGGACAGGATGATGGTCTTGTAATTCTTCATCGTGACGGTTTTCTCCTGGAGAAAAGATACTATATTCAAAAAGAAGGGTCGCTTGTAAAAGCCACCAAAATAACATTCAATTTACCACCAAGACACCAAGGCACCAAGGAGGAATAAGTTCTATCACATTGATTTTCTTAGTGTCTTGGTGCCTTGGTGGTGAAAGCCTTTGTTTTGGGATATAGCTTCGAAAGTTTTTGGCTCTTGGTTATGATGCTACGAGCCGATTTCTTCCTTGCGGCTCATCAGCAGGGCGTCTTCGCCGTCGACATAATATCGTCTTCGCACGGCATCGCGCCGGAAACCGAGCGATTCGTACAGAGCGATGGCGCCGGCATTGCCGGTCCGTACTTCCAGGACCGTCCGTTCAAGGCCCCTTTTCCGGGCCCGCTCCATCGCCTGGCGCAGAAGGGCGAGCCCGACCCCCCGCCGCCGAAACGCCGGGGCCGTCGCCACGTTCATTATCTGCAGTTCCTTGTGCAGATACCAGCTCACAAGGTAGCCGGCCAGTTCGTTCCCCTCCAGGAGCAGGTCGACGTTCGAGCTCGGATTGTCGTATTCCCGGAGGAACAGATCCCGCGACCAGGGGTTGGGATAACAGGCCCGCTCCACGGCGAGCACCCTGTCCAGATCCGCCAGTTCGAGGGATGTGATCCGCCACGCCTCGGACAAAAAAGCCTTCCTTTCGAACACCTCTGCAAAAAGCTGATTTTTGTATACAATAAGGACAGGTATCATAGAATAGCCCCACCCCCCTGTAAAGTCAGAAATGATGGCGTCGCAAGAACTCACCAACTGCTGCGTTGCCGCAATTGTTCTCGCTGCTTCGACGTACGTAAGTACGCCTCATTGCTCGACAATCGCGCGCCTTGCATGTGGCGCTTCTTGCTTAGACATCTGCTATTTTGCTTTCTTGTGAAAGCATCAGAAATAGGGCGTTTTCCATTGACAATCCGTGGAGCCCTGATTTACAAATGGGCAGCTATTTTCCGAGGAGACAACAGGTTTGAAAGAACAGGAAAAATCCACATACAAGGACGCCGGAGTCGATATCGACGCCGGCAATCGTTTTGTCGAGATGATCAAGCCGATGGTCAAGGCGACCAACCGCCAGGGAGTCCTGACGAACATCGGGGGATTCGGCGGGCTTTTCTCGCTGGGGCTCGACAAATACACCAAGCCGACGCTCGTCAGCGCCACGGACGGGGTCGGAACCAAGCTGAAAATCGCCTTCATGACCGACAATCACGCCACCGTGGGCATTGATCTGGTCGCCATGTGCGTCAACGATATCGTGGTCCAGGGCGCCGAACCGCTCTTCTTTCTCGACTATCTGGCCACCGGCAAGCTGAGCCCGGAGAAGGCGGCCGAAGTCGTCAAAGGGATCAGCGAGGGCTGCATCGAGGCCGGCTGCGCTCTGATCGGCGGAGAAACGGCGGAAATGCCCGGCATGTACATGGACGGCGAATACGACGTGGCCGGATTCTCCGTCGGCATCGTCGATTCCGAAAACATCATCGACGGCTCCTCCGTCCATGTGGGCGACCGCATTATCGGCATCGCCTCGAGCGGTCTGCATTCCAACGGCTTCTCCCTGGCCCGCAAGGTCCTCTTCACGAAGATGGAACTCGACATGGATTCCCGGATCGCCGAACTGGAAAAACCGCTCGGCGAGGAGCTGCTGACCCCCACGCGCATCTACGTCAAGAGCGTTCTCAACCTGATACGCGACTTCACCATCAAGGGGCTTGCCCACATCACCGGCGGCGGCCTTCTGGAAAACCTCCCCAGGGTGCTGCCCCGCCATTGCCAGGCCCGTCTGGTCAGCAACAGCTGGGAGCGGCCGGCTATTTTCGATGTTCTGCAAAAAGGCGGAAATATCGACGATATGGAAATGTACCGAACCTTCAACAACGGCATCGGCATGACGGTCATCGTTCCCGAAGAGCAGGTCGACGATGTCCTCACCCGCCTGTCCGGCCTCAAGGAGCGCGCCTGGGTCATCGGCAAGGTCGCCAAATGCCGCGAAGGCGACCCGCAGGTCGTCTTCGAGTAATGACCAGCGGTGAGGTGTAGAGGCCTCACCTGATGAAAATCGGAATTCTGTGTAAGAGGCCCAAAGCAATAACGTATCGGAACGACATCCCAAACAAAGGCTTTCACCACAAAGACACGAAGACACCAAGGGAATCAATGCGTTAGAGCAATTGCGTTTCTTTGTGACTTGGAGTCTTGGTGGTAAAATGAATTTTTCAGGAGCGTGATTGTGAGCAAGAAGCTGCGTCTCGGAATAGTGGCCTCCGGAGGGGGGACCAATCTGCAGTCGATCATCGATGCCTGCCAACAGGGGAGTATCGATGCCGAGGTGGCCGTGGTCGTCAGCAACAACCCGCTTGCCGGTGCCCTGGAACGCGGTCGCAAGGCCGGCATTCCGACCCGCTGTGTCAATCACCGGGAATTCAAAAACCGCGAGTCCTTCGATGCCGCCCTGGTCGAGGCTCTTCGCGACGAGCAGGTCGAACTGGTCTGCCTGGCCGGTTTCATGCGCCTTCTCACCTCGACCATGCTCGAAGCCTTTCCGGAGCGCATCGTCAATATCCATCCCTCCCTCCTTCCGGCCTTCCCCGGGATGAACGTCCAGCGCCACGCGATCGAGTACGGCGCCCGCTTTTCCGGATGTACAGTCCACTTCGTCGATGGCGGCACAGACACCGGCCCGATTATCATCCAGGCCGCCGTTCCCGTACTGGACGACGACGACGAAGACACCCTCTCAAACCGCATCCTCCAGCAGGAGCATCGCATCTACCCCCGCGCCATCCAGCTCTTCGCCGAAGGACGCCTCCGGATCGAAGGCCGACGAGTCCGCATCGTCCCTCCCCCGGACGGCGAAGACGGCGCGATCGTGAATCCACCGTTGGCGTAATACATCCTTTCCCCCTCACCCCTCACTCCTCACCCCTCACGGACTTCTGATGTTTCAACACAACTACGATGTGATCATTATCGGCGAAAGTCTGGCCTCGCGTTTTGCCGCCGTGCGACTCGCGCACCAGGGGTATCGCATTCTGACATTCCGGGACGAGCAGTCCGCTCTTCCGAACTGGCTATTCTCCTCGCTGCATCTCGAAAGCCTTCTGGACACCCTCGACGGACGCTCCTGCTACACATCCGCCAGGCCTTTTCAGGTTTTCACGCCCCGCGTGCGCATCGAGTTCAGCGGACAGATGCCACTCAAGGAGGAATTACGCCGGGAATTGCCGACAGGTCACGGGCAGGTCCGCCAGGTGCTGGAGACTCTGGCCACCGGAGGGGAACGACTGGAAGATCTGCTCCGGAAGAACGGCCGGGCTCTTCTGACACCACTCGGCCGCGGTTTTCTGAACCTGCGCCGGACGATACACCGGGTCGGGCTCGGTCCCCTCAACCGGCCCCTCAAACCTTATCTGGACGAGCATGTCACCGACCGGGACGGATTGACGGCCCTGGAAACGCTCTTTTCCGGACTCTCCCTGACGGCCGCGAGCGATCTGACCGTCGCCGAGGCCGCTCTGCTGTGGCACTGTTCCATCCGCCCCTCCGGCATTTCGCCCTCCGGGCTCGACGATCTGCTGCAGCATCGCTATGAACAACATCATGGGAAGACAGAAAAACTCGACGCGGTGAAGACCATCGTCTCCGGAAAAAAGGGAATCAGCGGCATCGCCCTGAAGCGGGGCGGCGGATGCGCTGCGTCCTGCTACCTTTTTGCCGGCGAGGGGGCTCTGGGCATGCTGCCCGATCAAAAGAGGCCTCCGGAAAAGCGGGGGATTCTGCAGAAGATCGCCTCCCCCCTGAACGACCAGCTCTCGCCGCTGCTGGCCAATCGCGTCATCGTGTCCGGCGAACCGCCGATGCGGCTGGCGCTTGGCAGACGCAACGGTGAGATCACCTGTTCCATCGAACTCAACAGC